>JAIXWZ010000104.1 GCA_027491035.1 Comamonadaceae bacterium | reverse complement strand
CATGAGGGCTTGAGGCTTTGCAGCAAACGCGCCATCTCGACGGCCACACGCGCCGCGTCGCGGCCTTTTTCGTCTTGCCGGGCCTGCGCCTGCGCCAGGTCTTCGGTGGTCAAGATGGCATTGGCGATCGGCAGCCGGTGGTCCAGGCCGACGCGGGTGACGGCGGCGCCGCTCTCGTTGGCCACCAGTTCAAAGTGGTAGGTCTCGCCGCGGATGATGCAGCCCAGCGCGATCAGGGCATCAAAGCGCTGCTGCGCGGCCAGCGCTTGCAGGGCACTGGCCACTTCGAGCGCGCCGGGGACCTGGAGGTGGGTGATCTGCTCGACCCCCAGCGCCCTGAGCTCGCTCGTGCAAGCGGCGGCCAGCGCATTGGTGATGTCCGCGTTAAAGCGCGCCTGCACCAGGCCGATGCGCAGGCCTTGCCCCTGCAACAGCACTGGCGCGTGACCCTTGTCTGCTCCTTGCATGCGGTGTCCTTCAGTTCTTGAGGCTGTCTTTGCTCAGATAGCCGGTGATTTCCAGGCCGTAGCCGGCCATGCTGGGCATGCGCCGGGGGTTGCCCATCAGCCGCATCTTGCGCACCCCGGTTTGCAGCAGAATCTGCGTGCCGATGCCGTAGGAGCGCAGGTCCATGCGGCCGCGGCTGGGCGCGTGGCTGGGTGTGGCGCGCCCCTCGAATTGCGCCATCAATTGCTCGGGGCCCTCGCCGCAGTTGAGCAAGACGGCCACGCCGCGGCCCTCTTGCGCGATAAAGCGCAGGCTCTCGTCCAGGCTCCACGAATGCATGGTGCGCCCGGTTTCGAGCGCATCGAACAGCGACAGCGGCTCGTGCACGCGAGCGGCCACAGCGTCGTCGGCAGACCAGCTGCCCATGACCAGCGCCAGGTGCATGTGGCCGCCGGGCTTGTCGCGCCAGGCGTGAGCGGTGAACTGGCCCCAGTGGGTGTTCATGGGCCGGCTGCCAATGCGCTCGATCAGCGATTCGTTGCGGCTGCGGTGTTCGATCAGGTCGGCGATGGTGCCGATCTTCAGGCCGTGCTCGGCCGCAAAGATCAGCAGATCGGGCAGACGGGCCATGGTGCCGTCGTCCTTCATGATCTCGCAGATCACCGCGGCCGGCGAGCAGCCGGCCATGGCGGCCAGATCGCAGCCCGCTTCGGTGTGGCCGGCGCGCATGAGCACGCCGCCGTCGACCGCTTGCAGCGGGAAGATATGCCCCGGCTGCACCAAATCGCTGGGCTGCGCCTGCCGGGCCACCGCTGCCTGCACCGTGCGGGCTCGGTCGGCCGCCGAAATGCCGGTGCTCACGCCCTGGGCCGCCTCAATCGAGACAGTGAAGGCGGTGGCATGCTTGGTGCCGTTGCGGCTGACCATGGGCGGCAGCTGCAGCCGCTCGCAGCGCTCGCGCGTGAGCGTCAGGCAGATCAGGCCGCGGCCGAAGCGGGCCATGAAGTTGATGGCCTCGGGCGTGACATGGTCGGCGGCCAGCACCAGGTCGCCCTCGTTTTCGCGGTCCTCCTCGTCAATCAGGATGACCATGCGGCCGGCGGCCATCTCTGCCACGATGTCCTTGACGGGCGAGATACTCACGGCGGATACGGTGGCGGGGGCATTCATACACTGGGCTTTCGGTGGTCGGCCAGCATGCGCTCGACGTAGCGCGCGATCAGGTCGATTTCAAGGTTGACGCGTGAGCCTGCGGCAAGGCTGCCCAGGGCGGTGTTGGAGACGGTGTGCGGGATGAGGTTGATGCTGATCTCGCAGCGGTCATCGGGCAGGTCGTGCACCCGGTTGACCGTCAGGCTCACGCCGTTGACCGTGATCGAGCCCTTGTAGGCCAGGTACTTGGCCAAGCTGGCCGGCGCTGCAATGCGCAGCTCCCAGCTCTCGCCGACCTGCGCAAAGTGGCTGACCTGGCCGATGCCGTCGACGTGGCCCGACACAATGTGCCCGCCCAAGCGGTCGTTGGCGCGCAGGGCTTTTTCCAGATTGACCGGGCCACTGTCGTCCAGGCCGCAGGTCTTGTCCAGCGATTCGGCCGAGACGTCGACGCTAAAGCGGTTGGTGGCGGGCTCGAGCGTGGTGGCCGTCATGCAAGCGCCATTGAGCGCGATGCTGTCGCCGGGCGTGACGTCGTCGAGGTAGGAGGGGGGCGTTTGGATGGTCAGGCGCTTGCCATGGGCCAAAGAACTGCCGAGGGGATGGACGGCGACGATGCGCCCCACGCCGGTGATGATGCCGGTGAACATGGGGTTATTTTCGCAGGGTTTTGCCGGTGCGGCTTGGCGCGGGCGTTTGCACCCTTGCGCGCTGCACCTTGGCCTTCATCCAGGGGTCTTCACTGGCCGGCCCAAAACTGCCGTCCCTGCAGCCGCGCGCGCAGGCGCAGATCGGGCCCGATCGGATCGCAGCCAATGAACTGCAGCGCCGTGGCCTGGGTCAGGGCCTGCAGCTCGGGCAGGGCGATCATGGGCTGGCCTGGGCCGAGCAGCTGGGGCGCCAGGTAAATCAGCAATTCGTCGACCAGACCCGCGCGCATGAGCGAGCCGCTGAGCTTGCTGCCGGCCTCCACATGCACCTCGTTGATCTCGCGGCGGGCCAGATCGGCCAGCATGGCGCGCAGATCCACTTTTCCGCTGGCCTCGGGCAGGTGGGTGATGTGGGCCCCACGCGCGATCAGTGCCGCTTCACGCCCGCTGCTTTGCGTGGCGGTGTAAATCCACACTGGCCCGGCGCCTTGCAAGATGCGCGACAGCGGCGGTGTCTGCAGCGCGCTGTCGACGACCACGCGCACCGGTTGGCGCGGTGTGTCCACGTCGCGCACATCGAGCCGCGGGTCGTCGGCCAGCACCGTGCCGATGCCGGTGAGGACCGCGCAGGCGCGCGCCCGCCAGGCGTGGCCATCGGCGCGAGCTTGCGCCGATGTGATCCACTGGCTTTGCCCATTGGTCAGGGCACTGGTGCCATCGAGCGAGGCCGCCAGCTTCATGCGCACCCAGGGGCTGGCGCGCACCATGCGGCTGAAAAAGCCCAAATTGAGCTCCCGCGCGGCCTGCTCGCCAGGACCGACTTCAACCTGCACCCCCGCGGCCCTGAGCCGGGCCAGACCCTGGCCGGCCACGCGCGGGTTGGGATCGACCAGACTGGCCACGACGCGGGCCACGCCAGCTGCAATCAGGGCCTCGCAGCACGGGCCGGTGCGGCCCTGGTGGGCGCACGGCTCGAGCGTGACATAGGCGCTGGCCCCACGCACCGCATGGCCGCGGGCGGCGGCATCGCGCAGCGCCATCACCTCGGCATGGGCCTGGCCGGTGGCCTGGGTGTGGCCTTCGCCGATGATCTGACCGCTCGCGCTGACCAGCACACAGCCAACCGCGGGATTGGGCGGGGCCAGCAGCCGGGCCTGGGCCGCCAGCTCGAGCGCGCGCTCCATCATGGGGGCCGTGTGGTGGTGTTGGGGTTTCATTGAGCGGCAGTTTAAGCGCAGGCATGAAGCGGCTTGCAGCGGCTTCATGCGGCATAAAGGCCGTTTGAATGTGGCTTCAAAGCGGCAGGCCGCCTTTGTCCGCGCCGCCGTAATAACAATTTACATGCCGGTGCGGGCGCACTCTTAGCATGGCCGGACATGGCCCACAACCTGTACCTGCTGCGGCGCGCAAGTCCTGTGCGACAAGCCCGGGGCTTTTCCCTGCTCGAGCTGATGGTGGTCACTGCCATGGCCCTGGCGTTGGCGGCCTTGGCCTTGCCCTCGTGGCGCAGCTTGCTCGAGCGCTGGACGCTGCGCACCGAGGCGCAGGCGCTGGTGGACGACCTGCGCTACGCGCGCACACAGGCGCTCGCGCGGGCGCAGCCGGTTTCGCTGTGCCTGTCTGGTGATGGCAGTCGCTGCGCCAGCCAGGGCTCGAGCGGCTGGCTGGTGTTTCTTGACCCGGATGCCGACCGCCAGCTGGGCGCGGGCGAGTCGGTGCTGCGCCAGCATCAGGCCCGGTCGCAGGAGTTGCTCATCCGCAGCAACCATGCGCGCCCCGTCCTGACCTACCAAAGCACAGGCTTGGCGCGCTCGGCTGCCCAGACGCTGACTTTGGCCGTGAGCGCCTCGGGCAGTGCCCGGCGCCTGATTTGCATCTCGCTGCAGGGCCGGCCCGCCTTGCAGGCCGAAGGGGTGGTCTCATGCAGCTAAGCCGGGTCTGTAAAACCCCGTCATCGCCAGGAGCGGCCTTTGGCCGCGAGGAGCGCAGCGACGTGGCAGGACGTGGCGATCCAGTAGTCTCTGGTTTACCAACGTCTTGCGCGTTGCCGCGCTGCGGCCGCAATGACAAAAAGGGCATCTGCAGACCTGTCTTGGGGCCAAGATGCTGCCAGGGCCTGGCGCTCCTGGAGGTGCTCGTCTCTTTGTTACTGGTGGGTCTGGCGGCAGCGGCGTGGCTGCAGGCGCAGGCCGATGCCGTGCGCCAGGCGCGGCTGAGCGCCAACCGGGCCCTGGCCCTGATGCTGGCCGCCGACATGGCCGAGCGCCTGCGCGCCAGCCCCGCGGTGGCGCCGGCCATGGCTTATGCGGCCCCTTTTGCCGCGCAGGCCAGCCTGGCCACGCTGCGCTGTGAGGGCACAGTGTGCGATGCGCAGGGCTGGGCGGCGGCCGACGCCTCGCAGTGGCGCCAGCTGGTGCGCGACGCGCTGCCTCAGGGCTCGACCCGGGTGCAGGTTGATTCGAGCAGCCGGCAGGCCCGCATCACGCTGGCCTGGCGCGATCCGGGTGCGCTCGGTGGCGCGATCGGTGGCGCGGTCGGCCCTGGCCCGGCGCAGCCGTGCCCGGCCGAGTTGGCCCTCGGTGCGCAAGACGGCGTGCTGTGCTACACGCTGGAGGTCGCATGGTAGGGCGTAGGTTGGGGCGTAGGGTAGGGCGTAGGGTAGGGCGTAGGGTAGGGTGCTTGGGTGCCAGCGCCGGCTACTCCCTGCTGGAGCTGCTGGTGGCCAGTGCCATCGGTTTGCTGGTGGTCACGTTGGCGCTGGCGCAGCTGCTGGCGCTCGGTCGCAGCCAGGCGCTGCATGCGGCCCAGGGTCAGCTGATGGAAGACGCGCAGCTGGCGCTCGATCTGCTGCGCAGCGATTTCATGATGCTCGGCTACGGCCGCCCTTTGCAGGCGCTGACCACCGGCCCTGCGGCCTGGCGCACCGGTGTGCCGGCGCCGGCGCTGGTGGCCTGCGACGAGGGCTTTGCGAGCTTGCCCCAGCTGGCCGCGCCCACCTGCCTACACGGTTCCGCGCAGAATCCTTTGCAAGATGGCGGGGCCGGCTCTTCGGCGGTCGAGCTGGTCTATGAGGCCGACATCCACAGCACCGTGGTCAGCAGCAGCAAGGCGCCCACCGACTGCCTGGGCAATGCCCTCGATGCGATCGATCTGGCCGGTGGCGGCAAGATCCACCTGGCTTACAGCCGCTGGCAGATCAGCCCGCGCAGCGAGCTGCGATGCGGCGGCCGCGGCTCCAGCAGCGCGCAGCCGCTGGTGGAAAACATCGAGCGCATGCGCCTGTGGTGGGGCCTGCCGGTCGATGGCCAGATTACCTCGGCCCTGCGCTACCTGCCGGCCTCGCAGGTGGCCGACTTCAAACAGGTGCGGGCGGTGCGCCTGTGCCTGCTGGTGCGCAGCCGTGAGCCGGTGCTTGGCGCCGATGAGGTGCGAACCTACCGAGATTGCAACGGCGCTGCGGCCACATCGGGCGATGGCCGTCTGCGGCGCGCCTTCTGGGCCACGGTGGCCTTTCGCAGCTGGAGCCTGTAGAGCCCAGGCCAGCCGACCCACCCATCACCCGAGCCCAACTGGATGCCCTTGCAACCGCTCAAACCTCGGCGCGCCCCCGCCTGGCTTGCAGCGACCGGGCGTGAGTTGGCCGGCTGCGCCAGGGCTCAGCGGGGCATCAGCCTGGTCATCGTTCTGGTGCTCATTGGCGCCATGGCCCTGGCTTCGGCCGCCTCCTTGCGCGCCAGCGCCGGTTCTTTGCAGCTGCTGCGCGTGCGCAGCATGCAGCAGCTGGCCTTGGAGCAGGCGCAGTTGGCCCTGCACTACTGCGAAGCCCAGCTGCGCCTGGCCAGCCCAGCGCGCAACCCCGCTTTGGCCGATGCGGCCCTGCCCCTGACCTTGCCCACTGCCATGGCCTGGCCCGTGGCGGCCCATTGGCAGTCTGGCGCCATCGGCGTGCCTCTGGTCCTTGCGGCGCCTTCAGCCTCGCCCGCGCCCGGCCTCAAGCCAGCGAGCTGCCTGGTCGAGCGGCAACTGCTCGAAGGCGACCCGGTTGGCGTTCCCATTTATATCGTGACTGCGCGCGGTTTGAGCCCCGATCACAGCGCCGATGCATCCACCGGCATGACCCGCAGTAGCGCTGCGGTTTGGCTGCAAAGTGCGGTGCTGATTGCCGATGGCCAGGTGCGCGCGCGCAGCCACAAACGCATCGTCAACCCGCCGCTGAGGTGAGTCCATGAAGCCCATGCCCCGAGCCGCTTGCAGCGGCTTTAGCCTGATCGAGTTGCTGACGGTGGTGCTCATCATCGGATTGCTGGCGGCCGTGGCCTGGCCGAGTTACCAGAGCCATCTGATGCGCTCGCAGCGCGCGCAGGCCGCGGTGGCGTTGCTACAGGCCCAGCAATTCATGGAGCGCCACTACAGCGTGCACGGCAGCTACCTGAGTGCCAGCGGCGCCAGGCTTGAGCTGCCGCTGGCCTTGCAGGTGGTGCAGGCGGACAGCCAGGTCGTCTACCAGATCAAGATCGACGCGGCCGATGCGCTGAGTTATCGGCTCCTGGCCAGTCCGCAGGGGCCGATGCAGGCCGACGACTGCGGCGCGCTGAGCCTGGACCACACGGGCCTGAAGGGCCGCAGCGGCAGCGCCGCCTCGGTGGCTCAATGCTGGCGCTAGGTCAGGGGGCAGAGGGGCGCGTCAGCGACGCACCTCGTCAACCAGGTTCTTGAAGTCGTCCAGGTCTTCGAAGCTGCGGTAGACGCTGGCAAAGCGAACGTAGGCCACCTTGTCGAGCTTTTTGAGCTCGCGCATGACCAACTCTCCCAGGCGGCTCGAGGCCACCTCGCGCACGCCCAGGTTGAGGATTTTTTCTTCGATGCGCTCAATGGCCGTATCGATTTGCTCGGTGCTCACCGGCCGCTTTCTGAGCGCCAGGTTCATTGATTCGAGGATCTTGCTGCGCCGGTAGTCGATGCGCCGGCCGTCTTTCTTGACGATGGCCGGAAAGCTCACGTCGGGCCGCTCGTAGGTGGTAAAGCGCTTTTCGCAGGCGCCGCACTGGCGGCGCCTGCGGATCACGTCACCGTCTTCAGACAGCCGTGTCTCGACGACCTGCGTCTCGAGGTGGCTGCAAAACGGGCACTTCATCGCGGGGGGTCAGTCGGGCGGCTGGGCGTGGGCTTTAGCGGTACACCGCAAAGCGCGCGGTCAGGGCGTTGACCTTGGCGCGCACCGCGGCAATGTTGGCCTCATCGTGGGGCTTGTCGAGCACGTCGGCGATCAGGTGAGCGGTCAGGCGCGCCTCCTCGTCCTTGAAGCCGCGCGTGGTCATCGCCGGGGTGCCGATGCGCACGCCGCTGGTGACCATGGGCTTTTCGGGGTCGTTGGGGATGGCGTTCTTGTTGATGGTCATGTGCGCCTGGCCGAGCACCGCCTCGGCGAGCTTGCCGGTGATGCCTTTGGCGCGCAGATCAACCAGCATCACGTGGCTTTCTGTGCGGCCGCTGACGATGCGCAGACCCCGCTCGGTCAGGGTGGTGGCCATGACCTGGGCGTTGCGGATGACCTGCTGTTGGTAGGCCTTGAAATCGGGCGCGAGCGCCTCTTTGAAGGCCACCGCCTTCGCTGCAATCACGTGCATCAGCGGGCCGCCTTGCAGGCCCGGGAAGATGGCGCTGTTGATCGCCTTCTCGTGTTCGGCCTTCATGAGGATGATGCCCCCGCGCGGGCCGCGCAGGCTCTTGTGCGTTGTGGAGGTCACCACGTCGGCATGGGGCACTGGGTTGGGGTAGACGCCTGCGGCGATCAGCCCGGCGTAGTGGGCCATGTCGACCAAAAAGATGGCGCCGATTTCCTTGGCCACTTTGGCAAAGCGTGCCCAGTCGATGTGCAGCGAGTAGGCCGAAGCGCCTGCGATGATGAGCTTGGGCCGGGTTTGGCGGGCCTTGGCTTCCATGGCTTCGTAGTCGATGGCCTCGTTGGCGTCAAGTCCGTAGCTGACCACGTTGAACCACTTGCCCGACATGTTCAGCGGCATGCCGTGCGTCAGGTGTCCGCCTTCGGCCAGGCTCATGCCCATGATGGTGTCGCCCGGCTTGAGAAAGGCCAGAAACACCGCCTCGTTGGCCGACGCGCCGCAGTGCGGCTGCACATTGGCTGCATCGGCGCCAAAAAGCTGCTTGGCGCGGTCGATGGCCAGCTGCTCGGCCACATCGACGTTTTCGCAGCCGCCGTAGTAGCGCTTGCCAGGGTAGCCCTCGGCGTATTTGTTGGTCAGCTGCGAGCCCTGCGCCGCCATCACCGCAGGCGAGGCGTAGTTTTCGCTGGCGATGAGCTCGATGTGGTGTTCCTGGCGGGCGTTTTCCGCCTCAATGGCGGCCCACAGCTCGGGGTCGGTCTGGGCGACCAGATGGTGTCGGTTGTACATGGCAGTCCGGTTAGAGAAGATCCCTGCGCAATCGGCAAGGGCTGCCCAGGCGAACGGCTCAAGGACCGGCGGCGCAGCGCCGACCGTGCGCTCCCCCGTGGTGTTCCACGTCAGCCGCAGCCCTTTGCGGGGGCCCGACTTATCGCCAGTTGCGCACGGCGTCCAGTGTAGCCCAGGCGCGGGTCGGCTCAGGAACGCGCCGGTGGCGCGTCGCCCTGTCCGTGGGTGCTGCTTGTTGCCTTGGCCGGCGGCGGCGCGCTGGCCGACTGGGCGTTGAGCGGGACCTCCCGGCCCTCGGCCACTTGCTGCAAGCGAATCTGCTCGGCCAGAACCTTGTTGACGTAGCCGTTGTCGTCGTCCAAGTTGGCCGCGCCCACATAGAACTTGAGCCCGCCCTCGAGCGATCCGGCGCGCTCGATGCAGGCGCGCAGCACCCGCACCCCGACGCGCAGATTGGTCACCGGGTCGAAGGCGGCGAGCTTGCCGCCGAAGGGCGCGTACTTCTGGTGGTGCACGCTGGTCATGACCTGCATCAGGCCTTGCGCGCCAACAGGACTTTGCGCAAAGGGGTTGAAGCCCGACTCAATGGCCATGATGGCCAGGATCAGGGTGGGCTCGATCTCGACTTTGGCGCCGATATCGTGGGCGGCAGCCACCAGGGCGGCCACAGGCTCGGGCGCGACCGAATACTTGCGGCTGAGCCAATGCGTCAGCGCCGCTTGCGGCCCAGGCAAATCGGCCGGGTTGAGCGCCGTGGCGCGCTCGACGGCTTTGGGCTCGCCGTAGCTCAGACTGGCCTCCTGGCGCTCGATCAGCAGCGTCATGAGTTGGCCCTCGGCGGCCTCACGCAAGTCCGCGCGGGCGGTCAGCGCAATGACCACGAAGGCCACGCCCAGGCCCAGCATGGCAAAGCTGTTGTGGGTCACATCGAAGAAGCCCTGGGCAATATCGCTGCCGATTTGACGCAGACGCTGACCCATGCGCTGCACGGCAGGCGATGGCATTTTGGAAGTCATGGCTGTCCTTCTGGCTGGCCCGTTACCGTTGTCGGCAACCGGCACGGTGGGGCGGCAGAGCCACCGACCTGCATCGGCGGGCGTTGGCCGACGCAGTTCACAGGTCAAAGGCGCTGGCATGCTGGAGGGCATACCGTCAGGCTGCGCCAGGCCCCTGTGAGAGGCGGGGGAGGGATTATAACGCCATGCCTTCGCACGACGGCGGCATGGATTGCTTCGTTCCTCGCAATGACGGGGCGGGGGCGCAATGACGAGGCGGGGGTCCATGACGGGGCGGGGGCGCCATGACGCCCCAATCCCGTCATTGCGAGGCGCGCAGCGCCGTGGCAATCCAGGCTGTTGCGTGATGGCCGATGGATTGCTTCGTTCCTCGCAATGACGCGGCGGGGGCGCAATGACGGGGCAGGGGCGCAATGACGGGGCAGGGGCGCAATGACGGGGCGGGGGCGCAATGACGGGGCGGGGGCGCCATGACGCCCCGATCCCGTCATTGCGAGGCGCGCAGCGCCGTGGCAATCCCGGCCTTCACAGCCCCGCTTGGGGGGCTTGCGCCAGGCGGCTTCGGGACGGCATGCAATTGCGGTCAAAATATCCCCTCTCGCGGGCCCCGAAGGGCCTATCGGTTGGTGCAGGTGCGCCCCTCATGGGGCCCAGCAGCACCGCCCCACTCAGCCAGCCACAACGACATGGTCCATCCCGACCCCACAAACGACTCCCAGGCCCGCAGCAAGGCGGCCGACATCGACCAGCTCGATGCGCTGACCGGCGGCGCTTTTACCGCCGCCACATCGGGCGAGCGGGCCGCGCGCGTGCGCGCCTGGCTGGCCAGCGACCCCTCGGCCGAGCGCATGGCAGAGGTCTTTCGCGAGCTGTCCAACCGCGACAAGGGGGCGGCGCGGCCGCTGCGCGAGAAGCTCGACGAGCTCAGGCGCGCGCGCGGCCAAGACACCTTGGCCGCCGACTGGGCCGCCAAGGGGCAGGCCTTGCTCGATGCCGGCCGGCTCAACCTGGCCGATGCACTGGCCTGGCAGCGCGATGCGGCCAAGGCGGGCGCGCCTCTGTCTCGCGAGCCGTTGGCCGGCCTCAAGGGCCTGTTGGCCGAGCGCGTCAAGACCATTGAAGACTTGCAGCATCGCGCGCAGGTTGAGCGCGAGGCGGCGGTGCTGATTTCGCAGCGCACCGAGGTGCTTTCGACCAAGGGCTGGCGCGAGGCCCAGGCCGCGTGGGCCGGGCTGCGCGCCGATGTGGCCCAGTGGCAGGCGCAGGCCGATGCCCTGATCGGTGATCCGGTCTGGCCCAGCACCGATCCGCGCTTTGCGCTGCACATCGAGTCGGCGCGCACCCAGCTGCTGGCGGTGTGGACCGCTTTTGAGGCCGCGCTGGCACAGGCCGTGGCCGCGGCCGATGACGACAGCGCTGCGTTGCCGGCCGTGCCGGTCTGGGCCGACGAGCTGCGCGCCGCGCGTGCTCACAGCGCGGCCGAGAAAAGCGACAAGCCGGTGCGCCCCAAGGTCGATCCGGCCGTGCTGGCCGAGCAAAAGGCGCAGGCCAGGGCTGCCGTTGGACAGGCGCTCGAGGCCCTGCAAAACGAGCTTGCCGAAGGCCACGGCAAGGCCACGCCCAAGGCCGCGGTCGATCTCAGGCAGGCGCTCAAGGAACATGTCCGCTTGATCGATGGCGCCCTGGAGGCTCAAGCCCATGCGGCGCTGACGGCTGCCGGCGAGCTCGAAGGCTGGCAACGCTGGCGGGCCGATCAGATCCGCGAGGACTTGCTGCTCAAGGCCCAAAGCCTGGTCGAGCAGCCGCTGGGCGGGCGCAAACAGCAGGAGGCCCTGCGCCAAATGCGCGAGCAGTGGAAGACGAGCGATCAGGGCGGTGTGCCCAACCATGGCCTGTGGAAGCGCTTTGACGAGGCCTGCAACCAGGCGTACAAGGTCGTTGAGGTCTGGCTTGAAAAAGCGCGTGAGCAGCAGGAGGCCACCCGCGCCCAGCGCCGCGCCCTGATGGACGAGCTGCGCGACTGGACCCAAGGCCAGCGCGAGAGCAGCGACTGGAAGGCGCGTGCGCGCGCCGTGCAAGCGTTCGAGCAGCGCTGGCGCGAAGCCGGTCACCTCAGTGAAAAGGCGTTTGCCGAAATGCAGGCGCAATGGAAGGCCCTGCTCGATGAGGCCCAAGCCCCTCTGCGCGCGGCTCGCCAGCTCAGCCTGGAGCGCCGGCGCGCGCTCATCGAGCAGGCGCAGGAATTGGGCGCGCAAAGCCCGCTGAGAATCGATGCGGTGCGCGCTTTGCAGCAGCGCTGGCAGCATGAAGCCCAGCAGGTGCCCATCGACCGGCGGCAAGAGCAAAAACTCTGGGATGCGTTTCGCAAGCCGATCGATGAGGCCTTTGCCCGCAAGGGTGCCGAGCGCGAACAGGCTATGCAGGCCCTCGGTGAGCACGACCGCCGCGTGATTGCGGCCGCCCGTGATCTCGAGCAGGCCACGGCTGCCGGCGATGCGCAAAAAATCCAGGCCGCTGCCCGGGCGCTTGAGGCGGCCGTGCGGGGCCAGAAAGTCGCCGCCGATGCACTGGCTGACGCGGGCGTGCCGGGTGGCGCTGCTGCTGGGCCGAAGGCGGATCAGCCGGCTCAGGTCTCTGGCGCTGAGCAGGTCAGTGAGCCGCTCAATGAGCAGCTTGGCGAGCCGAGCAGCGAGCAGGTTAGCGAGCAGGTTAGTGGGTCGAGCAGTGAGTCGAGCAGTGAGTCAAGCAGCGAGCAGGCCCCAGCGCCTGTGGTTGCGAGCAAGAGCGCGCCCAAACCCGTGATCGCCATGCGCGGTGACGACCGGCCCGGTGCGCGCAAGCCCGATTTGGCCAGCCGTGGCCCTCGCTCCGACCGTCCGGGCCGCCCGGGCGAGCGGGGCCGTCCGGGCGATGCGCGCGGTGACCGGCGCGGGGCCGATCGAGGTGAGCGCTTTGCCGGCAGGCCGGAGCGTGCCGGCGAGCACGGCCGTTTCGAAGAGCGCGGACCGCGCCTGGGCGATGCCGCTTTTCGCGCTCAGCGCGACGCCCTGGATCACGCCCAGCAGACGCTGCGCAAGCTGGCCGCGCAGGCCCACGGCGAGGTGTTGACCCAGCTGCTGGGCGCTTGGGAGCAGCGCGATCCCCAGCAGCTGCCTGGCGCCCAGACCTTGGGCAAGGCAGTGCCCGCTGCGGTGCGCACCCGCTGGGCTCAGGTGCTGGGCGCTGGGGCATCGGCCGACGCAGCGTCGACAGCCAAGACTTTGCTGCGGCTCGAGATTGCCGCCGAGCTGCCCAGCGCGGCCGAGCACCTGCCGGCGCGGCGCATGATGCAGCTCGAGCTGCTCACCCAGCGCCACGCGGCGGCGCCGGCGCAGACCTGGGGCGAAGATGTGGCCAAGGTGCTCAGCAGCCCGCACCAGGGCGATGCGGCGCGCCGCTTGCTCAATGTGCTCAAGGCGATGCTCAGGCCATGAGGCGCGCGCGGCGGCTGGGCGCCGCGGGACTTGAGGCCGGGTGAGGGCATCGAACATGACCGGCGCATCGCTCACGCACGGCCTGCTGGGCCTGCTCGAGCGTCCGATTTCGCCTGACGACCGTCGGCGCGCGGCGCTGCACCTGCTCGACTGGATCGCTTGTGCCCAATTGGGCAGTACGGCTGCGGCCGGTCGCGCTCTGGCGCGCCTGGCCCTGCAAAGCGCGCAAGGGCCTTGCACCACCTTGGGCGCCGGCCAGCGCGAGGCGGGCATGGCCGCTTTGGTCAATGGCGGTCTGGGCAACCTCTTTGAGGTCGATGACGTGCACCGACGCGCCATTGTTCACCCAGGCGACACCGTGATCCCTGCGGCGCTGGCTGCCGCCGAGCGCGAGGGCAGCAGCGGCATGGACCTGCTCGATGCGCTGATCAAGGGTTATGAAGCAACCATCCGCATCGGCACGGCCGCAGGGCCGGCGCATTACCGGCATTGGTACAGCACCGCCACATGCGGGGTGTTTGGCGCGGCCGCCGCCTGCGCCCACGTGCTGGGCCTGGACCGCCCGCGCAGCCTTGACGCTCTGGGGCAGGCCGGCATGATGAGCGCGGGGCTGTGGCAATGCCGCAGCGAGCCCACCGACTCCAAGCAACTGGCTACTGGCCGCAGCGCCCAGGCGGGCTTGCTCGCCGCCGATCTGGCGCGCATCGGCTTTGCGGGCGCCCGCCAGATTCTCGAAGGCGAGCACGGATTTTTTGCAGCCGCCTGTGGGCCAGTGGATACCCAGGCGGTGCTGAGGCATCCCGATGTCGCTTGGATGATGCATGAAGTGAGCTTCAAACCCTGGCCGGCCTGCCGCCATGTGCATCCGGTGATCGAGGCGGTCATCGGCTTGCGCGCGCAGGCGGGTGCCTCCACGCCAATCGACGCGATTGAGTCCATCGACGTGCACACCTACGCCGATGCCATCTCTTTTGCCGACTGCGCCACGCCGGTCTCGGACCATCAGGCGCGTTTTAGCCTTCAGCACGCCGCGGCCGTGGCTTGGACGCGCGGGGACTTGAGCCTGCGCGACAGCCAAAGCCAAGCGCGCGACGACCCCCAGATCGCCGCCCTGCGCCGCAAGGTGCGTCTGCACCACGCCCCCGACCTGACCGCCGCCTACCCCGAGCGCTACGGTGCCACGGTGCACCTGCGCGATGCCGCTGGCACGCAACACACGGTCACCGTGCACACCGCCAAGGGCGACCCGGAAAACCCACTGACGGCGCAGGAGATCCAGGACAAGGCCCTGCGCTTGATGGGCGCAGCCGGCTTGAGCCCGCAAACCACCGAACAGATCGCTCAAAGCTGCCTGGCCCTGGCCGAGGGCCAACCGCTGTCCCATCTGCGCGCCGCTCTCGCGCAGGCGCAGAGCCGCTAAGCGCGAGCATTCGTATCAAGTCGCTTTGCGTCGCGCCCTCTTTTCGTCATTGCGAGGCGCGCAGCGCCGTGGTAATCCACGCTTTCGATCAACCGCCGCAATGGATTGCTTCGTTCCTCGCAATGACGGGGCCGGGATGCCGCAATGACAGGGCGGGGGCGCAATGACGGGGCCGGGGGAGCAATGACGGGGCGGGGGCGCGATCACGTCCTCTTTTCGTCATTGCGAGGCGCGCAGCGCCGTGGCAATCTATGCCGTTGTGTGAGCGCCGATGGATTGCTTCGTTCCTCGCAATGACAGAACCGGGGTGCAATGACGGCCCCTTCCGTCATTGCGAGGCCCACAGCCAAGTCCGTCATTGCGAGGCGCGCAGCCAAGTCCGTCATTGCGAGGCGCGCAGCGCCGTGGCAATCCACGCTGCGTCATTGCCAGTCGCAGGGCATCGTCGAACCGCGCTTAGCCTTCGAAAAACTCATCGAACAGGGCCAGCAGGCTGGGCAGTTCTAGGGCGAATCGGGGGCGGTTGATGAAGTAGGCTTCGCAGGCCACGGCAAAGAACTCTGCGGGGGCGGTGGCGGCGT
>JAIXWZ010000122.1 GCA_027491035.1 Comamonadaceae bacterium | reverse complement strand
TTCAACGCCCGCGTGATCCCCAGCGTGGCCTACACCGACCCTGAAGTGGCCTGGGTGGGCCTGACCGAAGAGCAGGCCAAGGCCCAAGGCATCAAGGTCAAGAAGGGCTTGTTCCCCTGGGCCGCCTCAGGCCGCGCCATTGCCAACGGCCGCGACGAAGGCTTTACCAAGCTGCTGTTTGACGACTCCCCCGAGGCCCACGGCCACGGCAAGATTCTCGGCGGCGGCATGGTGGGCACACACGCCGGCGACATGATCGGCGAGATCGCCCTGGCCATCGAGATGGGCGCAGACGCCGTCGACATCGGCAAGACCATCCACCCGCACCCCACGCTGGGCGAGAGTATTGGCATGGCGGCGGAGGTGGCGCATGGGTCGTGTACGGACTTGCCGCCTGCACGGAAATAGCGCAACCGTCTTCAATCTGTCCTAACAAAGCCCTAACTGGCAACGGTTCGGGCTTTGTGCTTTGTGCGCTCGAAGCTTCCACCGCCGTGGCATGCAACTGAGCGCATGGCTCAAGGAAGAGGTGGGAACATCGTACCGGGTGATCTACATGAAGCCGCATGAAGATCCGGAGCACGCGATCGACAGGTGCACCGAAATCGCTGCCACGACACTGCAGCGTTGACATTGGTCTTGCGGCAAGGGAGAACTCGTTAGGAGCGGCTTGGTCGCATCTGCTGGACGGCCCTTATCTCGTAGTCGTCGACCAGGCTGATGAAGTGCTCATAAATTTCATCCATCTTCACATCAAGATGGATGCTCGAAAAGCCCTCATCGTTTTTGTCTAACGGGATCGCGCCAGTGATCGCCCTCTTGAAGTGTTCCGGGTCCTTGTTTCTGATGGGTTG
Source organism: Comamonadaceae bacterium (assembly GCA_027491035.1). Classification (GTDB taxonomy): domain Bacteria; phylum Pseudomonadota; class Gammaproteobacteria; order Burkholderiales; family Burkholderiaceae_C; genus Polaromonas. The sequence goes on along the minus strand of JAIXWZ010000122.1, from coordinate 4,280 downwards.
GTAGTGATCGATTGCGGCAAGGGCCTCATCGAGCGTATAGCCATGATCGCGGGTGAGCACCATTAAGTCGTAGATGTCGCGAGACTTGACGCGGTCATAGACGACGAGAGTTTTCATGACAAAAAGCCCGTCAACGCCGAGCACATCGAAGCCCCCCTCGGAAACCACTGCCTTTGGAGCAGCCCTCAGGTAGTCGATCTGCGCCTTGGGTCTATCCCTTTGACCGCGGGAGTGGAACGTCACCTTGGCGCCGTCAATCAAGTAGTCCTGAATGTAGTGATCAAGGTTCTCTGACGTGTTGATCTTGAATCTCGTCCTTTGTTCAGATGTGATCAGGCTTTGAATCGCAGAACCACTTGCGGCCAACTCATCTAAGAGGCTATCGATGGCTTTGACGGGCAGATCTTGGCCAAAGATATTGAAGTCCAAGTCTTCGCTACTTCGATGCCCAATTTGTAATGCCAGCGCGGTGCCCCCGACAAGGGTAAAGCCTGCCAGCCTGGGGTCGTCCTTGAGGCGAGCGAAATTCCGCAGTGTCGCTGGAGGCATCAACTCCAGATTGAGCTTATCCAACGGCTCGCTCCCTGGAAACTCTTAGCCCTTTGCTGATGTTGCCCAGCATCCTGGTCACGCTGGCGCAAGTCATGGGCTCGAACACATGCCGCTTGAACACCCGTTTGACCCTCAGCACGCCGTAGTAGAAACACAGCCGAGCCACATCCTCGAACCTGTGCTTTTCGAGCACCTTGGCAATCAACACGTCGTCCCGAATGGCCGAGTTGGACCAATCGTAAGCACCCGACAACCCTATCTTGACCGACTTGCGAATCGAATGGGCCTGCTCGAGGCCGCGGCGCAGCCACGCTGGGAGCAGTGCGGCATAGCTCTCGATATCCTCTTTTGCCCAGTCGCCCGTAGCCCGCAGGATCTCCAGAGTCGTGAGCTTTGTTTTGCCGCGGCTCCAAAGTCCAAGCAAGACCTGGCCCTTGGGACTGGCAGCGAGCTGCACTTTCCGTGGGCTCATGCGGCGAAACTGGACGGTGAACCCAATCGCCTTGACGCTGCGCGACGGGCCCGATGTGGGCACCACCAGTCGCCGAGCTGTCCCTTCGCAGATCACAAGTCCCACCTGCTCGCCCGTTTTCTGGGCAACTGCATTGGCGACGGTTTGCGTGGCCACAGATTGCCCAGCCGCGGCATACAGCCCTCGCGCCACCCGCTCGATGACCCCCGCCCGCATCATGCGAGACAGCGCCTGGTCGACGGCCGAGCGAGTCCCCACCGACAAAAAGTCGGCGCTTGAGAACGCGGCCCCGGGGGGCTTGCTGGCGATAGCCTGGCGGATAGCTTGAGATGTACCCATGTCAGAAATTATTTATGTTTTTCTCTTAATGTCAATTCTGCACGAGTTTGAGCCCGGCCGGTGCGGCCCGCCCAGCCAGAACCGCACTGGGACACTGCGCGCGCGGCGGCTGTTCAGCCCACTCGCTTGGGGCATCCTCGCTTCTTGGATGCTGTGGGCTGTGGGCGCTCAAACTGCAGATTTCAACGAGGTCAGATCACCCAAAAACCCTGCCATACCCGGCCTCATGCGGTTGAATTTCCTGTCCGTAAAGATAGCCTGAATGACCTGCCCCCTTCCTGCGTACCAAAGCACCTCCTGCGTGGTGATCACGTCCGCCAAGTTGTCGGTTTCAATGGCGTTCGGTCATCTTGCGCTAACACTTCTCGCAGGACGACCCCGAGGAGGGCCCGCTGATGGTGCAGTAACCACTGCAACTTCTTTAAGTGGCGGGCATGAATGGGTCTACGAAAATTCCGAAGCCCAGCTTAGACCACTATAAAGGTGTGAGCAGTCGTACACGCCGACATCCTCAAGCAGGTGCGCGATGGCGATTTTGAAAAGCAGTTGTGCGAGCGGCTGGAGTTGGCTGAGCGGTAAAAGCGCGACGCGATTGCCGTGGCCGAGGCCAATGTGACCAATGCGCTGCAAAAAACGGCGGCTGCCAGCGCTTCAAGCCACCAACCCATTCAAATACTCATCAGCCCGCACCACCCGTATCTCGCCCAGCGCATGGCTGTGAGGCAAGTGGCGCAACACCTGCACCGCTTGCGCTTGCGGCTGCTCGCGGGCAAAGCGCAGCAGGGCGCGGTGGGGTTTAGGGTCTGACAGTTTGCATTCCACCAATTGGGTGAGCCGCCCTTTGAGGCTCAGGGCAAAGTCCACCTCGGCCCCGTCTTTGGTGCGGATGTAGTGCAGCCCGCTTTCTTGGCCTTGCACATCGTGTTGCCACTGCACATGTTTGTGCAAGGCGGTGGCCATCAGGTTTTCATAGCGCAGGCCGTCGTCTCCCACCACCAGGCCGGTGTCATAAAAATAGACCTTGGGCGTTTGCAGCACGGCGCGGGCAATGTTGTCGTGAAAAGGGCGCACCACGAAGACGATGTAGAGCGCCTCCAAGATGTCGAGGTATTTTTTCAGCGTGACGGGCGAGACCGCCAGGTCGCGCCCAATACTGGCCAGCGACAGGGGTGAGCCCACGCGTGAGCGCAGCAGCTCGGCAAACAGGCGTATGGCGTTGACCTCTTGAATGCGCGAAAACTCCAGCACATCGTTGCGCACCAGGCCGTCAAAGTATTGCCTGCGCCAGCGTTCGGCTTGTTCGTTATCAGGGGCCAGGCAGGGCTCAGGAAAGCCGCCGCGCTCTAGCAAATGTGTGAGCGCCGCATCGGGCGCAACGCCAGTTTGTTCGCACCATTCGCGCACCGAGATAGGGTGTAGCCGCAGGCCAAAAAAGCGACCGGCCAACGATTCGCCGCTTTGCCGAAAGGTGTCCATGCGGGCGCTGCCGGTCACCAGCAGTTGCTGGGTGGCCGGTTTGCCATCGACCACGCCTTTGAGCCAGGCTTTCCAGTCGGGCATTTTGTGGATTTCATCGAGCACCAGCAGCGGTGCCAATGGGTTCCAGCGTTGGTGCAGGATGATGGCCCGGTCGGCAGGCACGTCGTAGTTGAGGTATTGCCCACCTTGATGTGCGATGAGCTGGCGGCTGAGCGTGGTTTTGCCGACTTGGCGAGGGCCGGTCAGGAACACCATTTTTTTGGCCAGATCGGCCTGCACGCGGTCATCAAGGTAGCGTTTCATGCGGCAATTTTACGACCAAACGAAATCACAGTATTAAAAAGTCGCGACTTTATTAAAAACTTGTGTTGTTTGGTCGATTTTTCGTTCGGCGCCCAATGCGCCCCGAGGTAATACCCCTCAGCCCCCTCCGCAACCGCTTCATCACCTTCTTCGCTGCACAGCGCAGCAATCAAGGCTTGGTCCACCACCTGGCCGGTTAGCAGCAGCGCTTCATTCGTCCAGCGCTTGACCAAGTGCCCATTGGCCACGCCGCCGGTGAGGGGGGCTTGGTTGGCGGCGGCGTCCACTTGGCGAAAGCTTCCGCCTGCGCCATGGCTGCTCCAGACGGGGATCTTTTAAGTGTCTTTGGAAGACATCATGCCATTTAATGCGCATAATGTGCGCATCAAACATCCGAGGCCGTTATGCCACGCACCCTCACTGCAGCGCTCCCATCGCGAAAACGCCCGGTCAACCTCACCTTGAGTGAAAGCTTGGTCGCCGACCTGAAAGGCTACACCTCTAATTTGTCGGCCACTGCAGAAGAGTTGCTCGCGGCTTATGTGCAAGAACAAAAGCAAAAACAGGCAAGTCGGCAACAGCAGGCAGACCAAACCGTGGCGGGTTGGAACGCTTTGCATGCACAAGTGGGCTCATTTGCCGATGAGCACTCCACACTCTGATGGCTCAGTTCGACCTTCATCAAAACAAAGGCCCTTTAAAGGACACCATTCCTTACGTGGTGGTGGTTCAGTCCTCTTTGTTTGATGGCTATCGCCGAAGAGTGGTGGTGCCTTTGGTCAAGCGAAGTGCGCTGCCTGCCGGTATTGCTGGCACGCGCCTGAACCCAAGCTTTAAGGTCCGTGGTGCGATGCTGGTGCTGCACCCATTGGACATGGTTTCAGTGGCGCTCGATCAGCTCGGTGCGCGCGTGGGTTCCTTGGCCGAGAACGGGCAAGAAATTGCGGATGCGCTCGATGAGTTGCTGATGCGTTCCTGGCGCTGATGTCTTGGCACACGAGGCAGCCTGCACAAGTTCATCCAAGACACCCCCTGACCCCACCGACCCATGATGGCTCCAACACCCACGCTCGAGCGCTTGCCAACCGTCATACAAGCCCCGATGGCCGGGGCGCAAAACCACCGCCTGGCCGCG
>JAIXWZ010000106.1 GCA_027491035.1 Comamonadaceae bacterium | reverse complement strand
TCATCGCCCGTCATCGCTTGCCGGGGGCGACGAGCCGAGCCTGCCACATGCCGAGCGCCCAAGAAGTTCTGATCCAGGGGGTGACCTCCGACGGCAAGACGTTCAGGCCCAGCGATTGGGCCGATCGCCTGGCCGGCGTCATGAGCCCCTTTCGCCCCGGCGGCGCGCAGCCGGACAGCCACCTGAGTTATTCGCCCTGGTGCGTGCCGACGGTCATCGACGGCATCAAATGCGTGGTGATTCATGAGGACCTGCGCCAGGCCGAGCCCATGGCCTGGGATTTCGTGATGGGCTTTGCCCGAGACAACGATTTGCAGGTGGTACGCGCCTGCCTGCTGCCTGACAAAAGTCCGTAAAAGGGCCCCTAAAAGGGCCGCTAAATCGCCGATTGAGGCGCCCATGAAAAAACCGCCCGAAGGCGGTTTTTCTTCTTTGCTGCAGCGCACCCGGATAAACGGCGCAGGGCGCAGGCCCTGCGGGCGGGTCGGGTGTGACCTTCAGGCCGCCAGGGCCAGGGCCTTGACCTTGGCCGACAGGCGGCTCTTGTCGCGCGCGGCCTTGTTCTTGTGGAAGATGCCTTTGTCGGCCACGCTGTCCACGATGCTTTGCGCCTTGGCAAAGAGCTCGCTGGCCTTGGTCTTGTCGCCGGCAGCGACAGCCTTTTCGACGTTCTTGACCGCGGTGCGGTACTTCGAGCGCAGCGAGGTGTTGGCGGCGTTGATCTTGACATCTTGACGCACGCGTTTGCGGCCCGACGCCAGGCGCGGGTTCTTCTTTTTGGGTTTGCCACCAGTGGCCATATGAATTCCTTGAGGTGTTTAAGGATGTTGCAGCAAAGCCCGCCATTATAGGTCAGGCCAAGAAGTTGCTCGGCACGCCCCTGCGCCGCCGAGTCTGGGCAGGTCGCGCCGGGCGGAAAGGAGCGGAAAGGAGCGGGAAGGGCGGGAAGGGGAGGGCACCGCACGGCCAGGCCAGGCCAGGCTGGCAGGCCTCTACACTGGCGCCGTGTCGCTGATCAAGTCCGTCTCCACCGTCTCTTTGCTCACCCTGGCCTCCCGGGTGACGGGTCTGGCGCGCGAGTTGCTGATGGCCTCGACCTTTGGCGCCAGTGCCTTGACCGATGCCTTCCAGGTGGCGTTTCGCATTCCTAACCTGCTGCGGCGCTTGTTTGCCGAGGGCGCTTTCAGCCAGGCGTTTGTGCCGGTGCTGGCCGCCGCCCGTGAGCGTGAGGGGGAGGCGGCCACGCGCGTGCTGATCGACCGGGTGGCCAGCTTGCTCAGCCTGGCCCTGCTGCTGACTTGCGTGATCGGCGTGGCCGCCGCGCCGGTGCTGGTGTGGATGATGGCCAGCGGCTTGCAGCAGTCGCCGCGTGGCTTTGAGGCAGCGGTGTTCATGACGCGCTGGATGTTTCCCTACATCGGCTTTATGTCGCTGGTGGCGCTGTCGGCGGGCATTCTCAACACCTGGCGCCGTTTTGCGGTGCCGGCGGCCACACCGGTGCTGCTGAATCTGGCGATGATGGCCGCTGCGGTGTGGGGCGCGCCGGCGTTGCAGGCACGCGGCATCGAGCCGATCTATGCCATGGCCGCCGGCGTCATGCTGGGCGGCGCTTTGCAGTTGGCGGTGCAGATTCCGGCGCTCATGCGATTGCAGTTGTTGCCGCGCTTGAACTGGAGCCCCAGGGCGGTCGCGGCAGCGTGGTCCGATAGCGGCACGCGGCGCATCGCTGCGCTCATGCTGCCCGCTTTGCTGGGCGTGAGCGTGGCGCAGATTTCCTTGCTGATCAACACCCAGATCGCCTCTCATCTGGAGCCCGGCAGCGTCAGCTGGCTGGTCTACGCCGACCGACTGATGGAGTTTCCGACGGCCCTGCTCGGGGTGGCGCTGGGCGTGGTGCTGCTGCCGCAGCTGTCGGCCGCGCGTGCAGCCGACGATGCGCAAAAGTACTCTGCCTTGCTTGACTGGGGCTTGCGCTGGGTGCTCACCCTGGGGCTGCCCTGCGCTGTGGCGCTGCTGCTGTTTTCGCAGCCCCTGGTGGCCAGCCTCTATCACTACGGCGCCTTCACCGGCCGGGACGTGGCGATGACCACGCATGCGCTGATGGGCTATGGCCTGGGCCTCATTGGCCTGGTGGCGATCAAGGTGCTGGCGCCCGGGTTTTATGCCAGTCAGGACATCCGCACCCCGGTCAAGATCGCGGTGGTGGTGCTGGTGCTCACGCAACTGCTCAACCTCGTGTTCGTGCCCCTGTTTGCCCATGCCGGCCTGGCGCTGGCCATCGGCTTGGGCGCAATGATCAACGCTGGCTGGTTGCTGATCGGGCTGCTTCGACGCGGCAGCTATGTGCCCCAGCCGGGCTGGCTCAAGCTGGGCTTGCAGGTGCTGGCCGCCAGCGCCGCCCTGGGCCTGTTTCTGGGGTGGGCGGCGCAGGCGGTGGACTGGGTGGCGCTGCGCAGTCAGCCCGGTCTGCGCCTGGGCCTGCTGGCCGCCGTCATGGCCGCTTGCGCCGTGATTTACCTGGGCCTGCTGCGCGTTTTGGGCCTGCGCCCGCCGGCGCTCATGGGTCGATGATGGGTCGCTGACCTGGCGCTGAGAACCGGCGCTGAGCACACCCACGGGCATCGGGGCGGCCCGACTTGTGCGAAAGTTGGGGCCATGGCGATGCATTTTGAAGTCCCCACCCCTCTGGCCTACTTTGCCAGCCTGGTCGAAAGCGACGAGCACTTCCCGCTGCTCGAGGCGGCGGCTGCGGTGGCCCAGGATGAATACCCCGAGCTCGATGTGCAGCGCGTGCTCGGTGAGGTCGATCAGCTGCTGGCCCGCCTCAAGCGCCGGCTGGCCTCGGACGCGCCGGCCTTGCAGCGCCTGCGCGCGCTCAATCAGTTCTTTTTCCGGGACCTCAGTTTCGGCGGCAACCTCAACGACTATTACGACCCGGACAACAGCTACCTGCACGCCGTGCTGCGCACCCGCCGTGGCATCCCCATCACGCTGGCCGTGATCTGGCTCGAGCTGGCCGCCGGCCTGGGGCTGCAGGCCCGGGGCGTGGCCTTTCCGGGGCATTTCATGGTCAAGGTCACGCTGCCCAAAGGCCAGGTGATCATCGATCCGTTCACCGGCCAGTCACTGAGCCGCGAGGAGCTGTCGCAGCGCCTGGAGCCTTACCGCCAGCGCAGCGGTCTGGTCGACGATTTCGAGGTGCCGATGGGGCTTTACTTGCAATCGGCCTCGCCGCGCGAAATCATTGCCCGGATGCTGCGCAACCTCAAAGAAATCTACATCAGCCAGGAGGACCATGCCCGCCTGATTGCGGTGCTCGATCGGCTGCTGGTGCTGCAGCCCGACTCCTGGAGCGATCGCCGCGACCGCGGCCTGGCCTGGGCCGAGCAGGGCGATGCCCAGCGCGCCTTGCCCGATCTGCAGGCCTATCTGGACCATGCCGAAGACGCGCTTGATCTTGACGTGGTCAGCCAGCGGGTGGCGCAGCTGCGCCGGGCCCTGGGTTAGGCGCCTGGGCTTTCAGGCCACCACCACCACAGCTGCGCCCGCGCCGCGCGGGGCGATATGGCCGATGGCATAGACCTGCTCGCCGGCGGCGCGCAACGTGTCCGATACGGCTTGTGCCTGGGCCGCGCCGACCACCACCACCATGCCGATGCCGTTGTTGAAGGTGCGGTTCATCTCGAGTGCATCGATGCCGGCGGTCTGCTGCAGCCAGGCAAACAGCTCGCTGGTGGGCCAGCTGCCTTTTTGCAAATGGGCCGCCATGCCATCGGGCAGCACGCGCGGAATGTTCTCAAGCAGCCCCCCGCCGGTGATGTGGGCCAGTGCCTTGATGCCCTGGGCGCCATTGGGGTGGGCCTGCAAGGCCGACAGCACCGGTTTGACGTAGAGGCGGGTGGGCGCCATGATGGCCTGCCTGAAGGGCTTGCCGTCGAGGTGGTCAGGCGCGCTGGCGCCGGCGCGCTCGATGCATTTGCGCACCAGCGAAAAGCCGTTGGAATGCACGCCCGACGAGGCCAAGCCCAGCACCACGTCACCGGGCCCCACGTTCTGGCCGGTCAGGATCTGGCTTTTTTCGACCGCGCCAACGCAAAAGCCGGCCAGGTCGTATTCACCGGGCGGGTACATGCCCGGCATCTCTGCCGTCTCCCCGCCAATGAGCGCGCAGCCCGAGAGCTCGCAGCCGCGGGCAATGCCCCCGACAACGGCCGCCGCGGTGTCCACATCGAGCTTGCCGCAGGCGAAGTAGTCCAGGAAAAACAGCGGCTCGGCCCCTTGCACCAGCACGTCGTTGACGCTCATGGCCACCAGGTCGATGCCCACGGTGTCGTGCATCTGCCACTCAAAAGCGAGCTTGAGCTTGGTGCCCACCCCATCGGTGCCCGAGACCAGCACCGGCTCTTTGTAGCGCTTGGGCACTTCGAACAGCGCGCCAAAGCCACCGATGCCAGCCAGCACGCCCTCGCGCATCGTCTTTTTGGCCAGCGGCTTGATGCGCTCGACCAGCGCGTCGCCGGCGTCGATGTCGACGCCGGCGTCCTTGTAAGACAGGGGGGTGTGGCTCATGAGTGAGGTATCCGGTGGGATGCGATGCGGTGCGATTGCGCGCCAGTGGCGGGCCCTGCGCGCAAGTCGATAGAATGAGGGCTTATTTTAGGGGTTCACCCTGACCCTCCCGATGCAGCCTTCGACTTGGCCGCCGGCGACCGACGTTCCACAGGCATGAAGCAGATCGCTTTGGACATAGGCCTGGCTTGCGCGCCTTCGTTTTCCAATTTTTTTGCCGGGCCCAACGAGCCTGCCCTGAGCCACTTGCAGCTTTGGGCTGGCAGCGCCCTGCGCTCGCCTGTGCCCACCTATCTTTGGGGCCCGAGCGGCAGCGGCAAGACCCACCTGCTCACGGCGGCGCAGCAGGCCCTGCGCGAGCAGGGCGCGCGCGTGGGCTGGATGGACGCCGCTGTCACCGAGCCCGAGCCTTTTGACGAGTCCTGGGCCGCCGTCGTCCTGGACGACTGCCACCTCTACAGCGCTGTGCAGCAGCACGCCGCTTTCAATTGGTTTGTCCAGGCCGTCCATGCGCCCGACGGACGTCCGCGAGGTGTGCTTGCCGCCGGGCTGTGGCCGCCGGCCGATCTGCCGCTGCGCGATGACTTGCGCTCGCGCCTGGGTTGGGGCCATGTGTTTGCCTTGCAGGCCCTGGACGACGCCCAACTGCGCGCGGTGCTGCGGCGCCAAGCCGATGCGCGCGGCATTTTGCTGGGCGATGAAGTGATGGACTTCATTCTCAGCCGCTTCACGCGCGATCTGGTGCATTTGACGCAACTGCTCGAGCAGCTCGATGGCTATTCGCTGCGCACCCAGCGGCCGATCACGGTTCCGATGCTCAAGGCCATGCTGGAGGAGTCATGAGCAAGCCGCGCTTGGCCCTGTTTGACCTGGATCACACGCTTTTGCCGCTTGATTCGGACTACGAGTGGGGCGAATTCACCATCCGGCTCGGCTGGTGCGACGCCAGCGAGTTCAAGCGGCGCAATGCCGAGTACTTTGCGCACTACCGCGCCGGCACGCTCGACATCCACGACTATGTGCGCTTTGCCACCCAGGCCATCCGTGAGCGCGGTGCGCAAGCGGCGGCCCGCGCGCATGAGCAGTTCATGCTCGAGGTGATCGGCCCTGCGGTGCGGCCGCAGGCGCTCGAGCTGGTGCAGCAGCACCGGCAGGCGGGCGCGCAGCTGCTCATCGTCACCGCCACCAACGATTTCGTCACCGGCCCGATTGCCCAGGTGTTTGGTGTTGACGAGCTCATTGCAGTGGAGCTCGAGCGCGACGCCGGCGGCCAGCTCACGGGCGAGATCGTCGGCATCCCCTCGGCTCGCGACGGCAAGGTCCAGCGCATGGAGCAGTGGCTGCGCCGCCGCCAGCTCGACTGGGCCCAGGTCGAGACCACTTTCTACACCGACTCCATCAACGATCTGGCCCTGCTCGAGCGGGTCAGCCACCCGGTGGCCACCAACCCTGATGACCGGCTGCGCGCTCTGGCACAAGAGCGCGGCTGGCCCATCGTCGAACTGTTCACATGATCAAAGCCCTTATCAACAAGCTGCTCGGCCGCACCGGTGCATCGGCCTCCCGTGGCACAAAGTCGCCCTATGGCAAGCGCCAGGACGTGGCCGCGCAGGAGCACGGGATCGATCCGGCACTGGTCGATGCGCGCGCAGCCGACGTGGTGCGCACCCTCAAGGCCGCCGGCTACGAGGCCTATATCGTGGGCGGCGCGGTGCGCGACCTGCTGCTGGGCTTGCGGCCCAAGGATTTTGATGTAGCCACCAACGCCACGCCCGAGCAGGTCAAGGGTCTGTTTCGCCGCGCCTTCATCATTGGCCGGCGTTTTCGCATCGTGCATGTGGTCTACGGGCGCGGCCGCGAGCACGAGGTCATTGAGGTTTCGACCTTTCGCGCCCACCTCGACAGGAGCCAGGCGCAGCAGGTCGAGGGCAACGAGCGCACCAGCAAGAGCGAGCTGGCCGGCATGAAGCATGCGGTCGATGCATCGGGCCGGGTGCTGCGCGACAACGTCTGGGGCTCGATCGAGCACGATGCGGCCCGCCGCGATTTCACCGTCAACGCGCTCTACTACGACCCGCAAACCCAGATCGTGGTCGACTACCACCACGGCATTGGTGATGCCAAAAAGCGCGTGCTGCGCATGATCGGCGAGCCGCAGGCGCGCTACCGCGAAGATCCGGTGCGCATCATCCGTGCGGTGCGCTTTGCAGCCAAGCTCAATGCCCTGGGTTTTAAGCTCGAGGACAAGACGGGCCGTCCGCTCAAGGCGATGAAGGCCTTGCTTGCCGATGTGCCGCAGTCGCGCCTGTTCGATGAAATGCTCAAGCTGCTGCAGACCGGCCATGCCCGCGCCAGCATCGAGCAGCTCAGGGCGCTGGGCCTCGATCGGGGCATTTATCCGCTGCTCGACGTGATCGTGGCGGGCGCCGACGAGCCCTTTTTGCAGCTCGCCCTGCAAGACACCGACCGGCGCGTGGAAGAGGGCAAGCCGGTGGCGCCGAGCTTCTTGCTCGCCAGCGTGCTGTGGGCCGATGTCCTGCGTGCCTGGGAGCAGGCGCGCCAGCGCGGCCTGCACCCCATGCCGGGCTTGCATGCGGCGATCGACGAGGTGTTTGATGCGCGCATCGGCGATGTCTCGGGGCGCGGCAAGCTGGGCGTGGACATGCGCGAGATCTGGACCCTGCAGCCGCGCTTTGACCGGCGCTCGGGGCAGTCGGTGTTCACGCTGGTCGAGCAGCCGCGCTTTCGCGCCGGCTTCGATTTCCTGCGTCTGCGCGCCGCCACCGGCGAGGTGGACGAGGAGTTGGCGCACTGGTGGGAGGCCTTCAGTGTGGCCGATGACGAGCGCCGCCGCGACATGGTGCAGGCCTTGCAGCGCCCGCGCAGCACGCGCCAGGCCGCCAAGCCCGCGCGCGCGCCCTCGGAGCCTGCGCTCGATGACCCGCGGTTTCGCGAGGTCCCGGAGGGCGGCGAGCCCTTGGCGGGCGAGTCTGGCGACTTGGCCGATGCACCGGCCCGCAAGCGCCGCCGGCGTCGCCGCAGAAGCGGTGGCGGCGAGGGCGCTGAAGGCGGATCGGGCGGCGCGCCGGGCCATGAATAGCCCCACTTGAGCCGGTCCGAGTCGCCTTTGCCCGAGCAGCCTGTATGAGCGAGCGCGCAGTGGTTACGGCCTACATCGCACTGGGGGCCAACCTGGGCGATCGGCACGCTGCGCTGCAGCAGGCCTTGCAGGCTTTGCGCGCCATGGCCGGCAGCGGCGCGCTGCGCAGCTCGCGCCTTTACCGCAGCGCACCGGTCGATGCGGGCGGGCCGGACTACCTCAATGCGGTGGCACAGCTGACCACCCCCTTGACCGCCCCCGATCTGCTGCGCGCGCTGCAGGCCCTTGAAAACGCCGCCGGACGCCAGCGCCCCTACCGCAACGCGCCGCGCACACTCGATTTGGACCTGCTGCTTTACGGCGATGCCCGCATCGACAGCGCGCAGTTGACCGTGCCGCATCCGCGCATGTGGGAGCGCGCCTTTGTACTGGTGCCTCTGGCCGAACTCGCGCCGCACTGCGTGCCCGAGGCGGCGCTGGCGGCCGTGGCCGCTCAGGCGATTGCCTTGGCTTCTTAAGGCGCCAGGCGCTCGCGCAGCCAGTTTTGGCCTTCGAGCCGGTAGCGCAGGCGGTCGTGCAGGCGGCTCTTGCGGCCTTGCCAGAATTCCCAGCGCTCAGGCAGCAGCCGGTAGCCGCCCCAATGCGGCGGGCGGGGTGGGTTGAGCAGGTACAGGGCGCCGTACTTGGCGGCGTTGGCCACCAGCGTTGCGCGCCCGGCGATCACCTGGCTTTGCGGGCTGGCCCAGGCGCCGATGCGCGAGTCCAGCGGGCGGCTGGCGTAGTAGGCATCGCTTTCTTGGGCCGACACTTTTTCGACGCGACCCTCGATGCGCACCACCCGCTCGAGTTCGACCCAGTGAAACTGCAGCGCCGCGTGGGGGTTGCCCGCCAGCGCCTGGCCCTTGCGGCTGTCGTAGTTGGTGTACCAGACGATACCCCGCTCATCGAGGCCTTTGATCAGCACCACCCGGGTCGAGGGCCGCAGGTCGGCGTCGACCGTGGCCAGGGTCATGGCGTTGGGCTCGGGCACTTGCGCGTCGATGGCCTCTTGCAGCCACTGGCCAAACTGATCGAGCGGGTTGGGTTGGGACGCGTGTTCGTCGAGTTCGGCGCGCTCGTAGCTTTTGCGCAGGTCGGCAATGGAAGAAAGAGGCTCGGTCATGCGCTCAGTATACGAACGCGCATCTGGCCGCCGCAGCTCAGGCGTCGGTGCGACCGAGCGGGCCTGCTGGGGGCGCGTGGCGCAGCATGCGTTGCAACTGGGCGTCGTGGATGCCGGCGTTGGCCAGGCAGTGCCAGGTCTGCTGGGCGTAGTCGAGCGTGCTGCCATAGCGGCCGCTGGCGCTCTTGAAAATATGGTGCAACTGCTCGGCGCTGAGCTCGCCGGTGTAGTTGGGGCTGCGTCGCGAGAGTGTGAAGGCCAGCGCCTGCACCGTGCCGCGCTCGGTGCGGCAGGGCAGCCAGCGCGGGTCGTAGACGCCGGTGGGCATCTCGCGCTGCCACAGTCGCTCGAGCGCGTGGTCGGCATGGCGCCTGTCAATGCGGTAGGCCACGCCCTTGCAGCTGCCGCCTTGGAGCAACGCGAACACCAGGCCCGGGCATTCGGGTGTGCCGCGGTTGACGCGGCTCCACATCTTGAGCGAGCGGTGGTAGCCGTGAACCTGCGCCCAGCGCTGCTCGGCAAAGTCGAATTCGGGCCGCCAGATCAGCGAGGCGTAGCCGAACACCCACAGATCGCGCCGCCCACCCCACTGCCTGCGTGTGGTCTCGAGCATGGCCTGCACATCGCGCAGGGGTGCGGGCCGCGGTGCGGTCGAGTCGGACATGGCTCAACTGTAGCGCGCTTGGCCTGGCTGCCCAAGGCCAGGCCAGCGGCTCAGTGGCGCTCGATCAGCTCGATTTTGTAGCCGTCGGGGTCGGTGACAAAGGCAATCACCGTGGTGCCGCCCTTGACCGGCCCGGCCTCGCGCGTGACGTTGCCGCCAGCGGCCTTGATGGCCGTGCAGGCGGCCTGAGCGTCGGGCACGGCCAGCGCAATATGGCCGTAGGCGGTGCCCATCTCGTACTGCTCGACCCCCCAGTTGTACGTCAGCTCCAGCTCGGCGTGGTCTGGGTTGCTGCCGTAGCCCAAAAAGGCCAGGCTGTATTTGTACTGCGGGTTTTCTGAGGTGCGCAGCAGTTTCATGCCGAGCACCTGGGTGTAGAAATCGATGGATCGCTGCAGGTTGCCCACTCGCAGCATGGTGTGGAGGATGCGCATGGCGCCATTGTGCCCCAAGCATGCCCCAAGCATGCCCCAAGCATGCCCCAAGCATGCCCCAAGCATGCCCCAAGCGTGCCGGGACGGCGCAGGCTATATTTGAGTCCTTGTCTTGATCGTGAAGGTGTTCAGACCATGAAGCTCATCGATTCCATCGTTGGCCAGGCTGCCGGCATCGCCGCCTTGCGCCGTGAAATCCATGCCCATCCCGAGCTGTGCTTCCAAGAGGTGCGCACGGCCGACTTGGTGGCCGGCCAGCTCGAGCGCTGGGGCATCCCGATCCACCGCGGCATGGGCACCACGGGCGTGGTGGGCATCGTGCATGGGCGTGACGGCGGCGCCAGCGGGCGCAGCATCGGTTTGCGGGCCGACATGGACGCGCTGCCGATGCAGGAATTCAACACCTTCGCCCATGCCAGCCAGCACAAAGGCAAGATGCACGCCTGCGGTCACGATGGCCACACCGCCATGCTGTTGGCCGCGGCCCAGCACCTGGCGGCTCACCGCGATTTTGACGGCACCGTCTACCTGATCTTCCAGCCGGCCGAGGAGGGCGGTGGCGGCGCTCGCGAGATGATCCGCGATGGCCTGTTCGAGCGGTTTCCCATGGAGGCGGTGTTTGGCATGCACAACTGGCCGGGCATGGCCGTGGGCCGCTTTGCCGTCAGCACCGGACCGGTGATGGCCTCGAGCAACGAGTTCAAGATCACCATCCGCGGCAAGGGCGGCCATGCGGCTTTGCCGCACACTGGCATTGATCCGGTGCCGGTGGCTTGCCAGATGGTGCAGGCCTTCCAGACCATCGTGACGCGCAACAAGAAGCCGGTCGACACGGCGGTGATTTCCGTGACCATGATCCACACCGGCGAGGCGACCAATGTGATTCCCGATGTCTGCGAAATCCAGGGCACGGTGCGCACCTTCACCACGCCGGTGCTCGATCTGGTTGAGCAGCGCATGCGCGAGATCAGCCAGCACACGGCAGCGGCCTTTGGCGCGCAGTGCGAATTTGAGTTTGTGCGCAACTACCCGCCCACCGTCAACACCGGCGCCGAGGCTGACTTTGCGCGTGCCGTCATGCAGTCCATCGTGGGGCCCGAGCAGGTGGTGGCCCAGGAGCCGACCATGGGCGCCGAAGACTTTGCCTACATGTTGCAGGCCCGCCCCGGCGCCTACTGCTTCATTGGCAACGGCGACGGCATGCACCGTGAAATTGGGCATGGCGGCGGTCCCTGCACCTTGCACAACCCCAGTTACGACTTCAACGATGACCTCATTCCCTTAGGCGCCACGTACTGGGTGGAGCTGGCCCACCGCTGGCTCTCGCGCTGACGCAGGCCTGCATCGGTCGCTTCTGGTCATTGCGATGGCCACGTCGCCGCCGTCTTTGCGAGGAGCCTTGGCGACGCGGCAATCCTCTCCGGCACACTGTCTATGTCGGCGGCACGTCGATCCACGTGCTAGCCTGCCCAGTCGCGCCCTGGTCGTCTTGCCATTGCACGCGAAGCTCAGCGCTGTCCTCGGGCAGCAGCCAGAACTGCAGGAAGGGGTTGGCCGCAATGCCGGCGCCCAGCTTGGCCTTGAAAACGGTGCGCCCGCCGTAGTCGGCCTGCAGCGTGTGGATGACGTTCTTGGGCACGGCTGTGCCTGAAAACTCGAACCGAAAGCCGGTTTCCATGGGGTGCTGCACCAGCAGGCGCACGGCCAGCGCTTGCCCCCGTCGGACCGGCGATGCCAGTTGCAGGCGGGCCAGCATCTCAGCTCGCGTCCAGGCAGGCCGATTCGGTGACCTCCACCTCGGCCGTGCCTTGCCACCAGCGGCCGTCACTGGTCTGCACCAGCGCCATCACTTCCTGAGAGCCGTTCAGGCGCACCCGTGTGGCCACCTCTGCGCGGCCCGACCAGGGGCCGAGCTCGAACTCAGCGATCACCGGCCGCGGGTTGCGGTTGGACAGCAGGATCACACGCTGCACATGGTCGTCTGAGCGCATGGGGCTGTCGATGCGCACGCTCAGCGGCACCGACAAGCCGTTGTCGGCCAGGCGTGGTGTGGTCACCTCGACCCGCTCGGCTTTTGGGGTCTGACCGCCGGTCCAGGGCCCGTACAGCTGCGACCAGTCGAGCTGCACCGGCGGGGCTTGTGCGTGCGCGCCGGGGCTGCTGACGCCGGCGGCCAGGGTCAGCAGCAAGCCCTCCAGCCCCTGACGGCGCGACAGGCGCTTCATGGGCCGATCAGACGATGCGCAAGCCGTGGTTTTGCAGCGGCAGGCTGCGCACCGGCTTGCCCGTGGCCGCAAAGATGGCGTTCAAGATGGCTGGCGCGACCACGCAGATGGTGGGCTCGCCGACGCCGCCCCAGAAATCGAAAGTCGGTGCGATGACGGTCTCGATGTGCGGCATCTGGTGCAGGCGCGCGATCGGGTAGCGGTCAAAGTTGGTCTCGACGATGCGCCCATCGGCGACGGTGGACTGGCTTTGCAAGCTGTCCAAGCCATAAGCGACCGAGCCCTCGACCTGCGCGGCAATCTGGTCCGGGTTGACCGCATGGCCGCAGTTGGTGGCCAGCACCAGGCGGTGCACCTTGACCTCTTGCCCCTTGACCGAGACCTCGGCCACGGCGGCCGTGTAGCTGCCGTAGCCCATGAACTGCGCGATGCCGCGGTGCACCCCGGCCGGCAGTGGTTTGCCCCAGCCGGCCTTGTCGGCTGCGGCGTTGAGCACCGCCAGATGCTTGGGGTGTTTTTGCATCAGGGCGCGGCGAAACTCGAGCGGGTCACGACCCGCGGCGGCCGCCACCTCTTCGATGAAGCATTCGAGGTACAGGCCGTTTTGGTTGGTATTGACGCCGCGCCAGGGTCCGACCGGCACATGGGTGTTGCGCATCGCGTACTCGGTGCGCAAGTGGGTGATGGTGTAGCCCAGTTGCGCATCGTGCGGCTCGGCCCAGTAGCCTTGCAGCTGTCGCCGGTCTTTGCCGTCGCGGATGTTTTGCGGCGATAGGTAGGCGTTGATCGACTGCCCACTGACGCGCAACTGCAGGCCCAGCAGATTGCCCTGTGCATCCAGGCCGGCCTGCAGTTTGCACTGGCCGATCGGCCGATAAAAGTCCTGCCCCATGTCTTCTTCGCGGCTCCAGATCAGTTTGACCGGCACGCCCGGCATCTGCCGTGCCAGCAAGGCGGCCTGGCGCACAAAGTCCTGCTGGCCGCCGCGGCGGCCAAAGCCACCGCCCAGGGTGTGGTTGTGCACCTCGCACTGCTCCAGGGGCAAGCCGCTGGCCTTGGACAGGGCTGCCATCGAGGCTTCGGCATTTTGGCTGGCCACCCAGGCCTCGGCCCGCGTGGCCGTGACCTGCGCGGTGCAGTTCATCGGCTCCATGCAGGCATGAGAGACAAAGGGCGTGCTGTAGACCGCTTCCACGCGCTTGGCCGCGCCCGCAATCGCGGCGGGCGCATCACCCACATCGAGGTCGGCAAAGACGTTGCGGTTTGAGGTGAGTCCCTCTTCGAGTCGGCTGGCAATGGCGGCGCTGTTTTCCTTGCCGTGTGCGCCTTCGTTCCAGACGATGGGCAGCTCTTGCAGCGCGCCCTTGGCACGCCACCAGCTGTCGGCCACCACCGCCACCGCGTTGTCGTCGACCTTGTAGACGCCGAGCACGCCTTTGCGGGCCTTGATGGCGCGCTCGTCAAAGCTCACCAGCTTGCCGCCAAAGACCGGGCAGGCCTGGATCGCGGCGTAGACCATGCCGGGCAGCCGGATGTCGATGGCGTAGTTCTGCCGGCCCATGACTTTGGGCGCGGTGTCCAGACGCTTGACCGGTTTGCCTGCGATCTTCCACTGGCGCGGGTTGCGCAGGGTCAGGGTCTTGGGGTCAGGCGCCGGCAACTGCGCGGCCGCGCTGGCCACTCGGCCATAGCTGGTGCTGCGGCCCGAGGCCGCATGAGTGATCACGCCCTTGCTGACGCTGAGCTCGCCAACTGCCACCCCCCACTGGCTGGCCGCCGCTTGCAGCAGCATCGTGCGGGCGGCCGCGCCACCTTGGCGCATGTAGTCCTGCGAGCCGCGCACGCCCCGGCTGCCGCCGGTGGACATGTCGCGCCAGATGCGCTTGCGCGCCAGGTTCTGCGCGGGCGAGACCATCTGCACCCGCACCCGCTCCCAGTCGCAGTCAAGCTCTTCGGCCACCAGCTGGGCCAGCCCGGTGTGGGTGCCTTGCCCCATTTCGGCGCGGGCCACGCGGATGATGCAGCTCTCGTCGGGCAGTACCACCACCCAGGCATTGACTTCGGGCGCTGCGCCGCTTTGGGCGATGGCGGGCCAATGCAGGCCCAGTGACAGGCCGGCGCCGGCGGCGGCAGTGCTGACGACAAAGGAGCGGCGCGACAGGCCGTGCGCGTTTGCGGTGGAGGTCATGGCTGGCTCCTTACGCTTGGGGTGTTGATTGCGGCAAGACCTGACCCGCGTCGCTGACCATGTGGATCACCGAGCCCACGCCCTTGCCGGTTTGCGCGGCCAGGTGGATGGCAGCGCGGATGCGCTGGTAGGTGCCACAGCGGCAGATGTTGGTCATGGCCTCGTCGATGTCGGCGTCGGTGGGCTTGGGGTTTTTGCGCAGCAAGGCGGCGGCCGCCAACACCTGACCCGACTGGCAGTAGCCGCACTGCGGCACGTCGAGCGCCTTCCAGGCCATTTGCACCGGATGCGAGCCGTCTTCGGACAGGCCCTCGATGGTGGTGATCTTGGCCTCGGTGGCCGCCGATGCTGGGTAGGAGCACGAGCGCACGGGCTCGCCGTCAAGGTGAACGGTGCAAGCGCCGCATTGGGCAATGCCGCAGCCAAACTTGGTGCCCGTCATGCCCAGGTGGTCACGCAGCACCCACAGCAAAGGCATTTCAGGCTCGACGTCGACCTGGTGTAGTTTGTTGTTGATCGTGAGTTTGAGCATGCGCGGCCCCTCTGGTTAACGATGGCCGACCAAGCTTAGAAGGCTTGGCTCGCACGGTCAATCAAGGGTATTCCCCGGCGTCCAAAGGGGATTGAGGCAAGGCCTCGTGCTTGCCTTGGGCAGCAAGCTTTAACGCTTGAGATCGCGCGCGCAGCGAAAGCCGATGTAGATCACGGCCGTGCCGACCGGTTTGCCCTGGACATGCGCGTCTTGCATGGGGCCGGCGCCGTACCACCAGGAGCCGCCCCGGGTGCGCTGCTCGCTGCCCGGGCCGCTGTCGACCCATTCCCAGAGATTGCCGCCCATCTCAAACAGGCCGTTGACGCCGGCGGCGGTGCTGCCGGCCAGTGCGTGACCGCGACCGCGTGAGGTCACGGCATGGGTCACGGTCGCCACGGTGCCACAGTCGCCCAGGCAGTTGGTGCCCCTGGGGCTGTCGCCGGTGGGGTAGGGGTAGGTCTTGCCCCGCACAAAGCCGGCCGGTGGAACGCTGCGCCGCTCGGTGTAGGCGGCCTCGCCCCATTCGGCATCGGTGGGCAGGCGCTTGCCGGCCCATCGGCAAAACGCCTGGGCTTCGGCGTGGGTCACATGTGCCGCCGGCTCCGCGTCGGCGCCGGGTTTGCCGTAGGGCGAGTGCCAGAGCCAGCCGCGCCGCTGCTCCCAACCGGCTTCGAAGGTGCTGCCGCCGCCGGCGCGCTCGGCCTGGGTGACCGCGCCGGTGGCTTGCACAAACTGACGAAACTGGCCGATCGTCACCTCGGTGCGGTCGATCTCGAAGGTGCTGATGGCCTGCATCGGCGCGGCCTGCACGGGGTTGGCTTGTACGGAGCTGGCTTGGGCCAGGGGCGCGGTCACCACGAGGGCGGCCAGGGCCAGGCGACGGGGCGGGGCAAACAGCTTGGAGGACATGATGCGATTGTGAAGTCGGCCGATAAACCGCATCGTGCGCCGAGGAATCGCAAGCGGCGCCTTGTCACCGAGCAGCGGTCTATGCACCACAATCGGGGCAACCCATCACCTCGGTTCCAGCCATGGCCCAATTCACCCAAATCCTGCTCTACACCGACACCGACGGCCGCGCCCGCTTTGGTGAGCGGGTCATCGACCTGCCCGAGGGCACGCCCGCCTCGCGCCTGTCCAGCGTGATGCCCTCGGCCGGCTTTCAGCTGCGCCACAGCCCGGTGGGTTTTCGCAGCCAGTTTCACTGCACCGTAACGCCGCAGTGGGTGTTCATCTTGAGCGGCCAAATGGAGATCGGCTTGCAAGGCGGCATCAGCCGTGTGTTCAAGCCGGGCGATC
>JAIXWZ010000126.1 GCA_027491035.1 Comamonadaceae bacterium | reverse complement strand
CCCGCGCTTGCCCTTGCTGAAGTCATATTCTTTACGCATGGTATTGCTCCGATTCGCCGCGACTGGCCTTGCGCGCTGAGATGAGGCGGACTTTGTCTCCGCGCGGGGTGTGGATCACGACCAGAACTCTGCCAATGGCATCCATACCCAAAGTCACAAAGCGCTGTTCCCCTTGAGCGTCAGGGTCTTCAATGGTTACGGCCATTGCATCACGCAAGGCCTGCTCTGCGTGAGCGAAGCTAACCTTGTGCTTATTCAAATTGGCAGCCGCTTTCGCGGGGTCAAACTCAATGTCCACGCGGCCATTATGCATATTCAATGCATATGAATCAAGCCATAACGACGCTGAGGTGCCACTTTCAAGCCGAGCGAGGCAAGGCCACCCACTGCCCGTCCAAGGGCCGAATGGCGATGCGTTGTTCGAAGACCGCTTCAATGGCCCGATGGGCGGCGGGGTCGGTGCAGGGGCCGTGGTGCAGCACACGGCCTGACTGCATCACCACCACCTCGTCGGCTTGCAAGGCCATGCCCACCTCATGGAGTACGCTGACCACGGTGCGGCCCTGGGCCACCAGACGCCTGACCAGCGCAAGCCAGTCGACCTGGTGGGGCGGATCCAGATGGGCCAGCGGCTCGTCCATGAGCAGCACGGGCGCGGCCACCGCCAGCAGGCGAGCCAGCAGCACGCGCTGGCGTTCACCACCCGAGAGTTCGCCGATGGGCCGGTCACGCCAATCCCAGGCCTGCACCGCTTCCAGGGCCTGCTGCACTTGCAACAGGTCTTGGTCGCTCGGCGCTGCCAACCAACCCTGATGAGGCAGGCGTCCGAGCATCACCACATCACTGACGCGCAAGTCGCCGGGCACCGGCTCGCCCTGCCCCAGCCAGGCCAACTGACGCGATCGCTCGCGCGGGCTCATCGCGGCCAAGGGCTGGCCCTGCCAGTTCACCTGGCCCTCTACAGGCAGCAGACCCGCCAAGGCCTTGAGCAAGGTGGACTTGCCCGCGCCATTGGGCCCGAGCAAACAAGTCCAGCGGCCGGGCGCCAGACTCAGATCGATGCCCTGCAGAACCAGGCGATGACCCAGGCGCACCTTAAGCGCATCGGCTTGCAGGGCCGCCGTCATGAGCGCACCCCGCCGCTCAGGCGCGACATGCGCAGCAGCAAATAGCCGCCGCCCAGTACCGCGGTGAGCACACCCACCGGCATGTCTTGCGGGGCCATCAGCACACGCGCCAGCAGGTCGGCCAGCAAGAGCAGCAGCGCGCCCGTCAGTGCAGACAGGGGCAGGTGCCAGCGGTAGCCGGCCGGGCTGAGCGAGCGCACCAGATGGGGCGCGGCAAGGCCGACAAAGGCAACCAGCCCCACCTGGGCCACCGCCGCGCCGGTGGCCAGCGCAAAGGCAGTGATCAAGAGCCAGCGGGCCCAGCCCAGCGGCATGCCCAGGCTGCGCGCGGTCTCTTCACCCAGGGCCAGGGCGTCAAGCACTCGGGCCAGCGGCCAGGCCAGCAGCAGGCACAGGGCCAGGGCCGCCGCCATGGCCGCGCAAGCAGGCCAGCCCACGAGGCCCGTACTGCCCAGCATGAAGCCTTGCATGGCCTGCAAGACCTGGGGCTGCAAGAGACTGAGCCAATGGCTCAGGGCGCCCAGCACCACGCCGACGATCACACCGGCCAGCAAGAGCCGCAAGGTGTGCTGCACGCCGCGCGACAGGGCCACTGTCAGCAGCACCGCGCCCAAGGCACCCACAAAGGCCGCGCCGGTGGGCCCCAGCGGCGACTGCGCCAGCGATGCGCCCGCGCCGACCAGGCTCAGCCAGACACACACCGCCAGCGTCGCGCCGGAGGCGCTGCCCAGCAAAAAGGGGTCGGCCAGCGGGTTGCGAAACAGCCCCTGCGCCAGGGCCCCCGCCAGGCCCAGCAGTGCGCCAGCCAGCCAGGAGCCCAAGGAACGCGGCAGCCGAATGTCGAGCACGATTTGCCTTGCGAGCGTATCGTCCCAGAGCCATCGCGCAGGCTGCCAGCCGCTGCTGCCGGCCAGGGTGCCGAGCATCAGCCCGAGCAGCCCCAAGGTGACCAGCAAGGCCGCCAGCCCAGCGGGGGAGCGCCAAGGCCTCATGGCAAGCCCCCCACCCGCTGCAAACACCGAACCATAAGCTGGGCAGCCTCGGCCAGGCGCGGCCCGGGCCGCACCAGCACCTCGGACTCGTGCGGCTCGAAGGCGCAGACCCGGCCGCTTTGCAGCGCCTTGAGCCGCGACCAGCCCGGGCGCTTGAGCATGTCGTGCCGGCTGCTGTCACCCACCATGATGAGATCAGGCTGGGCCTGCACCACGAACTCCGGCTGAATCTGCGGGAAAGGTCCCAGCCGACCCGGCACGATGTTGACCTGCCCCAGACGAGCCAGGGTCTGCCCAATAAAGGACGCTTCGCTGGCCGCATGCGGCGCCGGGCTGACTTCCACATACACCGAGCGGCCGCGCAAGGCCGGCGCAAGCGACTGCGCGGCCTGCACCAGGCTCGTCTCAATCTGCTGCCAAAGCTGCCGAGCATGGTTCGGCGGCAGGCCCAGCACCTGCCCCAGCGTGTCGATGACGCGCTGCACATCGCCGTGGCTGCGCGGCTCCAGCGCCAGCACCGCAATGCCCAGGGCCTGCAGACGCTCGGCGCCGCGCGCAGACGCCGCCATCAGCACCAGGTCGGGTCGCTGCGCGACCACGCGCTCCAGATCAAAGTCCAGGCCGCCGCCCATGCTGGGCAAACGGCGCACCGACTCGGGCCAGTTGGAATACCGGTCCACCGCCACTAGGCGCTGGCACTGGCCCAAGGCGCAGACCGTCTCGGTCAGGGCAGGCAACAAACTGACAATGCGCGCCGGCGGCTGGGCCAGGCGCAGCTCCTGCCCCCGGTCATCGCGCACACTGATGGCCGCAGCCAGGGCCGGCAAGGCCAGCACCAGACCGGCCAGAACCCGCCACAGCGCGGGGCGTTCAGCCATGGCGCTGGGCCCATTGCGCCACGATGCGGTGCAACTGCGCCAGGCCGTCGGTCAGCGCGGCGGGGCCAGGCTGCAAGATATCGGCCGACTTGATCTCAAAGAGCTGGCCGTCGCGCACCGCCGGCACATCCTGCCAACCCGCCCGCGCCGCGACCTTTTCGGCTCGAAACTTCTTGCCACACCACGAGCCGATGATGATCTCGGGCGCGCGCTCGACGATGAGCCGGCCCTGGGCAATGATGCGGTCCTTGCCCATGGCCTGCTGCGCCAACTCGGGAAACACATCGTCCCCCCCGGCCATGCCCAGCAGCTCGGAGACCCAGCGGATGGCGCTGATGTGCGGCTCGTCCCACTCCTCAAAATACACCCGGGGCCGCCGGGCCAGGCCAGCGGCTTGTGCTTGCACCGCTTGCAGCTGGGCGCGCATCTGCCCGATGCGCTCGAGCCCCTGATCGGCCTGACCGACCAGCGCGGCGAGCTGGTAGAGCATGGCAAAGATCTCTTCGACGCTGCGCTGGTTGAAGATGTGCACCTGCACACCGGCGCGAATGAGCTGCGCCGCAATATCGGCCTGCAGGTCAGAAAAGCCAATCGCGCAATCGGGCTTGAGCGCCAGGATCTTGTCGATCTTGGCAGTCAAAAAAGCGCTGACCCGCGGCTTTTCGTGGCGCGCCTGGGGCGGGCGCACGGTATAGCCCGACACCCCGACGATGCGGTGCTGCTG
>JAIXWZ010000177.1 GCA_027491035.1 Comamonadaceae bacterium | reverse complement strand
GGAATTTGGCCTGCTGGGTGTGCTGGTGCTGATGGCCGGGTTCGTGTTTCTGATCCTGCGCGGGCTGGCGATTGCCCTCGATGCTTCGACCCTGTTTTCGCGTCTGCTGGCCGGTGCGTTGACGATGATCTTTTTTACCTACGCTTTCGTCAACATGGGCATGGTCAGTGGCATCTTGCCGGTGGTCGGCGTGCCGCTGCCCTTCATCAGCTATGGCGGCACGGCCATGGTGACCCTGGGGCTGGCGCTGGGCATGCTGCTGTCGATCGCCCGCGCCAAGCGCCTGGTGCAGACCTGAGCGGGGCTGCGCGGCCAGCCCGCTGAACCCCGACGGGCGCAATCGCTTCTCAGGTCTTCGTCGCGCCGCAGGTCTTTACAGCCTCTGCCGCTGCCAGCCGGCCTGGGCTTCCTACAATGGGACGCATGAACACCTTGAAATCATCAGCCGGCGCAGGCCCGGCCCTGGGCCAATTGCCCTTGCCCAGCCCTGTGGGCACCCGCGATCGCCTGCGCGTGGCCGAGCAGCTTTTGCTCGCACCCTTCGGGCTCGAGCGCAGCCACCTGAGCCGGGCGCTGGCCGAGATCAGCTCGCGCGGCGCCGACGATGCCGATCTGTACTTTCAGTACACGCGCAGCGAAGGCTGGAGCCTGGAAGAGGGCATCGTCAAAACCGGCTCGTTCAGCATCGACCAGGGCGTCGGCGTGCGCGCGGTCAGTGGCGAAAAAACCGCGTTTGCCTACTCCGATGACATTTCCTGGGCCAGCTTGCTCGATGCCGCGCGCACGGTGCGAACCATCTCGGCCGCAGGCGCCCAAGGCCGGGTCAAGGCCGCCGCCGCGCGGCGCGTCAAGGTGGCGGCCAGCCGCTCGCTCTACGCCGGTCTCGATCCGATTGCCACGCTGGACAGCACTGCCAAGGTGGCGCTGCTCGAGAAGGTCGAGCGCCTGGCCAAGGCCAAGGACCGGCGCGTGGTGCAGGTGATGGCCGGCCTGGCCATGGAGTACGACGTGGTCTTGGTGGCGCGCGCCGACGGCACGCTGGCTGCCGACGTGCGGCCGCTGGTGCGCCTGAGCCTGACGGTCATTGCCGAGCAAAAAGGGCGTCGCGAGGTCGGCTCGGCCGGCGGTGGCGGGCGTTTTGGCCTGGCTTATTTTGACGATGCCCTGGTCAGCCAGTATGTCGACGAGGCGGTGGAGTCGGCCTTGACCAATCTCAAATCGCGTCCGGCCCCGGCCGGCGAGATGACGGTGGTGCTCGGGCCGGGCTGGCCCGGCGTCTTGCTGCACGAGGCGGTGGGCCATGGCCTGGAGGGCGATTTCAATCGCAAGGGCTCGAGCGCGTTTGCCGGGCGCATTGGCCAGCGGGTGGCCGCCAAGGGCGTGACGGTGCTCGATGACGGCACGCTGGCCGACCGGCGCGGCTCGCTCAACGTCGACGATGAAGGCCACGCCAGCGCCCGCAATGTGCTCATTGAAGACGGCATCTTGCAAGGCTATATCCAGGACTCGCTCAACGCCCGGCTGATGAAGGTCAAGCCCACCGGCAACGGCCGGCGCGAGAGCTACGCCCACCTGCCCATGCCGCGCATGACCAACACCTACATGCTCGGCGGCGACAAGAGCCCCGATGAAATCGTCGCCTCGATTAAGAAGGGCCTTTACGCCACCAATTTTGGCGGCGGGCAGGTCGACATCACCTCGGGCAAGTTCGTGTTTTCAGCCAGCCAAGCCTATTGGGTGGAAAACGGCAAGATCCAGTACCCGGTCAAGGGCGCCACGCTGGTGGGCAACGGCCCGGATGCGCTGACCCGCGTCTCGATGATCGGCAACGACATGCGGCTCGATTCGGGCGTGGGCACCTGCGGCAAGGAGGGCCAAAGCGTGCCGGTGGGGGTGGGCCAGCCCACCTTGCGCATCGACGGCCTGACGGTTGGGGGCACGGCCTGAGGCCCTGGCAGGGCCTGCGCTGGCCCTGTGCTATATTCACCGCCATGGTTTTCGGCTCGTTTTATTTTGCTTACTTTTGGTTCTCTGACGCCCCCGGCGGTCGAGAGGCTCACGCGTAGGCAAGCAAAGATACGCAGCAAACCTCCCCAACGAACCGCCGGCCCAGCCCGGCGGTTTTTTTTTAGCCCTCAGATCACGATTCAGGAGTCCGTCATGAACGCTTCCCATCCGACCGCCGGCGAGCCTTGGTATGCGCGTCCGCTCGACAAGACCAGTCAGACCGATGACGAACGCATCAAGGACATCACCGTGTTGCCGCCTCCCGAGCATTTGATCCGCTTTTTCCCGATCCGGGGCACGCCGGTTGAGGGCCTGATCGGGCGCACCCGCGCGTCCATCGCCGACATCATGGCCGGCCGGGACGACCGCTTGCTCGTCATCATGGGGCCGTGCTCCATCCACGATCCGGCAGCGGCCCTCGACTACGCCCGGCGGCTGGCCGAGCAGCGCGCGCACTACGCCGACACCCTAGAGATCGTGATGCGCGTGTATTTTGAAAAGCCGCGCACCACCGTGGGCTGGAAAGGCCTGATCAACGACCCCTACTTGGATGAGAGCTACCGCATCGACGAGGGTTTGCGCATCGCGCGCCAGTTGCTCATCGACATCAATCGGCTGGGCCTGCCGGCGGGCAGTGAGTTTCTGGACGTGATCTCGCCGCAGTACATTGGCGACCTCATCGCCTGGGGCGCCATCGGCGCGCGCACCACTGAAAGCCAAGTGCACCGTGAGCTGGCCTCGGGCATCTCGGCGCCCATCGGGTTCAAAAATGGCACCGACGGAAACATCCGCATCGCCACCGACGCGATCCAGGCCGCCGCCCGCGGCCACCACTTCCTGTCGGTGCACAAAAACGGTCAGGTGGCCATCGTGCAGACCAACGGCAACAAGGACTGCCACGTGATCTTGCGCGGCGGCAAGGCGCCCAATTACGACGCCGCCAGTGTGCAAGCGGCTTGCGACGACCTGCTCAAGGCGGGCCTGCCGGCCACCTTGATGGTCGATTGCAGCCATGCCAACAGCAGCAAGCAGCATCAAAAGCAGCTCGATGTCGCCCGTGACATCGCCGCTCAGATGGCGGGCGGCTCGCGTCAGGTGTTTGGCGTCATGGTCGAGAGCCACCTCACCGAAGGCGCGCAGAAGTTCTCGCCGGGCAAAGACAGCGTCTCGGCGCTGGCCTATGGCCAGAGCATCACCGATGCTTGTCTGGGCTGGGAGGACTCCAAGCGCACGCTGCAACTGCTGTCCGAGGCGGTCAAGGTGCGGCGCGAGCGCCACTGAGGTGGCGGCTGAGGTGGCGGCTGAGGTTGCGGCTGAGGTGGGGTGCAGGTCGCCCTCAGCCCGACCGACGGGCCAGGGCCTCGAGCAGCTTGGTATGCACCCCGCCAAAGCCGCCGTTGCTCATGCACAAAACATGGTCGCCCGGCTGCGCGGCGGCCACCACTTGCTCGAGCAGGACGCCGAGCTCGGCGGCCACCGCCGCCTTGGGGCCCATGGGGGCCAGCGCAGCGGCTGCATCCCAGTCCAGCCCGGCGCTGTGGCAAAAGGCCAAATCGGCCTGCTCCAGGCTCCAGGGCAGTTGCGCCTTCATGGCCCCGAGCTTCATGGTGTTGCTGCGCGGCTCGAACACGGCCAGGATGCGCGCCGAGCCCACTTGCCGGCGCAAGCCGTCCACCGTGGTGCGGATGGCGGTGGGGTGATGGGCGAAGTCGTCGTAGACCGTCACGCCGCCGGCTGAGCCGCGCACTTCCATGCGCCGCTTGACGTTTTCAAAGCCCGCGAGCGCCTGCGCCGATACGGACGGACTCACCCCCACGTGCTCAGCCGCCGCAATGGCCGCCAACGCATTGTGCTGGTTGTGCACGCCGCCAATGCGCCACTGCAAGCGCGCCGCCACTTGGCCGCCATGGAGCACCTCGAAGTCCTGCGGCTCGCCGCGCGCCTCAAAGTGCGACGTGCGACCGGCCGATGGCGGCCCAAAGCGCACACAGTCGCTCCAGCAGCCCTGCTCGAGCACCCGCTGCAAGCTGTCTTGGCCGGCGTTCACGACGAGGCGGCCGCTGCCCGGGACGGTGCGCACCAAATGGTGAAATTGCCGCTCGATGGCTGCCAGATCCGGGAAGATGTCGGCATGATCGAACTCGAGGTTGTTCAAGACCGCGGTGCGCGGGCGGTAGTGCACGAATTTGCTGCGCTTGTCGAAAAACGCCGTGTCGTATTCGTCGGCCTCGATCACGAAGTGCCGACCGCGGCCCAGCCGGGCCGAAACACCGAAGTTCAGCGGCACCCCGCCGACCAAAAAGCCCGGTTGCAGGCCGGCGCTCTCCAGGATCCAGGCCAGCATGGAGGTGGTGGTGGTCTTGCCATGGGTGCCGGCCACGGCCAGCACATGGCGGCCCTGCAGCACATGTTCGGCCAGCCACTGCGGGCCGCTGGTGTAGGGCAGGCCCTGCTCCAAAATCGCCTCCATCAGCGCGAACTTGGGGCGCCCGTCAGCCAGGCGCGCGCGAGAGACGACGTTGCCGATCACGAAGACATCGGGCGCAAAGCCCGCTTGCTGCAACTGCTCGGCCGCATAGCCTTCGATGAGCTCGATGCCCAGCGCGCGCAGCTGATCGCTCATGGGCGGGTAGACGCCTGCATCGCAGCCCGTGACGCGGTGGCCCGCTTCGCGAGCCAGAGCGGCCAGACCGCCCATAAAGGTGCCGCAGATCCCGAGAATGTGAAGGTGCATGAGCAAATTGTAGAAGGCGGCGACTTGCTCGCTGATTCGAGCCCCTGCACCCGCGCGCTTCCGGGTGTGCCCATGGGCTCCAAGCCTTGCGGGGCCGTGGGGTCGACGCCAGGCCGGGCTGTGAGCCGGGAGCGGGCCGGGCACAATCGCTGCGATGAACACGATCGGCGAGAGCGCGTCTGTGCAAGCCCGGATCGCCCAGGCGGCGGCCGCAATGGCGGTCGATGAGGGGCTGGAGTGGGGCGCGGCCAAGCGCCGCGCGGTCAAGCAGCTGGGCCTGCCCGCCCGCACCGCCCTGCCGGACAATGATTTGGTGGAAGAGGCGGTGCGCGAGTACATCGCCCTGTACTGCGCCGACACCCAGCCGGCCGAGTTACTGGCCCTGCGCGAGCTGGCGGCCCAGTGGATGCGCCGCCTGGCTGAGTTTCGCCCCCACCTCAGCGGCGCCGTCTGGCATGGGACGGCCACCCGCTTGTCTGACATATATATACAGTTGTTCTGCGATGACTCCAAATCGGCAGAAATTGCGCTCATTGACCACAACATGGACTACGAGGTGCGCACCGTGTCGGGCTTCAACGGCGTGACGGTCGACGCCTTGAGCCTGCGCAGTGTGTGCCGGCCCTTGCAGGAGGAGGTGGGTGTGCACCTGATGATTCACGACCATGACGACTTGCGCGGCGCGCTGCGCGCCGATACGCGCGGCCGCCCGCCCCGCGGTGACCTGGCAGCGCTCGAGCGCCTGCTGGAGGGCGGAGCATGAAGCGGCGCACCGCCCTGTATGCCGGCGCTGCCGTGGCTGCTGCCGGCGCCGGTGCCGGCTACGCCTGGTGGACGCACCGCCTGGCCACCCCCGCCGCCGGTGCGGACCCGGCTTTTTGGGGTGCCACGCTCGACACCCCGAGCGGCGAGCCGCTGGCGCTGCGCAGCCTGCTCGGCCAGCCCCTGCTCGTCAATTTTTGGGCCACCTGGTGCCCCCCTTGTGTCGAGGAGTTGCCGCTGCTCGAGAGCTTTTACCAGCAGCAAAAGCCCAAGGGCTGGCGCTTGCTGGGCATCGCGATCGATCAGCCCAGCGCGGTGCGCAACTGGCTGCAGCGCTCGCCCTTGTCTTTTGCGATTGCCTTGGGTGGCTTGCAGGGCTCCGAGATGAGCAAGCAGCTGGGCAACGCGGTCGGCGGTCTGCCGTTTTCGGTGCTGTTTTCCGCCCGGGGCGAGGCGCTCGAGCGCAAGCTCGGCCAGCTCTCAGCGGCCGACCTGAGTGGCTGGGCTCGGCGCGTTTGAGGCCGGCAGGCGGGCCACAGGCCTGCCACAGCCCTGATGTTCACCTAAATTGACATTAATTTGCGCTAAAGTCGGTCGATCTGACGATTTTCTCGTCATCTGCCCGATTGGCGCAGCCCTGTGCTGCGCGATCGGGTCCTGATCGCTTGGGGTGGGCTTTTGATGGGCTGATGTCAGTCTGGCGAAGCGGTAGAATGAAAATAATCATTAATTAAGCCATTTTGTTTTGGTTTTCGATGAAAATGCGCGTCGATGGGTCCGGCCGGCATCACGCGATGCGGTCAAATGGGTGGGCAGCCGCTGCGCGGCTGAGCAGGGGCAGCACAACAACCGGGCGTCTGAACGCCCTTTCCGTGGAGAACAACAATGGATTTGCGCAAGCTCAAGACCTTGATCGATCTGGTCTCGGAGTCCAACGTCTCGGAGTTGGAGATCACCGAAGCCGAGGGCAAGGTTCGCATCGTCAAGGGCGGCGCCGCCCCGGTCATGGCACCGGTGATGGCGCCGGTGGCGCTGCCGGCCGCGCCCTTGCCCGAGGCGGCTGTGGCCGCGCCGGCACCGGCCGAGTCGGCTGGCCATGCGGTCAAGTCGCCCATGGTCGGCACGTTCTACCGCGCCGCCAGTCCCGGTGCCAAGCCCTTTGTCGAGGTCGGCAGCCAGGTCAAGGAAGGCCAGACCATCTGCATCATTGAGGCCATGAAGATCCTCAATGAGATCGAGGCCGACAAGTCCGGCACGGTCACCCAGGTGCTGTGTGAAAACGGCCAGGCGGTTGAGTACGGTCAACCCCTGCTCGTGATCGAGTGAAATCGGCCGCTGAGCACCCCGGCCATGGGCCCGCCGCCGCCGGCGCGGGCAGGCCATCGAGCCAAGGAACGCCATGTTCAAGAAAATACTGATCGCCAACCGTGGCGAAATCGCGCTGCGCATTCAGCGCGCCTGCCGGGAAATGGGCATCCAGGCGGTGATGGTCTACTCCGAGGCCGACCGCGATGCCAAATATGTCAAGCTGGCCGATGAGGCGGTCTGCATCGGCCCTGCGCCGTCGGCACAGAGCTACCTCAACATGCCGGCCATTATTTCGGCCGCCGAGGTCACCGACGCCGAGGCCATTCACCCCGGCTATGGTTTTCTGAGCGAAAACGCCGATTTTGCCGAGCGGGTGGAGAAAAGCGGTTTTCAGTTCATCGGCCCCACGCCCGAGTCGATTCGTATCATGGGCGACAAGGTCTCGGCCAAGCAGGCCATGATCAAGGCTGGCGTGCCCTGCGTGCCAGGCTCTGAAGGCGCCTTGCCCGATGATCCGGTGGTGATCAAGCGCACCGCGCGAGCCGTGGGTTACCCGGTCATCATCAAGGCCGCTGGCGGCGGCGGCGGTCGCGGCATGCGGGTGGTGCACACCGAAGCGGCGCTCATCCATGCGGTGCAGACCACCAAGGCCGAGGCGGGCGCCGCTTTTGGCAACCCGGAGGTCTACATGGAGAAATTCCTGCAGAACCCCCGTCACGTTGAAATCCAGGTGCTGGCCGACCAGTACAAGAATGCGGTCTGGCTGGGCGAGCGCGATTGCTCGATGCAGCGACGCCACCAGAAGGTCATTGAAGAGGCGCCAGCGCCGGGCATCCCGCGCAAATTGATCGAGAAAATCGGTGAGCGCTGCGTGGCCGCGTGCAAGAAGATCGGCTACCGGGGGGCCGGCACCTTCGAGTTCCTCTATGAAAACGGCGAGTTCTACTTTATTGAAATGAACACGCGGGTGCAGGTTGAGCACCCGGTGACCGAGCTTGTCACGGGCGTGGACATCGTCAAGACGCAGATCATGGTGGCCGCCGGGCTCAAGCTGCCCTTTACCCAGCGCCAGATCGAGATCAAGGGGCACGCCATCGAGTGCCGCATCAATGCCGAGGACCCCTACAAATTCACGCCCTCGCCCGGTCGCATCACCGCCTGGCATGCGCCCGGAGGCCCTGGCGTGCGGGTCGATTCGCATATTTATGCCAACTATTTCGTGCCGCCCAACTACGACTCCATGGTGGGCAAGATCATCGTGCATGGCGACACGCGCGAGCAGGCACTGGCGCGCATGCGCTCGGCCCTGATCGAGACCGCGGTGGAGGGCATCATGACCAATATCGCCTTGCACCGCGAGCTGATGGTCGATGCCAAGTTCATGGACGGCGGCACCAACATCCACTACCTCGAAGAGTGGCTGTCCAAGCGCCAGCGCTGAGGCGGCCATGGAGCTGACCGAATTGCTCGTGCTGGCGCCGGCCGACCAGGTCGACTGGCTCAGCGAGGCCTTGCAGGCCCTTGAGGCACTGAGCGTGTCGGTGGAAGACGCCGACGCGCAGACCGATGCCGAACAGGCGCTGTTTGGCGAGCCCGGCATGCCGGCGCCCCGAAGCGCGTGGCAGCGCTCGCGCGTGCTGGCCCTGTTTGACGCGCCGGCCGCAGCGCACGAGGCGGCGAGGCTGCTGGCGCTGCAGGACGAATTTGAAGGCTGCACCTGCGTGTCGGTGTCGCCGGTGGCCGAGCAGGACTGGGTGCGATTGACGCAGTCGCAGTTTGCGCCGGTGGCCATTACCGACGGCTTCTGGATCGTGCCGACCTGGCACGAGCCGCCGCCTCAGGCCGAACGGGTGATCCGGCTCGACCCGGGTCTGGCCTTCGGCACGGGCACCCATCCGACCACGCGCATGTGTCTGCGCTGGCTCGCCGGTGGGCAGCAAGCCGGGCAAGCACCGGTGCTCGGCCGCGTGTTGGACTACGGCTGTGGCTCGGGCATCTTGGCCATCGGTGCCGGGCTGTGGGGCGCAAGCTCGATCGATGCCGTTGATATTGACGATGCGGCCGTGCAAGCGAGTCTGGCCAATGCGCAGGCCAATGGGGTGACGCTGCGCGCGGGTCTGCCTGCGCTGGCCCAGGGCACCTATCAAACGGTTTTGGCCAACATCCTGGCCACACCGCTGAAGGTGCTCGCGCCGCTGCTTTGTGCCCATGTGAGCGCCGGCGGCAGCCTGGTGCTCGCCGGCATCCTCGAGCGTCAGTGCGAAGAGCTGCAGGCCGCTTACGCGCCTTACTGCCGACTCGAAGTGGCCGACACGCAAGAGGGCTGGATCTTGATGACGGCGCGGCTTTAAACGCAAGCGCGCATCGGGCCCGCCTTCATCGGCCGTCGGCTGCCCCGGTGGCCCCCCCTACAATGGCGCGCTTTGCCGCAGCAAGGGCCATCGGCTTGGCTTTCACAGCCGCTGCCCCGCGGCCCTCTTACTTCGGGAAATTTGCCATGCCTGCCCTGATTTGCGGATCGCTCGCCTTCGACACCATCATGACGTTTCCAGGGCGTTTTGCGCAGCAGATCCTGCCCGAGCAGCTGCACATCCTCAATGTGTCGTTTCTGGTGCCGCAGCTGCGCCGCGAGTATGGCGGCTGTGCGGGCAACATTGCCTACAGCCTGCACCAGCTCGGCGGCGTGCCGCTGCCCATGGCCACCGTCGGCAGCGACGGCGCCGCTTACGCGGCCAGGCTCAAGGACATGGGCATTAGCACCGAATTCATCCGGCAGCTCGAGCAGAGCTACACCGCCCAGGCCATGATCATGACCGATCAGGACAACAACCAGATCACTGCCTTTCACCCGGGGGCCATGGGTTGGGCGCACGAAACCCGCATCGAGCCGCGCCCCGACATCAAACTGGCCATCATTTCGCCCGATGGCCGCGACGCGATGCTGCAGCACGCCGATCAATTGCATGCCGCGGGCATCCCGTTTGTTTTCGATCCGGGGCAAGGTCTGCCCATGTTCGACGGGCGCGAGCTCGCGCATTTTGTGCGTCAGGCCACCTGGGTCACGGTCAACGACTACGAGGCTCGCCTGCTCAGCGAGCGCATGGGTTTGTCGATCGCCGAAGTGTCCAAGCAGGTCCAGGCGCTGGTGGTGACCCTGGGCGCGCACGGCTGCGAGGTCTGGATCAACGGCGACAAGACCCTGGTCGAGCCGGTGCAAGCGACGCAAGTGGTCGATCCGACCGGCTGCGGTGATGCCTTTCGCGGCGCCTTGCTCTACGGCCTGGAGGCAGGCTGGTCCATGGTGCAATGCTGCACGCTGGGCAATCGGGTGGGCGCGCACAAGATCGCCACCCCGGGCTGCCAGAACTACACCCTCGAGCACCTCAGGCCGGCCTGAGACACACGCGCGCGGCTCGAGGCCCACCAGAGACAAAAAAGCCCAACATCTTGCGATGTTGGGCTTAGGGCAGAATTACCTTACTGCTCAGGGCTTGCCGGCCGTCGGAAACGGCCAAGCGGCTTGCGGGTTCAGAGTGGTCTGAGCCGCAGGGGCAGCCGGGGCAGCGGGTGCTTTGGCAGCAGGCTTCTTCGCAGCCTTCTTGGCAGCGGGCTTTTTCGCAGCTTTCTTGGCAGCAGGCTTCTTGGCGACCTTCTTGGCAGCGGCTTTCTTGGCTGGAGCCTTTTTGGCAGCAGCTTTCTTGGCCGGGGCCTTCTTGGCCGCTACCTTCTTAGCAGCGGCTTTCTTGGCCGGAGCCTTCTTGGCGGCTACTTTCTTGGCGGCTGGGGCCTTCTTGGCGGCCGGCTTCTTGGCCGCTACCTTCTTGGCTGCGGGCTTCTTCGCAGCAGCCTTCTTGGGGGCAGCAGCTTTCTTGGCTGCGGGTTGTTTTGCAGTTGCCATAGTTTTCTCCTTGATCACATTGCAAAGAGCACTTCACGGTGAGAAACCGCGAAGCGATCCGCGGCGTTGGGCCCCTCCAGGGGAAGGCCCAGCGCTGCGAACACGGTAAAGCCAGTCGCCGCCGCGGCCTGAGCGGCGCGTGCGGAGACTGGCGGGTTGATCGGGTGCATTGTTTCTAATGGATCGGTGTGAGGGTCAGTCCCAGGACAGGGCACCGCCGGATTGGTACTCGATCACTCGCGTCTCGAAGAAGTTGCGCTCCTTCTTCAAGTCGATCATTTCGCTCATCCAGGGGAAAGGGTTTTCCTCGTTGGGGAACAGCGCCTCCAGGCCGATCTGCGTGGCCCGGCGGTTGGCAATGTAGCGCAGGTAGCCTTTGAACATGGAGGCGTTGAGGCCGAGCACGCCGCGGGGCATGGTGTCTTCGGCGTAACGGTACTCGAGCTCAACGGCCTTCATGAACAAGGCCTTGATTTCCGCCTTGAACTCGTTGGTCCAGAGATGAGGATTTTCAAGCTTGAGCTGATTGATCAGGTCGATGCCGAAATTGCAGTGCATCGATTCGTCGCGCAGGATGTACTGGTACTGCTCGGCCGCACCGGTCATCTTGTTTTGCCGGCCCAGAGCCAGGATCTGGGTGAAGCCCACGTAGAAGAACAGGCCCTCCATGAGGCAGGCAAAGACGATCAGCGACTTGAGCAGGGTCTGATCGGTCTCGGGTGTGCCCGTCTTGAAGTTCGGATCCATGATCGCCTCGATGAAGGGGATCAGGAACTGGTCCTTGTCGCGGATCGAGGAAACCTCGTTGTAGGCGTTGAAGATTTCGCTCTCGTCCAGGCCGAGCGACTCGACGATGTACTGGTAGGCGTGGGTGTGAATCGCCTCTTCGAAAGCCTGCCTGAGCAGGAACTGGCGGCACTCGGGTGCAGTGATGTGGCGGTAGGTGCCCAGCACAATGTTGTTGGCAGCCAGCGAGTCGGCGGTGACAAAAAAGCCGAGGTTGCGCATCACGATGCGGCGCTCGTCTTCGGTCAGGCCTTTGGGGTCTTTCCACAGCGCGATGTCGCGCGTCATGTTGACCTCTTGCGGCATCCAGTGGTTGGCGCAGGTGGCCAGATACTTTTCCCAGGCCCACTTGTACTTGAAGGGCACCAGCTGGTTGACGTCGGTCTGCGCATTGATGATCCGCTTGTCGGACACTTTGATGCGACGGCCTGTCGGTGCTGGGCTGGCTGCGGTGGTGGCTGCGCTGGCAGCAGCAGGGGCGATGGCGCCATCGTCGAGCATGCGCACGGGCGCGGCACTGACCGACGCCGCGGGGGGAAGCTCAACCGAGCGACCGATGGGCAGGCCGCCGACGCTTTGCACAGTGGGTTTGACTTCTTCGTCCCAGGACAACATACAAAAATCCAATTCTTTCGATTGTAGAAAGGTGCGCCGATAAAAGAAACGAAATTCTCAATCGGCTGCCCGAAACTTGTTGCTCAATTGCATCGCGTGGTGTGCGCGCACGCACGCGTGCAGGCACACCACCGCTGCTTTACTGACAGGCCTCGCAACCGGGGTCATCGATTGCACAGAACTTGATGTCAGTGGCCGGCGTGCTGTCCATTTGCGCGCGCGCCGATGCCGCTGCCGCTTCTATCGCGCTGCTGCTGGCCGCCGCAGCCATCGCTGCAGGGGCCGCGCCCGACGAGACAGCGTTGAGCTGGCCGGCCTGCACGGTGGATTTTTCTGCGTGTGTGGCCGCCATGGTGCGCAGGTAGTAGGTGGTCTTGAGGCCACGCAGCCAGGCCAGCTTGTAGGTGTCGTCGAGCTTCTTGCCCGAGGCGCCGCCCATGTAGATGTTGAGCGACTGCGCCTGATCGATCCACTTCTGGCGACGTGCCGCGGCCTCGACGATCCACTGCGGCTCAATTTCAAAAGCGGTGGCATAGAGCGACTTGATCTCCTGCGGCACGCGGTCGATGGGTCGCAGCGAGCCGTCGAAGTGCTTGAGGTCGACCACCATCACCTCGTCCCACAGCCCCAGCCGCTTGAGATCGCGCACCAGATAGCCGTTGATGACGGTGAATTCGCCCGACAAATTGGACTTGACCGACAGGTTGCCAAAGCACGGCTCGATGCAGGCATCGACGCCGATGATGTTGGAGATGGTGGCCGTCGGTGCGATGGCCACGCAGTTGGAGTTGCGCATGCCGTCCTGCGCAATTTTCTGACGCAGCCCATCCCAGTCCAGCGAGCTCGAACGGTCGACTTCCAGATAGCCGCCCCGCTGGCGCGCCAGCAGATCGAGCGTGTCGGGCGGCAAGATGCCCTGGTCCCAGAGCGAGCCTTTGTAGCTCGAGTACTTGCCGCGCTCGCGGGCCAGCTCGGTGGAGGCCCAATAGGCGTGGTAGCACACCGCCTCCATCGAACGGTCGGCAAAGTCGACCGCCTCCTGGCTGGCGTAGGGGATGCGCAGCTCATAGAGGCAGTCCTGGAAGG
This sequence comes from Comamonadaceae bacterium, assembly GCA_027491035.1. GTDB lineage: Bacteria > Pseudomonadota > Gammaproteobacteria > Burkholderiales > Burkholderiaceae_C > Polaromonas. The sequence continues at coordinate 21,202 of JAIXWZ010000177.1, read as the reverse complement.
CCATGATGCCCAGACCCACCGGGCGGTGGCGCATATTGGAATCGCGCGCTTTCTTGACCGCGTAGTAGTTGATGTCGATCACGTTGTCGAGCATGCGCATGGCCGTGGTGACGGTCTTCTTGAGCTTGTCGTGGTCGATCTGGCCGTCTTTGAGGTGGCGCACCAGGTTCACCGAGCCCAGGTTGCAAACGGCCGTTTCGGTGTCGCTGGTGTTGAGCGTGATCTCGGTGCACAGGTTGGACGAATGCACCACGCCCGTGTGCTGCTGGGGCGAGCGCACGTTGCAAGCGTCCTTGAAGGTGATCCAGGGATGGCCGGTCTCAAACAGCATCGAGAGCATCTTGCGCCACAGATCGACCGCCTGCACCGTGCGGCTGGGCTTGATCTGGCCGCGCTCGGCCTTGGCCTCGTAGGCGGTGTAGGCCTTCTCAAAAGCCTCGCCGTAGAGATCGTGCAGATCGGGGCAGTCAGAGGGCGAAAACAGGGTCCAGGGCCCTTTTTCCATGACGCGGCGCATGAACAGGTCGGGAATCCAGTTGGCCGTGTTCATGTCGTGCGTGCGCCGGCGGTCGTCACCGGTGTTCTTGCGCAGCTCCAGAAATTCCTCGATGTCCAGGTGCCAGGTTTCCAGGTAGGTGCAGACGGCGCCCTTGCGCTTGCCGCCCTGGTTGACGGCCACGGCCGTGTCGTTGACCACCTTCAGGAAGGGCACCACGCCTTGCGACTCGCCGTTGGTGCCTTTGATGTGCGAACCCAGGGCGCGCACCCGCGTCCAGTCATTGCCCAAGCCGCCAGCAAATTTTGAGAGCAGGGCGTTTTCCTTGATGGACTCATAGATGCCATCGAGGTCGTCGGGCACGGTCGTCAGGTAGCAGCTCGACAGCTGTGAGCGCAGCGTGCCGCTGTTGAACAGCGTGGGCGTGCTCGACATGAAGTCGAAGGACGAGAGCAGCTCGTAGAACTCGATGGCCCGCGCTTCGCGGTCGATCTCGTTCAAGGACAGGCCCATGGCCACGCGCATAAAGAAGGCCTGCGGCAGCTCGATTCGGGCCTTGCGCACATGCAGGAAGTAACGGTCGTACAGCGTCTGCAGACCCAGGTAGTCGAACTGCAGGTCGCGCTCGGGCTTGAGCGCCGCGCCCAGGCGTGCCAGATCAAATTGCAGCAGCCGCTCGTCGAGCAGCTCATGCTTGACGCCCTTGGCGATGAACTGCGGGAAGTATTCTGGGTAGCGCGCAGCCATCTCTTCTTGCAGCACTTCCTCGCCCAAAATCTCGCGGCGGATGGTGTGCATCAGCAGGCGCGAGGTGACGTAGGTGTAGTCCGGGTCTTTTTCGATCAGCGTGCGGGCGGCCATGATGGCGGCCTTGTAGACCTCGTCGATCGGCACGCCGTCGTAGAGGTTGCGCTTGGTTTCGGCCACGATGGGCTCGGCCTTGATGTCGGCCCCCAGGCCTTCGCACGATTGCTGGATCAGGCGGTGCAAGCCGTCGAGGTCGAGCGCCACGCGCTGGCCGCGATCGGTGACATACAGGGCCGGCTGGGCCGGTGCGGCCTGCACGCTCTGGCGGGCGCGCTCCTGGGAGCGCTTTTCGCGGTAGAGCACATAGGCGCGGGCGATTTCATGGTGCCCGCCACGCATCAGGCCGAGCTCGACATGGTCCTGCACATCCTCGATGTGGAAGGTGCCGCCGCCGGGGCGCGAGCGCATCAATGCGCGGATGACAGACTGGGTGAGTTGGTCCACCGTTTCGCGCACGCTGGCCGAGGCCGCGCCTTGCGTGCCGTGCACCGCCAAAAAGGCCTTCATCATGGCCACGGCGATTTTGTTGGGCTCGAAGGGGACCACGGCGCCATTGCGCCGGATGATCTGGTAGTTGGCGTAGGCCTTGGTTGCGGGGTTGTCGTGCGGGGCGGTGAAAGCCGGGTTGCTGATGCCGACGGCTTGGGCATGGGTGGCGGTTTGCATGTGTCCTCTGACTGATTTCAATTTTTGTGATGATTGGCCTGTGGGACTGAGGCTAGGGCGTATGGTGGAACCGATCTTGCACCGTGTTGGAGCCGCGAAGCGTAAAAAATTGACTCCAAAAACATTGCAATTAGATGTTGCCCATCATGGGGAGCCGGCGCGCAATGGGACATCGGGCGGCGCATGACGGGCTGATTGGGCAAGAAAGATTGTCAACGCTCAGGCACTATACCTAGGGCCCGGACTGAATTCAAGCACTACATGTAGTGTTTTTTCGATCTTTGGGTTGGCGGGTGTCGGCCGGCGGCGGCGCGCTCGGGCGAGCGCCGCGGTCTGTGGCCGGCTGTCCCAGCCTGGCGCTTGGCCACCTGATCAGCGCACAAGCCTTGCAAAATGTGAATCGGCGACCGGCAAGTTAGCATTGATGCGGCTTGCGGCCCGATTTGGCTTGCTGGCCCGCATGCTCAGTGCGGCCCGCCGCTCAGGGCCGTTATTGTTTGCGCGCGCCTGGAGGGGGCCCGGCGATGGGTGTCGGCCCATTGGGCGGTGGCTCACGGCGGCATCGGCGTGCGCGGAAAACATGGGGCGGGCAGGCCCAGGGCGTTGCGCAGTTGCAACCAGTCAAAGCCCGCGCCGGGGTCCTGCTTGCGCCCGGGTGCCACATGCTCGTGCCCGGCCAGGTGCTCGATCGGATAGGCCTGCAGCAGCGCAGCGCACAGGCTGCGCAGGGATTCATACTGCTCGGGCTCAAAGTGCGAGCCCTCCAATCCTTCGAGCTCGATCCCGATCGAGTCGTCGTTGCAGTTGCTGCGGCCGCGGTAGTTTGAGACGCCGGCGTGCCAGGCCCGGTGCTCGCAACTGACGAATTGCCACAGGGCCCCGGTGCGCTCAATGAAGAAGTGCGCCGACACCTGCAGACCGCGGATCGATTCAAAGTAGGGGTGGGCTTGCCAGTCGAGCGTGTTGGTGAACAACTGCTGCACCTGGGCGCTGCCATACTGGCCGGGCGGCAAGCTGATGGAATGGATGACGATCAGGTCGATGGGCGCTGCCTGTGGCCGCTGGCCAAAGTTGGGCGAGTCCAGGCGCCGCGCGTGCTGGTACCAGCCCTGCTGCCAAAGGGGCGGGGCCGGTGGACAGCCTGCGTCCAAGCTCATGGCGGCTCAGGAGCCCTCTTGGGCGCTTTGGTGTGCCTGGCTGCAGTACAGCCCCTGCTGTCCGGTCACGGCCTCGGGGCGCGGCAGGTGCAGGCCGCAGTGGCGGCAGGCCACCATATCGTCTGGCGCTTGCACGGGAGTCTCCCGCGCCGCCTTGTTCTCTGGGCCGCGCCCGGACGCCCTGCGCCCCATCGTTCGCCACCACCACAGCAGCACCAGGGCCAGTGCGATGAGCAAAAGGTACTTCATGACCGCTCACGCCCTTTGCAAGATGACTTCGAGCACAAAGCGCGAGCCCAGGTAGCCCAGCAGCAGCAAACCGGCGCCCAGGTAGAGCACCCGCAGCGCCTGCCGGCCGCGCCAGCCGCGCAGACGCCGCCCGAGCAGCAGGCCGGCAAAAATAAACCAGGCGAGCACCGAAAACGCGGTCTTGTGGTTCCACAGGGAGCCCGCTTTGCTGTCGTAGACGGTCTGGGCGAAGTACGCGCCGGCCAGCAAGCTGGCCGTGAGCATCACGAAGCCGGCCTGCACAAAGCGAAAGGTCAGGCGCTCGAGCGCCAGCAAGGGCATGCCCTCTTGCGGCGCCTCGGTCATCTCGCGCAAGCGCTTTTCGGAGCGGGCCATGAGCCAGCCATGCAGCACCGCTGCTGTGAACAGCCCGTAAGAGGCGATGCCCAGCGCCCAATGCAGCGGCAGCCAGGCCGAGCCGATCGCGGCGTAGCTGACCCCGGGAAAGTGCTGGGGCAGCAGCACCGCCACCGTGCCCACACCGGCCAGGGTAAAGCCCGAGCGCAGATTGGGCAGCAATTCGTTTTCGATGGCGATCACGGCCAGCGCCAGCCAGACCGTCATCGACAGTGCCGGTGCAAAACCGAAGCGCGGCGGCAGCCCGAACAGCCCTTCGGCCAGGCTCAGTGCGTGCAGCAGCCAGGCCAGGGCGAACACGCCGCGGCTCAGCCGCGTCCCCATGCGTGCGCTCCACAAGGCCAGCAGCAGGTAGGCCAGCGCCGATGCGGTGGCCACCAGATAAGCCCAGGCGGGACTCACAGCTAGAATCATGTGCACAGTTTAGCCGTCCCTCACTTCGGCGCCGCGGCTTTTCAGCGGCGACTCGCCATGGCTTCAGCCCTCACCGACAAACTCTCCCGCCTCGTCAAACAGTTGCGCGGGCAGGCCCGCATCACCGAGGCCAATGTGCAGGACATGCTGCGCGAGGTGCGCATGGCCCTGCTTGAGGCCGATGTGGCGCTGCCCGTGGTGCGCGACTTCATCGCCCGTGTCAAAGAAAAAGCACTGGGCCAGGAGGTCCTGGGCTCGCTCTCGCCGGGCCAGGCGCTGGTGGGCATCGTCAACAAGGAATTGGCCGCCACCATGGGCGAGGGCGTGAGCGACATCAATTTGTCGGTGCAGCCGCCGGCGGTCATCCTCATGGCCGGTCTGCAGGGCGCGGGCAAGACCACCACCACGGCCAAACTGGCCAAGCACCTGATCGAAAAGCGCAAGAAGAAGGTGCTGACCGTCTCGGGTGACGTCTACCGGCCCGCGGCCATCGAGCAGCTCAAGACGGTCACCGCCCAGGCCGGCGCCCAGTGGTTTGCCAGCAGCGCCGATCAAAAGCCGGCCGACATCGCCCGCGCAGCGCTCGACTACGCCCGCAACCACTACTTTGATGTGCTGCTGGTCGACACGGCCGGTCGCCTGGCCATCGATGAGGCGCTGATGCGCGAGATCAGCGAGCTCCATGCCCAGCTCAAGCCGGTGGAGACCTTGTTCGTGGTCGACGCCATGCAGGGCCAGGACGCGATCAACACCGCCAAGGCTTTTAGTCAGGCCTTGCCCCTGACCGGCATCGTGCTGACCAAGCTCGACGGCGATGCCCGCGGCGGTGCGGCCCTGTCGGTGCGGCAGATCACCGGCGCGCCGATCAAGTTTGCCGGCGTGTCAGAAAAGATTGACGGCCTCGAGGTGTTTGATGCCGAGCGCCACGCCGGCCGCATTTTGGGCATGGGCGACATCCTGGCGCTGGTCGAGCAGGTCAGCGCCGGGGTCGACATGCAGGCGGCGCAAAAGCTCGCTGCCAAGGTCAAGAGCGGCGCCGGCTTTGACCTCAACGACTTTCTGGCCCAAATTCAGCAAATGAAGCAAATGGGCGGTCTGTCGAGCCTGATGGACAAGCTGCCCACGCAACTGTCGGCCAAAGCGGCCGACATGGACCTGGGCAAGGTCGAAAAAGACATCGCGCGCAAGCAGGGCATCATCCACAGCATGACGCCCAAGGAGCGCAGCAAGCCCGAGCTGATCAAGGCCACGCGCAAGAAGCGCATTGCCCAGGGCGCTGGCGTTCAGGTGCAGGACGTCAACCGCCTGCTCAATGAATTCGAGCAGATGCAGGGCATGATGAAGAAGATGCAGGGCGGCGGCATGATGAAGATGCTCAAGCGCATGGGCGGCATGAAAGGTTTGGCCGGCATGAAAGGCATGCCGGGCATGCCCAAGTTCTGAGCCGCCCGATCAGGCCTCGGGGCGCAGCACTTGCCCGCGCAGCGCGCGCTGCATGGCCTGGGTGATCTGCACATCGACCATCTGGCCGATCAGCCGAGGGTGGCCCTCAAAGTTGACCACCCGGTTGCATTCGGTGCGCCCCATCAGCTCTTGGCTGTTCTTGCGCGAGGGGCCTTCGACCAAGATGCGCTGCACCGTCCCCGCCCGGCTGGCGCTGATGGCGCGCACCTGCTCGTCGAGCCGGCTTTGCAGCGTGGCCAGCCGCGCCTGCTTGATCGCATGCGGCGTGTCGTCGTGCAAATTGGCTGCGGGCGTGCCCGGCCGGGGGCTGAAGATGAAGGAAAACGAGGTGTCGTAGCCCACGTCGTCGACCAGCCGCATGAGCTTGCCGAAGTCCTCTTCGGTCTCGCCCGGAAAGCCCACGATGAAGTCGCTGCTCATGGCCAGATCGGGCCGGATGGCGCGCAGCTTGCGCACCGTGCTCTTGTACTCCATGGCGGTGTAGCCGCGCTTCATCGCCATCAAGATCTTGTCGCTGCCGTGCTGCACCGGCAGATGCAGGTGGTTGACCAGCTTGGGCACGCGCGCATACACATCGATGAGGCGCTGCGTGAACTCGTTGGGGTGGCTGGTGGTGTAACGGATGCGCTCGATGCCTGGAATTTCGGCCACATAGTCGATCAGCGTGGCGAAGTCGGCGATCTCGGCGCTGCCGCCCATCGCGCCGCGGTAGGCGTTGACGTTTTGCCCCAGCAGCGTGACCTCGCGCACGCCCTGGTCGGCCAACTCGGCCACCTCCACCAGCACGTCGTCCAGTGGCCTGGAGACCTCGTCGCCGCGGGTGTAGGGCACCACGCAATAGCTGCAAAACTTGGAGCAGCCCTCCATGATGGAGACGAAGGCGCTGGGGCCGTCCTTGCGCGCCGGCGGCAGGTGGTCGAATTTCTCGATTTCGGGAAAGCTGATGTCCACTTGCGGCAGCCCTTGCCGCCGGCGCTGCTCGATCAGTTGCGGCAGGCGGTGCAGGGTTTGCGGCCCGAAGACCAGGTCGACATAGGGCGCGCGCGCGACGATGGCCTGGCCCTCCTGACTGGCCACGCAGCCGCCGACGCCGATGAGCACGCCCTTGTCTTTGAGGTGCTTGACCCGGCCGAGGTCCGAGAACACCTTCTCCTGGGCTTTCTCGCGCACCGAGCAGGTGTTGAACAAAATCAGGTCGGCCTGCTCGGGGTCGTCGGTGGGCTCATAGCCCTGGGCGGCCTGCAGCACGTCGCCCATCTTGCCCGAGTCGTACTCGTTCATCTGGCAGCCAAAGGTCTTGATATAGACCTTCTTGCCCGTTTCGGGGCGATCGGGCAGGGCAGCAGAGGGGTCGCAGCGGTTCATGGTGTCTGTCCAGAGGCTGAGAGAAAAAGAGCGCGGCCAGGAGCGGTGCTCTTGGAGCCATCGGCCGCGGGGAGCCGAGACTATACCTGCACCGGCCCAGCATGGCGCCCGCGTAAACTCGGGCGCCATGCGCATCGAATCGGTTGATTTCTTCTACCTGTCCATGCCGCTGGTCACCACCGAAGCCGACGGCAGCCAGGATGCCTTGTTGGTGCGGGTGCGGGCCGGCGGGTTCGAAGGCTTTGGCGAATGCGAGGCGGCGCCGCTGCCCTCGATAGCCGCATTTGTCTGCCCGCTCTCGCACGGCGCCTGCCAGCCGGTGTCGGCCTCGGTGCTGGGACAGCGCCTCGATGGCCCAGCCGACATCGAGCGCATCGCAGCCCTGGTGGCCTACCAGAGCATGGATCTGCTGCAGGCGGCGCACACCTGGTCGGGCGTGGAGATGGCTTTGTGGGACTTGCTGGGCCAGGCGCGCGCGCAGCCGGTCTGGCAGATGCTGGGCTACCGCCACAGCCACCCCAAGACGCCTTACTTCTCGGTGCTCTTTGGCGACACGCCTGCGCAAACCCTGGAGCGGGCCCGGCAGGCACGCGCCAGCGGTTTTCGGGCTGCCAAATTCGGTTGGGGTCCGATCGGGCAGGCCAGCGCGGCGCTCGACCGCGAACACTTCATGGCCGCGCGCGAAGGCTTGCAGTCCGATGGCGTGCTGCTGGTGGACGTCGGGCAGATTTTTGCCCGCGATGTCGAGCGTGCGGCCGAGCGCTTGCCGGCCTTGCAGCAAGCCGGCGCGCTGTGGCTTGAAGAGCCCTTCCAGGCCAGCGCCTACGACAGCTACCGGGCGCTGTCCGAGCGTTCGGGCAGCGTGCGGCTGGCCGGCGGGGAGGGCGCGCACAACCTGGACATGGCAGTTCACCTGATCGACTACGGCGCGGTCGGCTATGTGCAGATCGACTGCGGCCGCATCGGCGGGATCGGCCCGGCCAAGGCCGTGGCCGATCATGCGCAGGCGCGCGGCGTGACCTACGTCAACCACACCTTCACCTCTCACCTGGCGCTCAGTGCGTCGCTGCAGCCTTATGCTGGCCTGGCCGAGCATGTGATCTGCGAATACCCCGGCAGCCCCAAGCCACTGGCCCTGGCGATTACCGGCTCGCACCTGCTGCGCGATGCCCATGGCCAGATTGCTGCGCCCGACGCCCCAGGTCTGGGCATGAGGGTCGACGTCGCCGCCTTGGCGCCCTACGTCGTGGACACCGAAATCCGGGTCAAAGGGCAGTTGCTCTATCGCACCCCGTCTCTGATGTGAAGGCTTATTTGCAGCGCCTGTCCAGCGATGGCATCGGGGTGCTGCTGCTCTTGCTGTCCATCGTGCTGGCGACCCTGGAGGCGGTGGTGGTGCGGCTCATGGCCGATCGCATCAGCGTGGGCCAGTTGCTGCTGTTTCGTTCGCTGTCACAAATTGCGCTGGCCTTTTGGATCAGCCGAGTCTTGCAGGGCCGCGCCCTGGCGCTGCTGGCCACGCCGCGGCCGGGGGCACATCTGCTGCGCAGCGCGCTCACGGCGGTGTCTTGGTGGTGCTATTACAAGAGCTTTCAGCTCTTGCCCATCGCGCTGGCCACCACCCTGATGTTTTCATCGCAGTTTTTTGTGCTGCTGCTGATGCGGCCCATGCTCAAGGAACATGTCTCGCGCCAGGCGGTGGTGGCCACCAGCATCGGCTTTGTCGGCGTGATTGTGGCCGCCGGCCTGTGGCAGCCGCAAGAGATGGACTGGCGGGTGATTTTTGGCTTTGTCAGCGCCCTGCTCGGTGCGGTCATGCTGCTGCTGACCCGGTCGCTGACCAAGACCGAGTCGACCGAGACCATTTTGTTCTACATGCCCCTGATGGTGCTGCTCAGTGCCATCGTCCAGGCCTGGCTCGATTGGCGTGATTTGTCGCTTGGCGACAGCGCCTACCTGCTCGTCTTTGCCGTCATCGGCACGCTGGCCAGCTGGGCCCATGTGGACGCCTACCGGCACGCCCAGCCCTCGCTGCTGGCACCTTTTACCTACTTCCGGCTGGCCACCGGCCTGGCTGCCGGCGCCTGGTTCTTCGGCGATGCGATCACCCCATCGATGGTCCTCGGCGTCGGCCTGATTCTTTTGGGCGCCTGGTATCCGCGCTGGCGATGAGGTGGGGCCTGGCAGCTCTTGCGTCGACCTGGACCCCACAAAGCGGCGGTGCTCGGGCCGGCTTCTCAGATGGGGTCTCAATAAGTTGATCGGCCGCCGGACAGGTCAAACACCGCGCCTGTTGCAAACGAGCATTCCTCGGTGCACATCCATGCGACCATGGCGGCCACCTCTTGCGGCAGACCGAAGCGACCCATCGGGATTTTGCCCAGCATGAATTGAATATGCTCACGCGTCATCTGATCGAAGATGGCGGTCTTGACCGCAGCGGGTGTGACGCAGTTGACCCGTATGTGGGTGTCAGCAAGCTCCTTGCCTAAAGATTTGGTCAAGCCGATCACTGCGGCCTTGCTGGCGCTGTAGGCGCTGGCGTTTGGGTTGCCCTCTTTTCCCGCAACCGATGCGATGTTGACGATCCGTCCCTGGTTGCGAGCCCGCATGTGCGCCGACATTTCGCGGCAGCAATAAAACAGACCGTGCACGTTGACCTCAAACACCTGGCGCCAGCTGTCCACCGGGTAGTCCCACAGCCGAGTATTGGGGCCTGTCACTCCGGCGCTGTTAACCAGAGCGTCAACGTTGGCCCAAGCGATGGTCTGCTCGGTTGCGGCCACCACCTCCTCATGCCGGGCAACGTCGACGGTGACGCACGAGACCACCGCATCAGAGCAAGATTTCTCCAGGCTGTCTACGGCTGCCCCCAGAGCCTTCGCGTCGCGGTCCCAGAGTGTGACGCGGGCGCCTGACTCCAGCATGCGCTGAGCGATCGCATAGCCCAGACCGGTGGCTGCGCCGGTAATGACCGCGTGGCGGCCCTTGAGGTCAAGTTGATTCATGTCCATCCTTGGGGTGTGTCTGATCTCGGTCTACGCCGGCGTATGCAATGGCCAGACTGGCTCGATGCAGGTCGCCAAATTCAGGCTCTGTCTGACCCCCGCATATCATTTGCCAGTAAGGCCACCAAGCTTCGATCGCTCGTTGAAAAGACGGTGCATCAATATTGGAGGGCCTTCGCCGTCGCCCAAGCTTCATGTCCAGTGCGCGGGCCGTGATGGCGCGGCCCACATCGATGACGGTGTCGAGGTCCTGCATGGCAAAGTCGACATAGGGAGCTGCGCGACAGTAGACCTGCACAGCTTGGCTGTGCTGACCGGCCATCCACTGGTACAAGATGTGTTTGAGCGCAAGCGTCATTTCGGTCCCGGGGATCACCCCGACTGCGCCAATGCGCAGGTATTCGATGAGGTTTTGCCCATGCCGTCCCACCAGCAAGTCCAAAGGCTGACCAATGGCCGCAAGATGCGCAGACAGTTCGATGCTGTTGTATTCGGCCTTAAGAAAGCTCAACCGCTCGAGCAATGCCGGGTAAGCAGTCAGTGAACCTGCGGAAAACTTGGTGTCGATGAGCCCGGGGGCCAGTTGCAGACCCAAGTCCACGCGGCGGGCAAGACCAGGGTCTGCGACCAGCTTGTCGATCTGGTGGAGGGACGCGGCTGCGTCTGCCCCGATCTGAACGATGAGCGCCACTTGCCCGCGGTTATCGATCGCGCACCGGCTCAGAAGTCTGATATCGTCATCCGGTCTGACAGTCACCAGCAGCGCCTCTTGGGCTGTCAGGTTTTTGCACGTTTGGGCCAGGATTAACAGTCGCTCGTCTGGCGATAAGGCAGCACCTTCCGAGGCCAGGCCGAACAGAGTGACACCGGCGGCACCATTGCTGCGGACCCAAGCGATCTGCCGTTCGTGCGCGTCGAGGTCGAACGAGCCCGAGTCGGTAAAAAAGCTATAAACAACGGGCAGCACCCCAGCGGTCATGGGCTACCAATCCAGCGCCGTACCGTCCGGGCCATGCTCGACCAGTCGAGGTACGCGGCCTTCGTCAAAATGCAACTCGCCTGCCTGCACCCAAAGGCCTAAGCCCGGGGCCTTTTGCACGGCGAAGCTTCCCTTTGGACTGAGAGCCGGCAACTCTCCGTCAAATATCGACCGGTCAACGGCGCTGGGCCGGTATTCGAGCGCGCCGAAAGTCTGTGAGATCGCTGCGCACTGCAACGAGGCGCAGGTGTGGAGCAGCCCGTTGGGGCTGTGCGGCCCAAAGGCCACATGGTGAGACTCGGCCATATCAGCCAGAACTCGCATTTCCGATAGGCCGCCGGCATTGCCGACATCGGGCTGAATGATGTCCACCAAGCCGCGATCGAGAACCTGCTTGAATTGCCAGCGCGTAAAAAGGCGCTCGCCCAGCGCAATCGGTGTCTGGAAGTGGCGCCTGACCCGCTCCAGTGCCTCGATGTCCTCGCTGGCGACTGGCTCCTCAATCCACAGGGGGCGCAAGTCCCGAATCGCATGTTCGAGGGCAATCACCGTATGGGGCAGTGTCCGCCCGTGCAGGTCAATGGCGAAGTCGCGCGTTGGTCCGATCACGGCGCGCACTGCTGCACAGCAGTCGTAGACCTTGGCGATCAGAGCAGTCTCTGGCAGCGCCACGACCGGCGGCAGCGGATAGAACTTGACGATCTGAAAGCCTTGGTCGATCGCTGCTTGCGCGCGCCGGGCCAACTCCTGTGGATCGGTCGACAACCCGCAGTTCGCGTAGGCCTTGATCGTCTGTCGGACTGCTCCGCCGAGCAAGGCATGGACCGGCTTTTGTGCCACCTTGCCGGCAATGTCCCACAGTGCGATGTCGATCCCAGAAAGGGCTGAGGTTTCAATCGCACCGCCGCGCCAATAGCTGTGGCGGTAGACGGTCTCCCAGACTTTGCGGATGGAATCGACAGGCATGCCCACAATAAGCCTGGCTGCATCGCGAACCGCACCCGCAACAGCGTAAGGTTTGCCAGGCAGTGTGCATTCCCCCCAACCCACTACTGCTGGGTCTGAGGTCCTGATCTCGACAAAGATCAGGTCTGAAAATTCGCCTGAGTGCAAATGAGCTAGAACTTGTGTGATGAGCATGATGCGCCCCTTCGTCTACCAGTCAACCAGAGTTCCGTCTGGGTCGATCGCCGAGCTGGTCAGAAGCGGCTCGTTGCGCCCTTGCAGTCGGGCCGCGAATGCTTCATCGACCGTGATGCCCAGGCCGACGCAGGGCTTCATGGTCCAGTATCCAGAGTCGAACTGGATGGGCGTCTCGATGAAATCTCTGGCCGCGTTGAAATGGGCGCTCATTTCTTCCTGGACCAGGAAATTTTCAGTCGCCATCGCAAAGTGCAGGCCCGCACTGCTGGCGACCACGCCCAAAGGGTTGTGCGGTGCGATCGAAATATTGAAGCCCGCAGCGATTGTGGCCACGCGGCAGGCGGCCATCAGTCCGCCGCAATGGGCGATATCGGGTTGGAACACCGAGACCGCGCGCTCGCACCCGAGATCGACGAAGTCACGCAATTGCACCAATCGCTCGCCTGTCGCCAGTCGCACGTCGAACTGGCGCGCGAGGCTGGCCAGGGTGGCAGCAGGCGCCGGGCGGAGGATTTCCTCGAGAAACAGCAGGTTTCGACCAGCGAAGAAGGACAGCAGCGATTGAGCAGAGCCAATCGATCCGCATCGCCCATGGGCGTCAAGGGCCACATCAATCCGTCCGTGGCATGCGTCGAGAATTTCGTCCATCATGCTGAAATAGGCCGTTCGGCGCGATGCGAACACGTGCTGATTGTGGAACGGCACGTTGACCACCTTGACCGCGTGGTAGCCGCGCTCGATGATGTGTTCCAGCGATTGAAGCGCATCGGCTGTCATCGATTTCTCGTACACATGGGATGAGTCGCCAAAGCCGAGGTGGGTGTAGACCGGGACCCGATCGCGCACAGCGCCGCCGAGCAGATCGACCACCGGCCGCCCGATTGACTTGCCAAAGATATCCCAGCAAGCCATTTCGATGCCGCTGATGGCCGACATGCCGATCACGCCTGGATCCCAGTAGTGGCGCGTAACCAACTTGCGCACCAGGTGTGCAATACGCTGGGGATCTTCGCCGATACACAGTTCCCTGAGCTCCAGCAAGGCCGCACTTACCGAGCGCGCCTTCCACTCGACCGTCGCCTCTCCCCAGCCAAAGAGCCCGGGCTCGTTGGTCTCGACCTTGACCAGGATCCAAGTCCGGAAATCGACTGGAATGCTGTAGATTTTGATGTCGCGAATTTCCACGGTCGTATTCCTGGAGTGGATGCATGCAAAGCGGCGGCTAACCTGCTGCGTGGCGTGTCGTTACCAAACCGGCAAACTGGGCAAGGCGGTGCCGATCCAGCGCCGGCTGATTTGGTCGAGCTCGCCGGTGATCTTCATGAAGGCGACAAACTGGTTCATCCACTGCAGCACATCGATTTCACCCTTGCGCACGCCAATGCCGTAGGGCGACTGGCGCACGGTGAACTTGACCTCGAGTTTGGCCGGCGCATTGCGCTTGATGAACTCGGCGGCCCAGTGGCTTGCGGTGACGATGGCATCGACCTGACCTGCCAGCAGCGCCTGGCCGACGGTTGCATCATCGTCAAAACGTACAACGGTGGTGTTCTTTGGAGCGATCGGTGTGAACGAAGTGTCCTGAATGCCTCCGCGAACCACGCCGACACGTTTTCCGGCGGTGTCGCCGGCGTTGGCCATTTTGTTGGCTGCCTTGGTCACGAAGACAACGTCTACGCTACCGTAGGGCATGCTGAACCAAACTTGGTTGGCGCGCTCGGGACTCATGCCCAGCGTCGCTACAACGATGTCGACCTGGTTGGTCAGCAAGGCTGGAATTCGGGTCGGACCTGCGACCTGTACGAACTCCACCTGTACGCCCAAGCCCTTGGCAATCGCCCTGGCAACGTCGGCGTCATAGCCGGCCGGTTCGCGCTTGGCATCGGTCAGGCCATATGGCGGAATGGTCTGGTCCATTCCAACCACGATCTTGCCGCGCTTTTGGATCGCCTCAATGGTTTGAGCGAACACGGCGGACGACATCAGCGCTGTTGCTACCAGCGCCGCTGCGATTGACTTAAAAAACCCCTTCATGGTCTCATCCTTTCAGTTTTGCTTGATACCGAGAAACTGTGCTAACTCATCCGTCCTCGGCTGACGAATGATTTCTCGAGCAGGTCCCTGCTCGTGAATCTTGCCTTGATGCATGAATACGATTTGGTCTGCAACGGTTTGTGCGAACCTGATGTCGTGGGTGACCAGCAGCATGGTGTGGCCGCGCTCGGCCAGTGAGCGCAGCACGCCGATCACCTCTTCCACAAGTTCCGGATCCAATGCAGAGGTGACCTCGTCAAGCAGCAAAATCTTCGGTTCGAGCGCCAAGGCCCTGGCGATGGCCACGCGTTGTTGCTGGCCGCCTGAGAGGCGTGCTGGGTAAGCATGGGCTTTGTCCCAAAGGCCTACGGTCTCTAACGCTCTGCGACCGCGTTCGTCAACGACTTGCTTGCTCAGTTTCTGGACCTTGCGCAGCGCAATCGTGACGTTCGACAGCGCCGTCAGATGAGGGAACAAATTGAAGTGCTGGAAGACGACGCCGATGTTGCGAAAGTAGCTCTTGTCAGCGGCCTGATGCGCTTTCAATTCCTGCGTGTCGCAACTGACCTGTCCTGATTGAAAGACTTCAAGGCCGCCAACGCAGCGCAGCAAAGTGCTTTTTCCTGATCCTGAGCGACCGAGGACGGCAACGACGCTGCTTTTTTCGATGTCCAGACTCAGGCTGTCGAGAACCAAGCTGCTGCCGTATGACTTGGATAAATGCCTGACGCTAACGAGTGGCATGCTGACCTTTCTCGAGGTGGCGAGACAAAACTGACATGGGCCAGCACATGGCGAAGTAGGTCGCTGCGATCAAGCCGTAAACGATCATGGGTTCGAAAGACAGGTTTGCAATCACCATGCCTGATTTGGTCAACTCGACCACGCCAATGATGGCGGCCAGTGACGTGACCTTCATGAGTGACACGAGAAACCCAACTGTCGCCGGCAAGGCGATCCAGATGGCCTGCGGAGCAATCAGCAGTAACAGCGCCTGCGTTCTGGCGAAGCCCAAGCTCCTCGCAGCCTCCCATTGGGTGCGTGGCACGGCTTCGATCGCCCCCCGCCAGATTTCTCCCAGGAAGCCCGCTGCGTACAAGGACAGTGCAACGGTGGCCGAAAGCGCGGGCGGCAGTCGAATGCCAAGCGTGGCAATCCCATAGTGAACAATGAAGAGCAACAAAAGCGCGGGCGTGCCTTGAATCACAAAGATGAACAGGCGGCTGATTTCGCGCAGAATGGTCAGGCGGGCGGTCCTCATGATCGCCACCACGAGCCCGAGCACTGCGCCAACGCCAGCGCATGCCAAGAACAGCAGCAAAGTGTTTGCGGCGCTGACCGCCAATGATGGGAGGTAGGTGATGATCACATCCATCGCTGGTCACTCCCACCTGCGAAATGTCAATCGCCAGATTGCTGCAAACGTGATGCGGCACAGCGCGGACAGGGCCAGGTAAAAGCCCGCTGCCACGATGTAGACCTCGAAGCTGCGAAAGTTCAGCGACTGGACGTAATTGGCAGCGGCGGTCAGATCCTCCGCCGATATGGCCGACACCACCGACGAGCCGAGCAGCAGCAGGCTGAACTGACTGGTCAGGGACGGATAGGTGTTGCGGATCGCTTGCGGTGCGACAACGAAGCTGAAAGTCTGCAGCTTGGAAAATCCGATGGACTTTGCCGAGTCGAGCTGAGCCTTGGGTATGGATTGCACTCCACCCCGCAGGATCTCGATGGTGTAGCCGGTGAAATTCATGACCATCGTCATCAATGCCGCCTGATTGGCGCTGACCTGGATGCCGATGCTGGGCAGTGAGAAATAGATGAACAGCAGCTGGACGAGAAATGGTGTGTTGCGGATGACCTCCACATAGCCCCTGACCAAGGCCGCTGCCGGCTTAAAGCCCGACAGCAGTACGTAGGCGCCCAGCAGCGACGCGACCAATCCCACCGCCGACGCCTCGACAGTCAGGGCAATTGTCAGCAACGCACCCTGAAACAGGGTGTCCAGATGGGGCCAGACGTGCCAGAACTGAAGGCTTAGGTTAGGCATCGTCCTTCTCGAAGTAGTCTGGGTAGTGCGCCATCAACGTCTTGGCGACGTGGCGGACACGATCCATGTGATGGTCCATTGCACGCTCTGCACCGTTCGGGTCGCCGTTGGCCAAAGCTTTGGCGATAGCCAGGTGGTCGGCGATGATTTCTGAGAGGTCGGCGGGACGATAGAGACTCAGGTTGCGCAGCCGGTCCACGAACATGCGCACGTCCCGGATGATGGTTCTGCACATGGCGTTGCCGGCGATGGTGTGTATCGCGCTGTGAAATTCGATGTCGAGCCTGCTAAAGACCTTGAGGTTCTGGGCCGAGTGGTCGAGCTTTTGCTGATCAATCAGGAACATCAGCTCATTGCGCTGGTTCTCGGTGATCAGATTGGCCGCTTCCCTGACGCAGGCGCCTTCGAGTTCGCGCCTGATGAAGTTGGCTTCAAACACCTCCTTCATGCGTATGCGCGACACAAAGGTTCCGGCCTGCGGCCGGATTTCCACCAAGCCCAGGTTGGCCAGCTTGAGCAGGGCTTCGCGCACCGGTGTGCGGCTCATGCTCAAGGTCTCGCACAGTTCCCGATCCGACAGCGCCGATCCGGGTGGCAGCTCGAGGCCGACGATCGCTTCGCGCAGGTGCTCGAAGGCGTAATCAGAGGCGCGACGGGTGACTTGGGCAGGGATGATGGAGCTCATGCTGAAACTATAGCATACTAATATATCAGCTGGCAAAAACCAGAGGAATTCTTCACCTGACCACTGGCCTAAGCCTGCGCGCGCCCGGTCAGCGGGGCACTTGGCGGATGCCTTGCAATCGGTCTTGGACGTTTTTTGCCGGCCTCGGACCAAGGAGCCAGCAACGAAAATCCGCGCGATGGCCTCAGCGCCGGCCTCAGTGGCTCGCGGGTGCGAACCCTAAGGGCAGGCCCGCATCATGAATGTGGCCGTACAGGGGCTCTGAGGGCACCCCTTCGAGCAGCGGGGTCCGCGCTGCGAGCAGACCTCCTTGATCGGTATTCCGGCCACAGCCTGCCTCAGCAAGCCAATGATCTGCTCTTTTCCATGTCCGTCACTCTCCTGGTTGACGGACTTCGCGTGCTTTGTGCTGGTACGACTGGCGGGGGGGTAACGCCCAGACCCAACTGGCCGAACGCTGGCAAGTCGCCGATAGCACTCTCGAGCGCTGGCGCAGTGAGGGCGTCGGGCCGATCTACATGCAGATGATGTACTGCCTCCGTTATCGCCTCTCCGATATCACGGACTTCGAAGAGGGCGCCCCTGCCGGAAGTATGTCGCAGCGCGAATCAGCGAGCGGTAATCGGGAGGGGTTAGCGGCGGCCCGCAGGGCACTCGCAGAGCCTTACTGGTCACTGCGGACACCTGAGGGTTTCCAAGGGTCGTATCGAACGACCGTGAATTTGGTGGTGATAGGTGGATTTGAACCACCGACATCAGCATTATGAATGCTGCGCTCTAACCAACTGAGCTATATCACCGCAGGGCTACCATTATAGCCGTTCTGCTCACCGGTGCTTGAAGCGGGCGGCGCGTTTGTTAACAAACGCGTCCATACCTTCTTTTTGGTCTTCGGTGGCAAACAGGCCGTGGAACAGGCGCCGCTCGAAGGTCAGGCCCTCGCTGAGCGGGCTCTCGAAGGCGCGGTTGACCGACTCCTTGGTGGCCATCACCGCCAGGCGGCCGAACTGGGCGATTTGCAGTCCGGCGCCCAGGGCTTCGTCCATCAGCTTGTCCAGCGGCACCACACGGCTGACCAGGCCGGCGCGCTCGGCCTCTTGCGCATCCATCATGCGCCCGGTCAGGGCCAGGTCCATGGCCTTGGATTTGCCGACGGCGCGCGGCAGTCGCTGCGTGCCGCCGGCGCCGGGGATGATGCCCAGCTTGATCTCGGGCTGGCCGAATTTGGCGTTGTCGGCGGCGATGATGAAGTCGCACATCATGGCCAGCTCGCAGCCGCCGCCCAGGGCAAAGCCGCTGACGGCAGCGATCACAGGCTTGCGCACCTGGCCCATCTTTTCCCAGTTGCGGCTGATGAAGTTGCGCCCGTAGGCGTCGGCAAAGGTCATGGTGGCCATGGCGCCGATGTCGGCGCCGGCGGCAAAGGCTTTCTCGCTGCCGGTGATGATCATGCAGCCAATGGCCTCGTCGGCGTCAAAGCCCTGCAGGGCCGCGCCGAGCTCGTCCATGAGCTGATCGTTCAGGGCATTGAGCTGCTTGGGCCGGTTCAGGCGGATCACGGCCACCTGCTGGCCTTCGGGGCCTTGGGTGCTGGTTTCAATGGTTTCGTAGGACATGGTTTCCTCTTGGGGGTCAGGGGGATTTCAGGAGGGGTCAGGGGTCAGCCAGCGCTCAAGGCGCGCGGCGTCTTGCACCGCCAAGCGCCAGGTGGTGCCGGCTTTGGGCATGCGCAGCGGCAGGCGCACAAGCTGCTCGTCACGACTGACCAGGGCTTGCAGCGCCTGGCCGGGTTGGGCGTGCAGCAGCAGGTCGTCGAGCTTGCGCAGGCGCCAGCCGCGGCCGGTCGCGGTTTCGATGCCCAGCCACTCGTCGCCTGCGCTCAGGCCGGCCGTCTGGCCGGGCCCACCGCTGAGCACCGTCTTGATCTTGAGGCCCTGGCTTTCATCGACGCGCAAGCCCAGGCGCTGGGCCAACTGGTCTGGCTCGTCGAGCACCGCCACGCCGTGGGTCTGCAGCAACTCTTTGAGCGGCAAGTCTTGCGTGCCATGCACCCAGCGCTCGAGGTCGGCCCGATACGAGCGTGCGCCCAGCGCCTGCAACTGCTCGAGCAGGTCGCCCTGCCCCATCGGCCCGCCCTTGCAGTGTTTCCACAGGGCCCGCATGAGCGCATCGAGGTCGCTCGCAGGCCTTCCTGCCCGCAAACTCAGGTCCAGGCACAGGGCCACCAGCGCGCCCTTGGTGTAGTAGCTCACTGTGGCGTTGGGCGTGTTTTCAGTTTGCCGGTAGTACTTGACCCAGGCGTCCATGCTCGCTTGCGCGACCGACTGCACCTTGCGCCCGGGCGTTTGCAGCACCTGGTTGATGGTTTTGCCCAGCAGCTTGAGGTAGGTGGCGCTGTCAATCAGACCGGCGCGGCGCAGCAGCAAGTCGTCGTAGTAGCTGGTAAAGCCCTCAAAGAACCACAGCAGCTGCGTGTAGTTTTCTCGGCTGTAGTCGTAGCGGGCGAACTCGGCCGGTCGCAGGCGCTTGACGTTCCAGGTGTGAAAGTACTCGTGGCTGATCAGCCCGAGCAGCGTGGTGTAGCCTTCGCTGGCCTTGGCCTGGCCGATTTGGGGCAGGTCCTTGCGGCCGCAGACCAAGGCGGTGGAGTTGCGGTGCTCCAGGCCACCGTAGCCGTCGGCGACGGCGTGGAGCATGAACACATACTGCTTGAAGGGGGGCTTGCCGCTGGCATGCCAGAAGCGGATCTGGGTTTCACTGATCTTGCGCGCATCGTCGAGCAGGCGCTGGCCGTCAAAGCCCTCGGGCGCGCCGCTGATCACAAAGCGGTGCGCAACGCCACAGGCCTTGAATTGGCCGCTCCAGAGCCGGCCCAGGGTGACGGGGCAGTCGGCCAGCTCGTCGTAGTCGGCCGCCAGGTAGTGGCCGAAACCGCGGGGGTCGGTGCTGATCGGGTGCAGACCGGTGGCCAGCAGCCAGTCGGCCCGGCCCTTGGGTGCGAGCACCTCCAGCGCTTGCGGGCTATCGTGCTGCCCCTGCACTTGCAGGCACACGCTGGTGGCGTTGAAAAAGCCGCGCTCGTGGCTGAGCATGGCCGCGCGCACCGACGGGTCGTTGGCGTAGACCTCGTAGTCGATTTGCAAGGCAGCGGTGCCAGTGCACTGTAGCCGCCAGCTGCATTTGTCGAGCTGCTCGATCGCGACCGGCTTGCGCCCTTGCTGCGCTTTGAGGCCCTGCAGCTGGCCGGAAAACTCGCGCACCATGTAGCTGCCCGGGATCCACACGGGCAGGCTCACGACTTGCTCTGCGGCTGGCCTGGCGATGGTCAGGCGGACGTGGAACAGGTGCGCATGCAGATCGGCGATCTCGATGCGGTGGCGGATCGGGGCTGGGGACGCAGAAGGCATGGCACGAGGATACCGCAGCGCCGCCGGCTCAACACCGGCCTTAGGGATGGCCAGTAAAAGTCCGCTTTCTTTTTGCGAGCCAAGCGTGGCAATCCACGCCTTCATGCAACGGCCAATGGATCGCTTCGTACCTCGCGATGACGGCAGGGGCGCGCGATGACGGCGGGGGTGCGCGATGACGGGGTTTTGCGGACTTTCCTTAGGGGGTCGATGCTTCGGCCAGCAGCTTTTCGACCTGGGCCGCGCCGATGGCGCCGGGCACCCGGGTGCCGTTGGCAAACACCAGGGTGGGCGTGCCGGTGATGCGCATCTTGCGGGCAAACTCCACGTTGCGCGTCAGGGCGGTGCTGTCGCAACCGGCGGCGGCGGCGGGAGCGGGCATGTCCGAGAGCATCAGATCGCTCCAGGCGCGCAGCTTGTCCTTGGCGCACCAGACATTGCGCGACTGCTCGATCGACTCAGGGCCCAGGATGGGCATGAGAAAAAGGTGCACCGTCACATCGTTGACCTTCTGCAGGTCGCGCTCGAAGCGCTTGCAGTAGCCGCAGTTGGGGTCTTCAAACACGGCCAGCTTGCGCTTGCCGTTGCCGCGCACCAGCGTGATCGCGTCTTTGAGCGGCAGGCTGTCGAAGGCAATCGCGTTGATGCGGTCGAGCCGCTCCTGCGTCAGGTCGCGGCGGCTGCGGGTGTCGATCAACTGGCCCTGAATCAGGTGGTTGCCTTGGGCGTCGCTGTAGTAGATCTCGTTGCCCACCCGCACCTCGAACAGGTTGGCCATGGGCGTGCGGCGGATTTCGTCGATCTTGGGCAGGCCGGGCAGGCGCTCGCTGAGGTTCTTGCGGATGGCGGCCTCGGGCACTGCCGGCTGGCTCTGGGCCCAAG
>JAIXWZ010000078.1 GCA_027491035.1 Comamonadaceae bacterium | reverse complement strand
GCGCGTTGGTCCATGCGGGCGTTGGCCTGGGCTTGGCGTTGTTCGCGCAAGACCTTCATGCGCTCGATGCGCTCGGGGGTGGGCAGCCCAGCGAGCTGCGTCCAGTCGGGCCGGCTGTGGGGTGGCTCAGCCCGCATGGCAGAGGCAAAAGCCGTCCAGGCCGGCTCTTGCTCGGCGCTCAGCTGCAGCTTGACCTTGAGCTCTTGCAGCCGGCGCTCCTGCCCGGCTTTCATGCGCTCCATCATTGGGGCGCGGTGCGCATGAGCGCCGTGGTGGGCACTTGCGTGTGAGCCGCTGTGTGCCTGGCCGTGAGGGCTGCCCGCTGCCGGGGCGTTTTGTGCCCACAGGGGCAGGCTGAGGGCCAGCGCAGCGGCGCCGGCCAGCAAAGAAGAACGGGTTTTCATCATGGACTCCTGGGTTGGACCATCCCGTCTGGGGTGGATGCAGGCAGTGTGGCGCGCCCGTGTGTCGCCTCGGTGCCCCGGGCGTGAGGTTTTGTAAAGACCGCGCAAAGTTCTGTCGGCCGGCTCAGGTGGGGGCGACCTGGTAGCCCTCCTGGGCAATGGCCTGCGCCAGTTTGGCCCGCGGCTGCTCGCTGCCCACTCGCACGCTCGAGCTGGCGCGGTCGATCTGCACGGTGGCCTGTGGGTCGATTTGCAGCAGCGCCTGGGTGATGGCGCGCTCGCAGTGGCCGCAGGTCATGCCTGAGACGGTGAGCAGGTGTTCCATGTTGTGTCCTTTTGCGGGGCGAGTCGGCCGCAGCGGGCTTGATGCGCGTCAAAGAAGTGTCTCACGACCGCGGTGCAAATCATCGGTTCGATGGGCGGGCAGGGAGAAAAGCCTTACCCTTGAGGCGTGCTATCGCTGACGGCTGAGCGCCCTCATGAACGAACCGAACCCGCCCCCTTCTGACTCGAATCTGTCCCGGCTCGACCTTGCGATCGAGGGCATGACCTGCGCATCGTGCTCGCTGCGGGTCGAGCGCGCGCTCAAAAAAGTGCCGGGTGTGCAGCAGGCCGATGTCAACCTGGCCACCGAGTCGGCCCGCGTGCAGGTGCCGGCCGAGCAGGCGCAGGCCCTGGCCCCGGTGCTCAGGCGTGCGGTGCGGGAGGCCGGTTACGGCGTGCGCGAGGACAGCGCGCCGGCACCTGCGGGTGCATCGGCCTGGGCCGGCTTTGCGCCGGTGGCTTGGGCCATCGCCTTGACGCTGCCCTTGGCGCTGCCCATGCTGGCCCAGCCCTTTGGGCTGCACGCGATGCTGCCCGCTGCGTTGCAGTTTGCTCTGGCCACGCCGGTGCAGTTTGTTTTGGGCGCGCACTTTTATCGTGCGGCTTGGCACGCGGTCAAGGTCGGCGCGGGCAACATGGATTTGCTGGTGGCGGTGGGCACGACCGCGGCCTGGGCGCTGTCGCTTTGGTTGTGGGCGTCGGCCCCGGCGGGCGTGATGCCGCATTTGTATTTCGAGGCGGGCGCGGTTGTCGTCACCCTGGTCATGCTGGGCAAGTGGCTCGAGCTGCGCGTCAAGCGCCAAACCACCTCGGCCATTGCGCTGCTGCATGCTCTGCGCCCGCCACTGGCTCAGGTGGTGCTGCGCAGCGGGCAAATCATCGAGGTGCCGGTGGCCGAGGTGTTGGTTGGCGATGCCGTGGTGGTGCTGCCCGGGCAGCGGGTGCCGGTGGACGGCCTGGTGAGCGAGGGCCGCAGCCAGGTCGATGAATCCATGCTCACCGGTGAGCCGCTTCCGGTGGTCAAGGAGGTGGGTGCCAAGCTCACGGCCGGCAGCATCAACGCAGACGGGCGCCTTCGTATGCAGGTCACGGCGGTGGGCGCGCAGACCGTGCTCTCGCGCATCATCGCCTTGGTCGAAGACGCGCAGGCGGCCAAAGCGCCGATTCAGCGCCTGGTCGATCGTGTCTCGGCCGTGTTCGTGCCGGCTGTGATCGCCATCGCGGCTGTGACCCTGCTGGGCGCCCTGCTGGCGGGCTTGCCGCTGGAGGAGGCCGTGGTGCGTGCGGTGGCGGTGCTGGTCATCGCCTGTCCGTGCGCGCTTGGGCTGGCCACGCCTGCGGCCATCATGGCGGGCACCGGGGTGGCCGCGCGCCACGGCATCTTGATCAAGGATGCCCAGGCGCTTGAGTTGGCCCACCAGGCCAGCGTGGTGGCCTTCGACAAAACCGGCACGCTGACTGTGGGGCGGCCCAAGCTGGTGGCTTTTGAGGCGCTCAATCCCGGCCAGAAGGACCAGGCCTTGAGCCGCGCGGCGAGCTTGCAAAGCGCCAGCGAGCATCCGCTGGCGCGCGCGGTGCTCGAGCGGGCGCGCGAACAGGGTTTGGCCTGGCCCACGCCGCAGGATTTGCAGGCCGTGCCCGGGCGCGGTTTGTGCGGCCAGGTCGAGGGTCAGGCCTACCGCATCGCCAGCGCGCGCTGGCTCGGTGAGCTCGGCCTGTCCTGGGGCGAGCTTGAGCCGCAGGCTCAGCGCTGGCGCGAGCAGGGCGCGAGCTTGTCGGCCCTGCTGCAAGAGCGAAGCGGGCAGCTGAGCGTGCTGGCGCTGATGGCCTTTGCCGACGAGCCCAAGCCCGGCGCGCGCGAGGCGCTGGCTGCGCTGCGGCGCAGGGGGCTGCGCTTGGTGATGATTTCGGGAGACAGCCGCGCCGCGGCGCTGGCCATGGGCGAGCGCTTGGGCTTGGGCCGCCATGAGGTGCAGGCCGAGGTGCTGCCGGCTGACAAGGCGCAGGCGGTGCGGCAGCTGCGGGCCGACGGCTCGGTGGTGGTCATGGTCGGCGACGGGGTCAACGACGCACCGGCGCTGGCCGCGGCCGATGTGGGCATGGCCATGGGCACCGGCACCGATGTGGCCATGAACGCGGCGGGCGTGACGCTGATGCGCGGTGAGCTCTGTCTGGTGGGCGCAGCGCTCGACATCTCCAGTCGAACGGTGCGCAAGATCCGGCAGAACCTGTTCTGGGCCTTTGTCTACAACGTGGCCGGCATCGCCCTGGCGGCCACCGGCGGACTCAACCCCATGGTGGCCGGGGCGGCCATGGCTTTGTCGAGTGTGAGCGTGATGGGCAACGCCTTGCTGCTGCGGCGCTGGCGGCCCGCATAAGGCGCCAGCCCATCGGCGCCGTCCTACAGGCCACTGGCCTGGTGGCTGAGACGACGCCCCATGGGCGCGCCCTAGCATCATGCCTTCGGTTCGCCGGGCCTGCGCCGTGGGTGTGCAGACGGACTGGGACCGAGCGCGATCGCAGGCCGCCCGTTGCGGGCCAGGCTTGCCAACGGGAGACACACCATGCTTTATTCGAAATCCGCCCTGCGGGCGCGGCCCGCCGAAGGCTGTGCCAGGGCAGACCACCCCCACAACGCCGCGCAGCACCAGAGCAGGCCAACGCCGGCCCGCCTGCCGGGCGCCGAAATCATTTTGCTGCACCGCTTGCGGGCCCGCGCGGCTGCCACCGCCGGCCGCCTTGAGCACGCACACCGGGTGATCGAGCTGACCGCCCGCGCCTGGCTCGGTTGAATCCACACGGGCCTGCCGGAAAACCCTAATAACTCTAAGCGACATTGCAAGTCATGATCGCCTCTTTGGTTCAATCAAGGAGCGTAGACCATGAAGCTGGATGTCAATGGAAAGGTGCGTGAGCTCGATGTCGAGCCCGACATGCCCCTGTTGTGGGCCTTGCGCGATGAGCTCGACGAAAAAGGCCCCAAGTTCGGCTGCGGCATCGCCCAGTGCGGCTCCTGCACGGTGCTGCTCAACGGCGAGCCGGTGCGCTCGTGCTCTTACCCGGTGTCGGCCGCTGGCGGGCAGAAGGTGGTGACGATTGAGGGCCTGGCCAACAAGGGCAAGCTCCATCCGGTGCAGCAGGCCTGGATCGACCATCAGGTGCCCCAGTGCGGTTATTGCCAGGGCGGACAGATCCTGGCGGCGGTGGCCTTGCTCAAGAAAAAGCCCAAGCCGACCGACCAGGACATTGATGCGGCCATGACCAACATCTGCCGCTGTGGCACTTACGCCCGCGTGCGCAAGGCCATCCACGCCGTGGCTGCCAAGGGGGTGCGCGCATGAAAACCGAACAGCAAACCGCCAAGCGCCCGGATCGGCGTTTGTTCCTCAAGACTTCGGCCACCGCCGCCGCCGGCTTGAGCCTGGGTTTTTACCTGCCCGGTCGCAGCGACGCGTCGAACACGCCGCGCCTGAACGCTTGGGTGGAGGTGCTGCCCAACGAGACCGTGGTCATCCGCTATGCCCGCACCGAGATGGGCCAGGGCAGCCGCACGTCGGCGCCGCAACTGGTGGCCGAGGAGCTCGATGCCGACTGGAGCCGGGTGCGGGTGGAGTACGTGCCCGCGCACGAGAATCTGGCGTCCAAGCGCGCCTATGGCGACATGGCCACGGT
>JAIXWZ010000048.1 GCA_027491035.1 Comamonadaceae bacterium | reverse complement strand
GGCGATGGGCAGGGGCGCGCCAGGCGCGCCGCGTGTGTGAGAATCGCCGCGCCTGCCGATGCCTGCCGCCTGCCCAATCGAGTGGGCACCCGTCCACCCCTCGCCCCAACCCAAGATGAACCTGCTCAAGCCCCTCAAACTGCTCTTGCTGGCCGCCACGCTGGTCCTTGGCGGGTGCGCCTCGACCAACTACGGCGACGAGCAATACCGCTTGCGCATGGCCATTGCCGGCAAGGACATCATCTGGGTGCCCTCCAAGCTCGACATGGTGCACAAGATGCTCGATGCGGCCCGGGTCACGCGGCAGGACATCGTCTACGACCTGGGCTCGGGCGACGGCATCATCCCGATTGAGGCGGCGCGCAAGTACGGCGTGCGCGCCGTCGGCATTGAATACAACCCGGACCTGGTGGCGCTGTCGCAGCGCAACGCCAAACGGGCGCAGCTCGAGGCCCTGGTGAGCTTCAAGCGCGGCGATATCTTTGTCGAAGATTTTTCAGAGGCCACGGTGGTCACCCTCTACCTCGGCGAAGCCCTCAACGCCAAGCTGATGCCGCGCCTGCTGGCCATGCGGCCGGGCACGCGGGTGGTGTCCAACATCTTTCGCATCGAGTCCTGGACGCCAGACCAGGTCATTCGCAGCGATTCGGGCGAGCAGGCCTACTTGTGGACCGTGCCGGCGCGCATCGAAGGGCGCTGGAGCTTTGCCGGCGCGCCAGACCTGCCCAACCTGTCGATGCAAGTGCGCCAGAAAAAGCAGTTTTTTGACGCCCAGATTTTTGCCGGTGGCACCCGCATCGCGCTCATTGAAGACAGCAAGATCAACGGCAGCCGGCTCAGCCTGGACTTTGCGCGGGGCAGCGCCCGCTACCAGCTGCAAGGCGAGGTCCAGGGCCAGCGCTTTACCGGCTTGCTCAACGGCACCGTCCCCGTGACCGGCACGCTCAGCCCCTAAATGCGTGGCCCGGTGGTCGGGCCTTGGTAACGGCCCCGTAATGCCACGCACAGGCCCTGTGTGAGAATGCAAATCCCCACAACAGGAGACTTGCCTATGCCCAGCCGCGCCACCAAGATCGTTGCCACCCTCGGGCCGGCCAGCAGCGATCCGGACCTGCTGGAGAAAATGATCGTCGCGGGTGTCAACGTGGTGCGACTCAATTTCAGCCACGGCAAGGCCGAAGACCACATCGAGCGGGCCCGCTTGGTGCGCGAGGCGGCGCAGCGCGCCGGCCGCGAGGTGGCCATCATGGCCGATCTGCAAGGGCCCAAGATCCGCGTGGGCAAGTTTGCCCAGGGCAAGGTCATGCTGGTGGCTGGCGAGAAATTCATCCTCGACGCCTCACGCAGCGAGCCCGGCGATCTGCAGGGCGTGGGCCTGGACTACAAGGAGCTGCCGCGCGATGTGAAGGCCGGCGACGTGCTGCTGCTCAATGACGGGCTGATCGTGCTCATCGTCGATGCGGTCAAGGGCGAGCAGGTGCACACCACCGTCAAGCTCGGCGGCGAGCTGTCCAACAACAAGGGCATCAACAAGCAAGGCGGCGGCCTGACCGCACCGGCGCTGACCGCCAAGGACATGGACGACATCAAGACGGCCATGAGCTTTCAGGCCGACTACGTGGCGGTGAGCTTTCCCAAAAACGCCACCGACATGGAGATGGCGCGCCAGCTGTGCAACGTGGCGGCGGCGGCCTACAAGCACAAGCCCGGGCTGATTGCCAAGATCGAGCGGGCCGAGGCGATTCCGCGGCTCGAAGAAATTCTGCGCGCCAGCGACGGCATCATGGTTGCGCGCGGCGATCTGGCGGTCGAGGTGGGCAATGCCGCGGTGCCAGCGCTGCAAAAGCAGATGATCCGCATGGCCCGCGCCGACGACAAGGTGGTGATCACGGCCACGCAGATGATGGAGAGCATGATCGTCAACCCGGTGCCCACGCGCGCCGAGGTCAGCGACGTGGCCAACGCGGTGCTCGACGGCACCGATGCGGTGATGCTCAGCGCAGAAACCGCCGCCGGCAAGTACCCGCTGGAGACGGTGGAAGAGATGGCCAAGATCTGCCTGGAAGCCGAAAAAGCCAGCGGCCACGAGATCGACGCCGACTTCAGCGGCAAGACCTTTCAGCGCATCGACCAGTCCATTGCCATGGGCGCGCTGTTTACCGCCCATCATCTGGGCGCCAAGGCCATCGTGGCGCTGACCGACAGCGGCTCGACCGCGCTGTGGATGAGCCGGCACGACATCCGCACCCCAATTTACGCGCTCACCCCACGCCTGAGCACGCAGCGCAAGATGGCGCTGTACCGCAATGTGCGGCCGCTGCTCATGGACACCTCGGCCGATCGCGACACCGCACTCGATCAGGCCGAAGGTCACCTGCTCAAGCGTGGCATCGTGCAAAGCGGCGACATCTACGCCATCACCTGCGGCGAGCCCATGGGCGCCCCCGGCGGCACCAACATGCTCAAGATCTGCCGGGTGGCCTGATCGGGCCGGGCTTGATCGATGGCGCTATCGCGCCGAGGCCGGCGCTCCCACATCGCTTGGGCCCGTACCCGGACACGATCTTGTGGGAGCCGCGCCCTCGCGGCGATGCGGCCCAGTAAAATCTGGCCAGTTACCAACCGGTTACCAAGCCGGCTGGGCTGACTTCCAACCCTCCCTTCAGGACAGCACCATGGCCCTCGTTTCCATGCGCGAGTTGCTCGACCACGCGGCCGAGAACCACTACGGCATTCCCGCTTTCAACGTCAACAACCTCGAGCAGGTGCAGGCGGTCATGACCGCAGCCGACGAGGTGGGCGCGCCCGTGATCTTGCAAGCCAGCGCCGGGGCGCGCAAGTATGCGGGCGAGCCCTTCATCAAACACCTGATCCAGGCAGCGGCCGAGCAGTGGCCGCATATTCCACTGGTCATGCACCAGGACCACGGCACCAGCCCCAAGGTCTGCCAAGGCGCGATCTCGCTGGGCTTTGGCTCGGTGATGATGGACGGCTCGCTCATGGAAGACGGCAAGACACCGGCCTCGTTTGACTACAACGTCGACGTCACGCGCAAGGTGGTCGAAATGGCGCACCAGGTCGGCGTGACCGTCGAGGGCGAACTCGGCTGCCTGGGCAACCTGGAGACCGGTGAGGCCGGCGAGGAAGACGGCATTGGCGCCGAAGGCAAGCTCGACCACAGCCAAATGCTCACCGACCCGGAAGAGGCGGCCGTGTTCGTCAAGGCCACCCAGCTCGACGCCCTGGCCATTGCGATCGGCACCAGCCACGGCGCCTACAAATTCAGCCGCAAGCCCACCGGCGACATCCTGGCGATCTCGCGCGTCAAGGAAATTCACCGCCGCATTCCCAACACCCACCTGGTGATGCACGGCTCATCGAGCGTGCCCGAAGAGTTGCTGGCGCTGATCAACCAGTACGGCGGCAAGATGAAAGAAACCTACGGCGTGCCGATCGAAGAGATTCAAGAGGCCATCAAGCACGGCGTGCGCAAGATCAACATCGACACCGACATCCGCCTGGCCATGACCGGCGCAGTGCGCAAGTTTCTGGCCGAAAACCCCGACAAATTCGACGCCCGCGAATGGCTCAAGCCCGCGCGCGAAGCGGCCAAGCAAGTGTGCAAGGCGCGCTACCTGCAGTTTGGCTGCGAAGGCCAGGCCAGCCGCGTCAAACCCCAAGGCGTGCAAGTGATGGCCAGCAAGTACACGCGCGGGGAGTTGGCGCAGGTGGTGCATTGAAGGGCGGCAAGCTGCGTCCGGGATAATCAAAAGCCCGCTGTCCGTCAGCGGGCTTTTTCTTTATGAGCACCCGACCATGACCGACGCCCTGCACACCTCCGCCCTGACCTCTTTGCCCCTGCTGGCGCGCGGCAAGGTGCGCGACAACTATGCGGTGGGCAGCGACCGGCTGCTCATGGTGGCCAGCGACCGGCTCAGTGCCTTTGATGTGATCCTGGGCGAGCCGATTGCCGGCAAGGGCAAGATCCTGACGCAGATGGCGCTGTTTTGGTTCGACAAGCTCGGCGATCTGTGCCCCAACCACCTGACCGGGCAGGCGCCCGAGAGCGTGGTCGCGCCGGCCGAGGTTGCGCAGGTTGCGGGCCGCTCGATGCTGGTCAAGCGGCTCAAGCCCATCGCGGTCGAGGCGGTGGTGCGCGGCTACCTGGCCGGCAGCGGCTGGCAGGAGTACCAGCGCAGCCAGTCGGTCTGTGGCGTGCCGCTGCCGGCGGGCCTGAAGAACGCCAGCCGCTTGCCCGAGCCCATCTTTACCCCGGCGGCCAAGGCCGAGGTGGGCGAGCATGACGAGAACATTTCTTACCAGCAGGTCGAGCAGATCGTGGGGCCGGCCTTGGCCGCCGAGATTCGGCGCGTGAGCATCGCCATCTACGAGCGGGCGGCGGCGTTTGCGCTGACCCGGGGCATCATCATTGCCGACACCAAATTCGAGTTCGGCCTGGACGAGCACGGCACCCTCACCTTGATGGACGAGGTGCTCACGCCCGACTCATCGCGCTACTGGCCGGTCGAAGGCTATGCCGCGGCCTTTGCCCAAGGCCAAAACCCGCCCAGCTACGACAAGCAGTTCGTGCGCGACTGGCTCGAGGCGGTGCGCATCAATGGCAAGCCCTGGGACAAGACCCCGCCGGCACCGGCCCTGCCGCCCGATGTGGCCGCCCGCACTGCGGCCAAATACCAAGAGGCGCTGGTGCGGCTGACGGG
>JAIXWZ010000228.1 GCA_027491035.1 Comamonadaceae bacterium | reverse complement strand
GACAAACACCGACCAGTCGCCGCGCGAGAGCAGCAGGGCGCGCCGCAGGTTCTCCTCCATCATCGGACCCAAAATGAAGCCCAGCAACAAGGGTGCAGGCTCACAGCCTAGCTTGTAGAACAAGTATCCGACAAAACCAAACGCACCGACGATCCAGATGTCAAACACGTTGTTGTTGGTGGAGTAGACCCCGATCGAGCAAAACAGCACGATGGCCGGGAAAAGGTAGCGGTAGGGCACAGTCAGCAGCTTGATCCAGATGCCGATCAGCGGCAGGTTCAGAATCAGCAGCATCGCATTACCGATCCACATGGAGGCGATCAGACCCCAAAACAGCTCCGGGTTGCTGGTCATGACCTGCGGGCCAGGCTGAATGTTGTGGATGGTCATGGCACCAACCATCAGGGCCATCACTGCGTTGGGCGGAATGCCCAGCGTCAACAGCGGAATGAAGGAGGTCTGGGCACCCGCGTTGTTGGCCGACTCGGGCGCCGCGACGCCGCGGATATTGCCCTGACCAAAGGGCACCTCGCCGGGCTTGGCGCCGAGTTTCTTTTCAACCGCGTAGGCCGCAAATGCGGCCAGCAAAGCGCCGCCACCGGGCAAGATGCCCAGCATCGAGCCCAGAACCGTGCCGCGCAGAATCGCCGGCGTGATGGCCTTGATGTCCTGCATCGTGGGCATGATGCCCTTGACCTTGGAGGCAAACACCTCGCGCTCACTCTCGGGCTGGGCCAGGTTGGCGATGATCTCACCGTAGCCAAAAATACCCATGGCCAGCGCCACGATGCCAATGCCGTCGGTCAGCTCAGGCACACCAAAGGAGAAACGGGCCACACCGGAATTGACGTCGGTACCGATCAAGCCGAGCAAGAGTCCGAGCAAAATCATGCCAATGGCCTTGATCAGCGAGCCCGAGGCCAGCACCACCGCGCCGATCAGGCCGAGCACCATCAGCGCAAAATACTCTGCAGGGCCGAATTTGAAGGCCACCTCAGTCAGAGGCGGCGCAAACGCCGCCAAGATGATCGTGCCCACCGTGCCGGCAAAAAACGAGCCGAGACCGGCCGATGCCAGGGCCGGACCGGCCCGGCCCTTGCGCGCCATCTGGTAGCCGTCAATGACCGTCACCACCGAGGACGCTTCTCCCGGCAGGTTAACCAAGATGGCCGTGGTCGAGCCGCCGTACTGGGCGCCGTAATAAATACCAGCCAACATGATGAGTGCAGACACCGGCGGCAGCGCGTAGGTGGCTGGCAGCAGCATGGCGATGGTGGCAACGGGACCGATGCCCGGCAGCACACCAATGAGCGTGCCCAGCAAGCAACCGACCAGAGCATAGGCAAGGTTGATGGGCGTGAAGGCCACGCCAAAACCCAAGGCAAGATTGGAAATCAGATCCATGTGAGTATCCTAAGCAGTCTTGAGAGGGTTCAAGCGGTGAAGTTGGCAGGCCAGACCGGAAACTGCAGCTTGATCAGCACAATAAAGGCCAGGTAGCTCAGGATGGCCAAACCGGTGCCCAAAATGAAGGTGTTCTTAACCTTCCAGCCCGGCTCGGCCATGCTGGCCACAAACGTCACCACATAGATGCCGACCATCAAGCCCAGCGACTTCAGGCCGATCTCGGGGATGCCGCGCAGGCACAGTCCGAAGAGCAAATTGGCGCCGATGATGTAGGCCAGCGGCTTCCAGGCCCACTTGCCGATCTTGTCGCCTCCAACCCGCTCGAACACCAGCGAGTTGAAGGTCACCACCACGCCGACCAGGGCCAGCAAGCTGCCTAGCAGCAGCGGAAAGTAGCCCGGCCCCATGCGGGCGGCAGTTCCCACGCTGTAGCTCGTGGCGCCCCAGGCGAAAAGCCCGCCGACCACCATGAACATCAGCCCCGAAAAGAAATCTTTTTGACTCTTGATTCCCACAATCACAGCTCCTCTGATAGCCGAAAACCGACCGATTGTGCATGCATTTCGGGCCAAGCTGGCATGTGGCTTACACCTAGACGCGCCGGCCGCGCATGGTCAGGCGGGCGCCTGCAGCAGACGCAGCCATTTGGGAGCAGGCAGCCCCCAGCGCGACTCAATGGCCTGGGCCCGCTGCACCAAAAGCGAGCGCTCGGGCTGCTGCGGCTCGCGCAGGGCCAGCACCACCGTGTTGCCCTCCCGGGTGGGGCGAAACACCCAGATCGCAGACTCGCCAAAGGCGCCAGCCATTTGCGCAAGC
The DNA here is from genome assembly GCA_027491035.1 of Comamonadaceae bacterium. Classification (GTDB taxonomy): domain Bacteria; phylum Pseudomonadota; class Gammaproteobacteria; order Burkholderiales; family Burkholderiaceae_C; genus Polaromonas. The sequence continues at coordinate 10,455 of JAIXWZ010000228.1, read as the reverse complement.
GAGCGCTCCAGACTGGCGCGGCGGCCAAACAGGTTGACCGTCATCACGCCCTCCTCGGTCAGGAGCCGGCGGCAGTCGGCATAAAAGTCGGCGCTGTCAAGCACCGGTGCGGCCGCATCATGGTCGTACAGGTCCACCTGCAGCGCGTCGACCGTGCCCAGGTGACGGGCCTGACGAATCTCCTGGGCGGCGTCGGCCAGCACGATCTGCAGGCGCTGGCACGGCGCGGGCAGCTTGAACCACAGACGGCAGGCCTGCAACACATGCGCATTGAGCTCGATCGCGGTGGTGCGCATGCGCAGCTTCTTGAAGCAAAACTTGGTGGCCGCGCCGGCGCCCAGACCCAGCTGCATGGCGTGCAGCCCAGCGACTTGCGGGGCAGGCCGAAACAGCAGCCAGGCCATCATGCGCTGCACGTACTCGAGCGCCAGCTCGTCGGGCCGGTCACACCACATCGAGCCCTGGATCCAGGGGGTGCCCAAATGCAGATGCCGCATCACGCCGTCGTCGGAGTAATTGACCTCGGGGCCTTGAGGCGTGGGGCGCCCGGGGCTGTCGGCAGAAGAACGAGGGGGCATAGTGGCAGGGGCGGGGGTCAAGTCGCAGGCCAAGGGGGCAACAAGGGCGACAGCCGCGGCAAGGCCTCCAGCGCATTGTGGCGCAGCTGCTCGGCCAGCTCCTGCACACCCATCGAGCGCAGACCGGCCAGCTCCTGCGCGATGCGCGGCAGCTGAGCCGGCTCGTTGCGCCCCTGCGGCAAGCCGGCGGCACGCTCGGCCGCGGTGCGGTAGAGCCACCAGGGGGGAATGTCCGGCGCGTCGGTCTCGAGCACCAGGGCCGAAAGCGGCAAGGTGCTGGCCAGGCGCCGCAGTTGCCGGGCCGAATCGAAGGTCAGGGCCCCGCCAAAGCCGAGCTTGAAGCCCAGCTCAACAAAACGCATGGCCTGCTGCTCGCTGCCATTGAAAGCATGGGCGATGCCGCGCCAGCCGCCGGCAGGCGTCAGCTCGCGCAGGTGCGCGAGCAGCCGGTCGGCCGACCGGCGCACATGCAGCACCACCGGCAAGTCAAAGCGGCGCGCCAGCCTGAGCTGGGCGCGGTAGATGCGCTCCTGATGGGCCCGCATGGCTTCGGTGGCCAGCGCGGGCACAAAAAAATCAAGGCCGATCTCGCCCACGGCCAGCAGGCGCGGATCGCCGGCATGGTCTTGCAGCGCCTGCTCGAGCGCGGCCAGGTCGGCATCGGTCGCGTCGGCGACATACAGGGGGTGCAGGCCCAAGGCGTAGCTGTCACCAAAACGGTGCGCCAGGCTGCGCACCGCCTCAAAGTTCGCCGGGCTGACCGCCGGGATCAGGCAGTGGGCCACGCCAGCGGCGCGCGCCCGTTCGCGCACGGCCGCGCAATCGGCGGCCAGCTCGGGGGCATCGAGGTGGCAGTGGGTGTCGATCCAGACCATGAGGCTCCATCCGTGGCGCGGCGGCGGCAGCCAGATGATGCCTCAAACGCGCTCAAGCGCTGCACACGCAAGATGCAAAAGCGACGCGAACGTGATACCGTGCTGGAGTTCAAGTCCTCTTGCGGCGCTGCCAGACCGAGGCTTGAAGCCCACCTTGACCCCACCCTGGATGTCGCAAGCCGTGGCCTTTTTTAAGCGATTGGAGACCGAGCAGTTTGAGTCTGCGCCTGGGCATAGACCGCCAGGCCGGGCGCGCGCAGGCCTGGCCCAGTGCAGGCCTGCTTCGGGCCCCAGCGCCCAGTCGGAGGACCTGTGAAGCGATCGGCGCTCTACAGCAGCTCACGTGCCGGTGCACCGGCGCAGCCTGCCCCCGAGCCCGACCCCGACCTCGCACCGGCCGCGCCAACCCGCGCCGTGCGGATGCGCGCTTGGCTGCGTGCGATCGACCCCTCGAACCCGCGCCTGCTGTGGGCCGTGATCGGCGCGCTGGCCGCAGCCACGCTGGCAAGCTTGCTGGCCCTGAGCGGTCAGATCCCGGCGGCGCTGACGCAAAAAGACATCGATGGCGCGGTGCTCAAGACGCTCGAGACGGTGCAGCTGCCCTCCAAGGCGGCCAAGGCTTACGAAGCCATTGCGCCTTCGGTGGTGCGCGTCACCGGCTTTGACACCGACAAAAAAAGCGGCGAGCTGGTCCAGCGCAGCGTGGGCACCGGCGTGGTCATCGTCGACAAAGGCATCATCCTGACCAATTTGCATGTGGTGCAAGGCGCAGCCGTCATCCGAATCGAGTTTGCCGATGGGCTTGAGACCACCGCCAGCGTCACGGGCGCGCAACCTGAAAACGATCTGGCGGTGCTGCAGGCGCACAAGATCCCTGACGACCTGACCGCTGCGACCATGCGTTCGACCCGTGACCTGGCCCCCGGCGACGAGGTGCTGGCCGTCGGTTTTCCGTTTGGCATCGGGCCATCAGCCTCGGCCGGTGTCATCTCGGGCCTGCAGCGCGCCTTTCGCTCGCCCGAGGGCCAGCACGAGATGCGCAACCTGATCCAGTTCGATGCGGCGGCCAACCCGGGCAATTCGGGCGGTCCGCTGGTGACCATGGATGGGCAGGTGGTGGGCATCGTGACGGCCATCTACAACCCCTCGCAGCAACGCACCTTCATCGGCATCGGCTTTGCGGTGCCCATCGAAAACGCCGCCTCGGCCGTCGGCCTGTCGCCTTTTTAAATCCTGCCCAGCTCTTGTTTGGAACGCGCATGAACCCCTCGACGCCAGAACCCGCTCAGACCGCCCAGCTGATGGAAAAGATCCTCTACGAGGTCAAGCGCGTGGTGGTCGGACAAGACCGATTCCTCGAACGTGTGATGATTGCCATCCTGGCGCAGGGCCACCTGCTGGTCGAGGGGGTGCCGGGCCTGGCCAAGACGCTGACCGTCAAGACCTTGGCCGAGACGCTGCGCGGCCAATTCAAGCGCATCCAGTTCACGCCCGACCTGGTGCCCGCCGACTTGGTGGGCACACGCATTTACAACCAAAAAAGCGGCGACTTCAGCACCGCCCTGGGGCCGGTGTTTGCCAACCTGTTACTGGCCGACGAGATCAACCGCGCGCCGGCCAAGGTGCAAAGCGCGCTGCTCGAGGTCATGCAGGAGCGCCAAGTCACGATCGCCGGGCAGACCCATCCCGTGCCCCGGCCTTTCTTGGTGATGGCCACGCAAAACCCGATCGAGACCGAGGGCACCTACCCGCTGCCCGAGGCGCAGGTCGATCGCTTCATGATGAAGGTGCTGGTTGACTACCCCAGCGACGAGGAGGAGTACGTCATCGTCGAGCGGGTGATCGGCCCACGCATCGATGTCACGGCAGTGGCCAGCATCGAGCAGTTGGCCGCGCTGCAGGCGCAGTGCCGAGGGGTTTATGTCGACCCCAGCTTGCTGCAGTACGCGGTTCGGCTGGTCTCGGCCACCCGCCATCCCGAGCGCCATGACCTGGCCGACCTCAAGGGTCTGATCACCTACGGCGCCAGCCCGCGTGCCACCATCGCCCTGACCGAGGGCGCGCGCGCCCTGGCCTTGCTGCGCGGGCGCGGCTATGTCTTGCCCGAAGACATGGTCGATCTGGTGCCCGATGTGCTGCGCCATCGGCTGGTCTTGTCCTACGAGGCCCTGTCGCAGGGCCTGAGCAGCGATGCGGTGATCGCGCGCATCATGGCCAAAATTGCCGCGCCGGCCAAACCCCTCGAGCATGAAAAACTGGCTGCGTAAATGGTTCGGCGGCGAGCAGCAGCAGCCGCCGCCGGCCGCGGTCGATGTCGATGAGCGCGCCGACGCCCAGACCGTTTTGCAAAGGCTCGAGTGGACGGTGCTGCGCCGCCTCGACGGGCTGCTGCAGGGCCACCACCGCAGCTTGATGCGCGGCCAGGGGCTGGACCTGGCCGATCTGCGCGAGTACCAGGCCCAAGACGATGTCCGGCACATCGACTGGAACCTGACCGCCCGGCTCGACCAGCCGCATGTGCGCATCTACACCGAAGACCGCGAAATGACCGCCTGGTTTTTGCTGGACCTCAGCGGCTCGGTGGACTTTGGCTCGGGCGCGCGCCGCAAAAACCATCTGAGCCGCGACTTCGTCGCCAGCGTGGCACGGCTGCTCACGCGCGAGGGCAACCGGGTTGGGGCCCTGCTCTACGGCTCGGCCGTTGAGGCGGTGCTGCCGCCGCGCGGCGGCCGCTTGCAGGTGCTGCAACTGCTGCACCGCCTGCAAAACCGCCCAGCGCCCGCACCGGCAGTGCAACCCACACAACTGCAGCACCTGCTGCAGGCGGCGGCCCATCACATCAAGCGCCGCTCGACCGTCTTCGTGGTGTCGGACTTCATCAGCGAGCCGGGCTGGGAGGCCAGCTTGGGGCTGCTGGCGCGCCGCCATGACGTGGTGGCGGTGCGCCTGTTCGACCCCCTCGAGATGGAGCTGCCCGATCTGGGCATGGTGCCCATGCGCGATGCCGAAACCGGCGAGGTCTTGATGGTCGACACGCACGATCGCCGCTTTCGCCAGCGCTTTGCGCAGCTGGCCGGCCAGCGGGAACAAGCGCTGCGCCAGGCGCTGTCGGCCAGTGCGGTAGACGCGCTCGAATTGCGCACCGACGACGACCTGCTCGATGCGCTGGTGCGTTTTTGCCAGATGCGCCAGATGCGCCAGCGCCGCGTGCGCACCGCCCTGCCCGCAGCGGCCTGAGGACGCCCTTCCCCCCCAACCCGACAAAAGCCAAGCGGAGCAAACCCATGACCTTCATATGGCCTGAGCTGCTGTGGCTGCTGTTGATCTTGCCGGCTCTGGTGCTGCTGTACCTGTGGCTGATGAAGCGCAAGAAGCAAATCGCCATTCGCTATGCCAGCCTGGCCATGGTGAGCCAGGCCATGTCCGGCCGCGCGCTGTGGCGTCGGCACATTCCCCCGGCGCTCTTCCTGCTTGCGCTGGCCGCTTTGCTTGTGGCCTCGGCGCGGCCGTTTGCCACCATCCGCCTGCCCTCGCAGCAAGAGACCATCATGCTGGCCATGGACGTCTCGGGCAGCATGCGCGCCACCGATGTCGAGCCCAACCGCCTGGTGGCGGCGCAAAACGCGGCCAAGGCCTTCTTGACCGAACTGCCGCGCCACGTCAAGGTGGGCATCGTGGCCTTTGCCGGCACCGCCTCGGTGGTGCAGCCGGCCACGCTCAGCCGCGAGGACCTGGTCGCTGCGATCGACAAGTTCCAAATGCAGCGCGGCACTGCCATCGGCAACGGGATCGTGATGTCCCTGGCCGAACTCTTTCCCGATGCCGATATCGATCTGGCCAAGATGCAGTACGGCAGCCGGCCCCAGGGCAGCAGCCTGGACGACAAGGCCAAGCCGGGCAAAAAGGTCTACGAGCCGGTTGCCCCAGGCTCCAACGGCTCGGCGGCGGTCATTTTGCTCACCGATGGTCAGCGCACCACCGGGGTCGAGCCGCTGGAGGCGGCCAAGCTGGCGGCCGACTACGGCGTGAAGGTCTACACGGTGGGCGTGGGCACGGTCACGGGCGAGACCATCGGTTTTGAGGGCTGGTCGATGCGGGTTCGGCTCGATGAAGAAACGCTCAAGGCCATTGCCGCCAAGACCCAGGCCGAGTACTTCTACGCCGGCACCGCGCAAGACCTCAAGAAGGTCTACACCGCGCTGAGCTCCAAGCTGACGCTGCAGAAAAAGGAAACCGAAATTTCCGGCCTCATGGCCCTGCTCGGCGCAGCCCTGGCCCTGCTGTCAGCCGGCCTGTCCGTGCTGTGGTTCAACCGTTTGCTGTAGATCGCTGGCCGCAACCGGCCTCAAGCAGCCGTCAGTCGCCCTTCGACCAGATCGAACCGGCGGTCGCAGCGCGCCGCCAACAAGGGGTCGTGGGTCACGACCACAAAGGCCGTGCCTTGCTCGCGCGCCAACTTGAGCATGAGCTCAAAAACCCGCTCGGCCGTGCCGCGGTCGAGGTTGCCGGTGGGCTCATCGGCCAGCACGCAAGCGGGCTGGGTGACCAGCGCGCGCGCAATCGCCACCCGCTGGCGCTCGCCGCCAGACAGCTCAGCGGGGCGGTGCTGCAGGCGCTGAGCAAGCCCGACAGCGGCCAGCGTGTCAGCGGCGCTGGCCAGCGCCTGCGCGCGCGGCTGGCGGCGAATCAGCAAGGGCATGGCCACGTTCTCGAGGGCGCTCAGCTCGGGCAGCAGGTGGTGGAACTGGTAGACAAAGCCCAGATGCCGGTTGCGCAGCCGATCCTGCTCGGCCGCCGAAAGCGCGGCCAGCTCCTGCCCCATGAGCTGCACCTGGCCGCTGCTGGGCGCATCGAGCCCGCCCAGCAGGTGCAGCAGCGTGCTCTTGCCCGAGCCCGAAGCGCCCACGATGGCCACCGTCTGGGCCGGCGCCACTTGCAAGTCCACTGCCTGCAGAACCTGCACATCCAGCGGGCCTTCCACAAAGCGCTTGCTCAGGCCGCGCGCCTGCAGCACCCAGGCCGGCGCGCCGCTCGGCGCTGTCACGGGCTTATTCATACCGCAAGGCCTGCGCCGGCTTGACCCGGCTCGCACGCCAGCTCGGGTAGAGCGTGGCCAGGAAGGCCAGCACCAGGGAGATCAAGGCCACCGGCACGATGTCTGCGGCCTGCGGATCGCTGGGCATGCGGCTGATGAGGTAGATGTCGCGCGGCAAAAAGCTCGCGCCCAGCAAGCGCTCGAGCGCCGGCACGATCACATCGATATTGCTGGCCACCAAGAGCCCAAGCAGCAGGCCGCCGCCAGTGCCCACCAGCCCGACCATGGCCCCTTGCACCATGAAGATGCCCATGATGCTGCGCGCGCTGGCGCCCAGCGTGCGCAAGATGGCGATATCGGCTCTTTTGTCGGTGACGGTCATCACCAGGGTGCTGACCAGGTTGAAAGCCGCCACCGCCACGATCAGGGTCAGGATGATGAACATCATGCGCTTTTCCACCTGCACCGCCGCAAACCAGGTGCGGTTCTGCCGCGTCCAGTCGCGCACCAGCAGCTCTTGCGGCAAGCTGACCATGAGCTCGCCTGCCACTTCGCGCGCCTGGTGCAGATCGCGCAGCTTGACCCGAACGCCGCTGGGGCCCTCGAGCCGAAACAGCCGCAGCGCATCGTCCTGGTGGATCAGCGCCAGGGTGGCGTCGTACTCAAAATGCCCAGAATCAAAAAAACCGACCACCGTCATTTGCTTGAGCCTGGGCACCACGCCGGCCGGCGTCACCTGCCCGCCCGGCACGATGAGGGCCACCCCATCGCCGGCGCGCACACCCATGGAGCGGCCAAGCTCGGCCCCGAGCACAATGCCGAATTGGCCGGGCTTGAGCTGCTGCAACACGGCTTGCTGCTGGGCCGCCACATCGCTGACCTGGCCCTCGAGCGCCGGGTCGATCCCGCGAATCAGCGCGCCCTTCATCTCCTCGCCGCGGCCAAGCAAGGCCTGCGAGGCCACAAAAGGCGCGGCTCCCACCACCTCGGGGTGACGGCGCAGCTGGGCCAGCGCAGCCGGCAAATCGGCGATCGCGCCGCCGCCGGCGCCGTAGACCTCGATGTGCGAGATCACGCCAAGCATGCGATCGCGCACCTCTTTTTGAAAACCGTTCATCACGCTCAGCACGATGATGAGCGCGGCCACGCCCAGGGCGATGCCCAGCATGGAGACGGCCGAAATGAAGGAGATGAATCCGTTGCGGCCCGAGGCACGACCGGCGCGGGTGTAGCGCCAGCCCAGGGACAGCTCGTAAGGAATGGGCATGGCGCGATTGTGGCATCGCCAGGCGCACCGGCCACAGCCCGGGGCGGGCCGGCGAATTCGGGACAATGCGCCATGTCCAGCGTTTTTTCGGACCCCTTTGTCCCCGGCCTGGCGCGCGCGCAAGAGGCCGATCATCTGATCGTGCCCTGGGCCGCCTGCGACAGCCCTCAGTGGTGGCCGGCCCTGCAGAGCTTGCCGCCCCAGCACACGGCCCACCTGCGCGCGCTCCTGCCGGCGCTGCGCCTGGGCGAGCCTGAACTGGCACCGGCCAGCAGCCTGAGCCCGCCGCACGAGCGGGCTCTGGCGCGCGCGCTCGGCTGGCCGCAACTGCCCGACGGCCAGCTGCCCTGGGCGGCGCTGGGCCAGGAGCCAGCCGGTCAGGCCTTTGGCTGGGTCACCCTGTGCCATTGGGCCATGGGGCGCGAGCAGGCCACGCTGAGCGATCCGCAGTGGCTGCAGGTGCGGCCGCAAGAGTGCGAGGCCTTGCTGCAGGACATGCGGCCTTTTTTCCAGTCCGAGGGGATCGAGCTCCAAGCGATGGCCGCCGACCGCTGGCTCGCTTGCGGCCCGGCCCTGGACCTGCCCTGCGCCGCGCTCGACCGCGTGGTCGGCCGTGACGTCGACCCCTGGCTGCCCGCCGGTGTGCATGGGCGGCTGCTGCGCCGGCTGCAAAATGAGATGCAAATGCTGCTCTACACCCACCCGGTCAACGAGGCCCGATCGGCCCGCGGCGAGCCGGCGATCAATTCGCTTTGGTTCAGCGGCACCGGCCGCCTGCCGCCCCATACCGGCGACGCAGCCGCAGTGCACATGCCCCACACACTGACCCGGGCGGCCCTGGCCGACGACTGGGACGCTTACGCGCAGGCCTGGGCCCAACTGGATCGCCAAGCCCTGCAGCCCCTGCTCGAGCGCCAGCGCAGCGGGCGCCCCGTCACCTTAACCCTGTGCGGCGAGCGCGGGGCCTTAAGCCTGCGCAGCGCCCAAGCCACGCTGTGGCAGCGCCTCAAAACCAGGCTGGCAGCCCCGCGCTGGCCCGACTTGCTCAAGGACGCGCTATGAAGCTTTCGGTGCGTCAGGCGCCAGCGCGCAGCGTCTGGACTTTGCAGCAGGCCGGGGTGCACCCGCTGCTGGCCCAGTTGTATGCGGCCCGCGGCGTGCACAGCACCGACGAGCTTGACGACCAGCTCGCCCGCCTGATCGAGCCGTCGCAGATGCTTGGCTGCGCGCAGGCCGCTGGCCTGCTGGCCGATGCGATGCGCCAGAAGCGGCACATCTGCATCGTCGCCGACTACGACTGCGACGGCGCCACGGCCTGCGCCGTGGCGGTGCGAGGCCTGCGCCTGCTCGGGCAGGCCCTGGGCTTTGACCGCGTCAGCTACCTCGTGCCCGACCGGGTGATCGACGGCTATGGCCTGACCGGCGCCATCGCCGAGCGGGTCAAAGCCAAAGGGGCCGACGTGCTGGTGACCGTGGACAACGGCATCGCCAGCTTCGAGGGAGTGGCGCGCGCGCGCGAGCTCGGTCTGCAGGTGCTGGTGACCGACCACCATCTGCCGGCGCAGATTGAAGGCCGCATCGCGCTGCCACCGGCCGATGTGACCGTCAACCCCAATCAGCCCGGCTGCGCGTTTGCCAGCAAGTCGATCGCCGGCGTGGGCGTGATGTTCTATGTGCTGCTGGCCCTCAGAGCCCAGCTGCGCGAGCGCGGCGTGTATGCGCAAGCGCCGCAGCCCAAGCTCGATGGTCTGTTGCCGCTGGTGGCTCTGGGCACGGTGGCCGATGTGGTGCGGCTCGATGCCAACAACCGCCGGCTGGTGGCCCAAGGGCTCAAGCGCATCCGCGCCGGCCAGATGCCCGCTGGCCTGGCCGCGCTGTTCGAGGTGGCCAAGCGCAAGAGCGCACAAGCCAGCAGCATGGACTTTGGCTTTGCGCTGGGCCCGCGCATCAACGCCGCCGGCCGCCTGTCCGACATGACGCTGGGCATCGAGTGCCTGCTGACCGACGAGGCCACGCGGGCGAGCGAGCTGGCGCAGCAGCTCGATCAGATCAACCGTGAGCGCCGTGACATTGAAGGCCATATGCGCGAGCAGGCCATGGCCATCGCCGATGCCCGGGCCAGCGCGGGCGCACCCGCGCCGGCGGTGGTCGTCTTCGAGCCCGACTTTCACGAGGGCGTGGTCGGCATCGTGGCCTCGCGCATCAAGGACAAGATGCACCGCCCGACCTTTGTGTTCGCGGCCAGCGGCGCCGAGGGCAAGTCCGGCGAGCTCAAGGGCTCGGGCCGATCGATCCCCGGCTTTCATCTGCGCGATGCGCTGGACCTGGTGGCCAAGCGCCATCCGGGCGTGCTGCTGCGCTTTGGCGGCCACGCCATGGCCGCCGGCTGCACCGTGCCCAAGGACCAGCTCGAGACCTTCGAGCAGGCCCTGCAGCAAGTGGCGCGCGAATGGCTCGATGAGGCGACGCTGACGCGCCAGCTCGAAACCGACGGCCCGCTCGCACCGCAGTACCGGCGACCCGATGTGGTCGATGCGCTCGAGCAGCAAGTCTGGGGCCAGGGCTTTGCCGCGCCCACCTTCTGCGAGGAGTTGCAGGTGATCTCGCAGCGCCTGGTAGGCCAGGGCCATCTGCAGCTCAAGCTGCAGCACCAGGGACAGGCGGTCGACGGGATCTGGTTCGGCCGGACACAGCCGCTGG
>JAIXWZ010000097.1 GCA_027491035.1 Comamonadaceae bacterium | reverse complement strand
GTCGATGAATTTTTGATCGTCGGCGTCTTTGCAGGTGCAGCTGGCCTTGGGTGCGACAGGGCACAGGTTGGCACGTGCATCGAAGGCAGCCATCACCTGCTCGGGCGTGAGTCTGTAGAAGGCCAGGCGTGGCTGGAGCTGGGGGTAGTCCAGGACGCGCAGGAGTTCTTCGCGCATGGGCGCGGTGGCCAGCCACTGCAGGCGGCCGGCTTGGAGTGCGGCGCGCAGCTCGGCGCTTTTCGGGTCGCTAAAAACCAATAGGTCGAGCACGACGTTGGTGTCGATGACCACGGGGGCATGGACCTCGCGCTGGGTCTGCGGCTGTTCTACCGCAGTTGCACCCACCGCAGCCTGTGCACCCACCGCAGCCTCTGCCCCCACCCCTGCCCTCCCCCAGTGGGGGAGGGGGTTTGATTCGGGGGGAATCACTGCGGCGCTGGCCCGGCAGGGGGCAGTGCAGCAGACTCTGCCTTGCGCGGCGAGCCGGCCACTAGGTCGAAGCGAAAGAGCCGGCATTCGATCGGGCCGTTCCACATGGGCACGCGGCGCGATTCTTTCAGGCGCATCTTGCCGGGCAGCTTAAGGTCGGGCGTGAGCAGATGAGCAGTCCAGCCGGCGTATTGTTTTTTCCAGTGGGCGGCCAGCCGTTCGAAAAAGTCATCGACCTGCTGACCGGTTTCGGTCTGCGCGTGCTCGCGCCCGCCTGGTGCGCTGCGCCCTGGTGCTGATGCCGATGTTGGGGCTGGGCTCAAGGGCTGGCCGAATTCGTCGACGCCTTGGTCAAAAGATTCAACGGGCGCTCCGCGCTGCGGCGTCCTGCGACCGCCACCGGGTGCGGCCACACCGGCCACCGCGATGCGCTCGCCATAAGGCGGGTTGAGCAGCATCACACCGCCAGGCGCTGGCGGCGGGCGCTGCAGGGCGTCACCGCCGCGCAACTGCAGCGCATGGGCCACACCGGCGCGCTCGGCGTTGCGCTGAGCAAAGTCGACCATGCGAAACGACACATCGCTGCCAAAGACCGGCGCCACCGGCGCCGTGATCTCGCTGTGCGCCTGTGCCTTGAGGTCGTGCCACACATGGGGCTGAAAGGGCTTGAGCTTTTCAAAGGCAAAGGGCCGCTGCAAACCCGGCGCCATGTGGCAGGCGATCTGCGCCGCTTCAATGGCGATGGTGCCCGAGCCGCAGCAAGGGTCGTACAGCGCAACCCCACTGCGAGGATCCCAGCCGCTGGCTGCGATCATGGCCGCGGCCAGCGTTTCTTTCAGGGGCGCGTCGCCCTTGTCCTGTCGCCAGCCGCGCTTGAACAGGGGCTCGCCCGAGGTGTCGATGTGCAAGGTGACGGCATCGGTGGTCAGGTGGGCGTGGATGCGCACATCGGGCCAGCGGGTCTCCACATTCGGGCGCTGGTCGTTGAACTTGGCACGAAACCGGTCGGCAATTGCATCCTTGATGCGCAAGGTGGCAAAGTTCAGGCTTTGCAGCGGGCTGTGCTGGGCTGTGAGCTCCACCTTGAAGCTGTGCTGCGGCCCAAACCACAGCTCCCAGGCCACATTGCCTGCGGCGTTGTAGAGGTCTTGCTCGCCTCGGTAGGCGTTTTGCGCCAGCTGCACGAGCACGCGCTGGGCCAGCCGGCTGTGCAAATTGAGCCGCATCACATCGCGCCAGCTGCCTTGCAAGGCCACGCCGGCGCGCCAGGCCTTGGGGGCGGTGCCGGTGATACGCTGCACTTCGACGGCCAGCAGGTCCTGCACCCCGGCGGCGCAGGGCAAAAACAGGGTCAGGGCGTTCACAGGGTCTTTCGCAAATTGGCCGGCGCAATGCGCAAGGCCTCGCGGTATTTGGCCACGGTGCGGCGGGCGCACTCAATGCCCTGCTCGCGCAGCATGTCCGAGATCTGGTTGTCGCTCAGGGGCTTGGCGGCGTTCTCGGCGGACACAAATTGTTTGATGAGGGCGCGCACGGCGGTGCTCGAGGCGTTGGCGCCAGTCTCGGTGCCCAAGCCAGAGCCAAAAAAGTATTTGAGCTCGAAGGTGCCGTAGGGCGTGCTCATGTACTTGGCCGTGGTCACACGCGAAATGGTGGATTCGTGCAGGCCCAGCTCGTCGGCGATCTCGCGCAGCACCAGCGGGCGCATGGCCAGCTCGCCATGGATGAAAAAGTTTTTTTGCCGCTCAACGATGGCGGTGGAGACACGCAAGATGGTCTCAAAGCGCTGCTGGATGTTCTTGATGAACCAGCGCGCCTCTTGCAGGCGCTGCTGCAGCGCTGCTGCCTGCTGGCCCTTGTGCGCCTTCAGGGCGTTGGCATAGATGTCGTGCACGCGCAGTTTGGGCATCACGTCGCCATTGAGCAGAACCTTGAAGCCGCGGCCCGCTTTGACAACCAGCACATCGGGCACGATCAGGTTGCGCTCGACGTCGACGAAGCGCCGCCCCGGCTTGGGGTCGAGCCGACCGATGATGCCGATGGCCGCTTTGACCAGATCGTCGCTGCAGCCGGTGGCCGCTGCCAGGCGCTTGACATCGCGCTTGGCCAGCAACTCCATGGGCTGCTTGCACACGGCCAGGGCGGCGCGCACCTGCGGGCTGTCGCGCTCGTCGAGCAGCTGCAAGCTCAGGCACTCGGCCAGATCGCGCGCGCCCACACCGGCAGGCTCCATGTGGTGCAGCAAGCCCAGGGCGACGCCAAAGCGCTGCTGCAGCTCTTCAAAAGCCTCCAGGTCGTCGCCGGCCAGACCCGCTGCCAACTGCTCCAGGCTGTCTTGCAGGTAGCCGTCGTCGTTGAGCGACTCAATCAGAAAATGCAGCGCCGCGCGGTCTTCGGGCGAGAGCCTCAAGGACAAGGACTGGCGGTGCAGGTGCTGCTGCAGCGTCTCATGACCACGCGCCAGGTCGATCGCATCGGTTTCTTCGTCGTCGTTGTTGTTCTTGCGCGCCGGCGCATCGCTGCCCCATTCGCTGTCATCGGGCGCTGTCTCGACGCTGCCATCGCCTTCCCAGCTCTCCTCAAGGGCAGCTGGCGCATCGGAGTCGGAACTCGATTCGCTGCTCGGCGTCTCGCCCGCCGCAGGCTGGGTGGCCGAAAGCGAGGCCATGTCCACCGGCGCGCTGACCTCTTGCGCGCCTTCATGGTCGCGAGCGTCCAGGCTCACAGGCGCGTCGGCTTGCTCCAAACCGAACTGCTCGCGCTCGGCCGTGTCGTCGGCCATCTCCAGGAAAGGGTTGTCGTCGAGCATCTGCTCGACTTCCTGGCTCAACTCGAGGGTCGACAGCTGTAGCAGGCGGATCGACTGCTGCAGCTGCGGCGTGAGCGCCAGGTGCTGCGAGACGCGAAGTGACAGGCCCTGTTTCATGGCCTACATGCGAAAGTGCTCGCCCAGGTACACCCGGCGCACATCGGCGTTGTCGACGATCTCTGCCGGCGTGCCACGGGCCAGCACATGCCCCTGGCTGATGATGAAGGCGTGGTCGCAAATGCCCAGCGTCTCGCGCACGTTGTGGTCGGTGATCAAGACGCCGATGCCGCGCGCCTTGAGAAAGCCGACGATGCGCTGGATCTCAATGACCGCAATCGGGTCGATGCCGGCAAAGGGTTCGTCGAGCAAGATAAAGCGCGGCTGACTGGCCAGCGCGCGCGCGATTTCAACCCGCCTGCGCTCACCGCCCGACAGCGACGGTGCGGCCGACTTGCGCAGGTGCTCGACGCGCAGGTCACGCAACAAGGCGTCGGTGCGCTTTTCGATTTCGGGCGCGCCCAAAGGCTTGCCCTGCGCGTCGACCTGCAGCTCGAGCACGGCGCGAATGTTCTCTTCCACCGTGAGCTTGCGAAAAATCGACGCCTCCTGGGGCAGGTAGCTCAAGCCCATGCGCGCACGCTTGTGGATGGGCATGCGTTCGACCGACTGCCCGTCGATGCTGATGCGTCCGGCATCGGCGCGCACCAAACCCACGATCATGTAAAACGACGTGGTCTTGCCAGCCCCGTTGGGGCCGAGCAGACCCACGACCTCGCCGCTTTTGACCGACAGAGAGACGTCTTCCACGACCATGCGGCCGCCATAGGACTTCTTGAGCCCGACGGCCTCGAGCCAGCTGGGCCTCTGGCCGGCCTGCACGGCGGCACCGGGCGAGGCGGCAGCTTCCATCGGACGCATGGGTCTTACTTTTGCGGGCTCAGCGCAGGGCTGGGCCGCAGCGCAGGCGCGCCCGGTGCACCGGAGGCAGCCGGCGGCTGCTGGCGCGGCGACAGCTGCGCGCGCACCCGGGTGCCGCCGCCGCCGAGGTTGCGCGGCTCGCCATCGACGGTGAACAACTCGCGCCCGTTGTCGTAGCGGATCACCGCACCGGACGTCTCGTCAGCCAAGGTGCCTGACGCAAAGCGCCGCAGCACGGCCTTGCGCGTGAGCTGCACCACATCGGCTTTGCCGTCGTACTCGATCAGTTCGGCCTCGGCCTCGATGGTCTCGTCAACACCGTCGCGCTTGTTGCGCCAGAACGCCACCTTGCCAGGGGCGGCCGTGATGATGGCGCGCTGGTAGCCGTCAGGGGTCTGGCTGACCTCCACACGCTCGCCACGCAACACAATGGTGCCCTTGGTGATGATGACGTTGCCGGTAAACAAGGTGTGCTGCTTGAGCTCATCGTGCCGCATCGCGTCGGCCTCTGCATTGAGCGGCTTGAACCGGTCGGCTTTTTCGGCCCATGCCGGTACTGCCCCAGCCAGCAGCAGGACCGCGCTCAGGATCAAGGGAGAAAATTGGGGCATGGGATAAGGCACGAATCTTGCAATTTAACGGTTCGGCAGATTGTAGCCAGCCTAGCCCCGCGTTCAAGCCGCGCATTGGCTGCGCCCGATCTGACGCCAAGCCGGTCGGTGCGGCAGCCCAGGCGTGCGAATCAGGCCTTGGTGCGCTTGGCGGCCTGGGCGATCAGGTAATCGGTCACCTGCAAGGCCTTTTGCATATTGCCGGCCATCGAGCCCGATGTGAAATAGCGCCCCGCGATCCCCAGGGAAGGCACACCGTCGACCTTGTACTGCTCTTGCAGCTGCGTGGCGCGGCGCGCCTTGGTGACCACCGGAAACGAGTTGTACTGCTCGAGGAACTTGGCCCGGTCCAGGCCCTGCTTGGCCGCCCAGGCGGCCAGCAGCTCGGCCGTATCGAGCGTCTGCTTTTCCACATGGATGGCGTGAAACACCTTCTTGTGCAGATCGGGCAGCCTGCCCATGGCCTCGAGGACGTAAAAAAGCCTTTGTTGGGGCTCGAAATTGGGCCGAAACATGACCGGCACCCGGCGAAAGTGGACGTTCTTGGGCAACTTGCTCAGCCAGGCCTCGAGCTGCGGCTCAAAAGAGTTGCAGTGGGGGCAGCTGTACCAGAAGAACTCGACCACATCGACCTTGCCAGGCCCACCCTCGGTGGGAGCGGGCTGATCGAGGCTGATGTAGTCGGCCCCGTCAGCTGGCGGCTTGGCCTGTGCCCAGGCCATCGCGCTGCCGCCCAGGGCCAGCGTGGTCAAAGCGTTGCGATGAAATTGCCGTCTGCGCATCTGCATTTCTCCTTGTTGCCGAACGGGAGTCGGCAGGACCTGTCAATTTGTACCACCGCGAGCCTGCGGCGCCACAGCACAGCAGCAGGCTGTGCCCCCTGAAAAGGCGCCCTAGCGCTGCACCCTCACAAGCACCGCCGACACCCCGGCGGCCTCGAGCCGCTCGCCCGCTTTTTCCGCATCTTCGCGCCGATCGAAAGGCCCCAGGCGGACTCGGTAAACCACCCGACCGGCCTGCTCGCGCTCGCTGACCCGCGCTTGCAAGCCCATGAGCGAGAGCCGGGCACGCATTTGCTCGGCCTCCTCGACACCGCGAAAAGCGCCGGCCTGAACAAAATACTGCAGCGGATCCATCGCAGCGGCGGCCGGCTCAGCCGCAGCCGCCTTGGTCGGCGGTGCAGGCGCGGCTGGGGCCGGTGGCGCGGGGGATGCTTTGGCTGCCGGTGGCGCCACCGGGGCCGCTGGGGCCGCTGGGGCCGCTGGGGCTGGTGACGCCTTTGGGGCCTCGGCTGCAACAGACGGCCGGGGGGTCTCGCTGCGCGAGCGCGCCAAATCACCCAGGGGATCGCGCGACTGGGCCGCCGCGCCTCCTGCTGAGCCTCCCGCTGAGCCAGCCGCCTCCGCAGCGGGCGCGCCACCGGACGAGACCGGCTCGGTGGTCTCCGAAGCGCTGGGCTGAGGCTTCGGGGGCAGGCGCCCGGGCAGGGCCGCGTTGGGATCCCAATCCTTGTTCTTCTGCGCCTCGGCCGCACCGCCCTCAGCCGGACGCGGCTGGTTCTTGTTCATAAAGGGAATCGGCACCTTGGTGATGTAGACGGCCACACCCAAGGCCAGGGCCAGACCGAACACCGCGCCGATCACAAAGCCCAGAAAGGTGCCGCCGCGCTGTCGCGCAAGGGCGGGCGATAAGTTCTGGCTGGTCATGGGCTTTACATCTTGCTCGGCGCGCTGACACCGAGCAGCGCCAGGCCATTGTGCAGCACCTGGGCGGTGGCAGCCACCAAGGCCAGACGCGCCCGGCGGATCGCCTCATCGTCGACCAAGATGCGCTCTGCATCGTAGTAGCTGTGGTAGCAGGCGGCGAGCTCGCGCAGGTAAAAGGCCACATCGTGGGGTGCAAAGCCGTGGGCCGCGTGCATGAGCATGTCCGGATAGTCCGACAGCTTGAGCAGCAAGGCCTGCGCTGGAGCGCTGTCCAAGGCCGTCAGATCGCACTGCGCCAGCTCCTGGGCATCGCCGCCCCAACTGGCCAAGACCGAGCAGATGCGGGCGTGGGCGTACTGAACGTAGTAGACCGGGTTCTCATTGTTCTTGGCCAGGGCCAGATCGATATCGAACACGTACTCGGTATCGGGCTTGCGGCTGAGCAGGAAAAACCGCACCGCGTCCTTGCTGGTCCACTCGATCAGATCGCGCAAGGTGACGTAGCTTCCCGAACGTTTTGAAATCTTGACCTCTTGGCCGGCGCGCATGACCCGCACCATGGTGTGCAGCACATAGTCGGGGTAGCCCTCGGCCACGCCCATGCCGGCGGCCTGCAGACCGGCGCGAACGCGCGCGATCGTGCCGTGGTGGTCCATGCCCTGGATGTTGATCGCCCGGGTGTAACCGCGCTCCCACTTGGCCAGGTGATAGGCCACATCGGGCACGAAATAGGTATAGCTGCCATCGGACTTGCGCATCACGCGGTCCTTGTCGTCGCCGTAGTCACTCGAGCGCAGCCAAAGCGCCCCCTCGTGCTCATAGGTCTTGCCCGCTTGCTGCAAGCGCTGCACCGCAGCCTCGACGCGGCCCGAGGTGTACAGGCTCGACTCCAGGTAGAAGTGGTCAAAGCGCACCGCGAAGGCCTTGAGGTCCAGGTCCTGCTCGCGGCGCAGATAGGCCACGGCAAATTCACGAATGGCCTGCACGTCTTCAATGTCACCGCTTGCGCGCACCTCGCGGTCGTCGGCGGTGACGGTTTTCCCCGCGCGGAAGTCGGCGGCGATGTCGGCAATGTAGTCGCCGTTGTAGGCCGCCTCGGGCCACTGCGCATCGCCGGGCGCCAAGCCCCTGGCCCGTGCCTGCGTGCTGCTGGCCAGGTTGTCGATCTGGACGCCGGCGTCGTTGTAGTAGAACTCGCGGCTCACGGCCCAGCCCTGGGTCTCAAACAAATTGCAGATCGCATCACCCAGGGCCGCCTGCCGGCCATGCCCGACGTGCAGAGGCCCAGTGGGATTGGCGGAGACAAACTCCACCAGCATCTTCTGGCCGTTGGGGCTCTTGCTGCCAAAGCGGTTGCCGGCCCGCAAGATTTCCCCGACCACCTGCTGGCGCGCCTCGGGCTTGAGGCGAAAGTTGATAAAGCCCGGTCCGGCGATCTCGATGGCCTGCACCCACTGCTGGTAGGCCGGCTGCGCCATCAGTGACGCCTTCAGGTCCTCGGCGAGCTGGCGGGGGTTGGCCTTGAGCGGCTTGGCCAACTGCATGGCCATGTTGCTGGCCAGATCCCCGTGCGCGGCAGCCTTGGGGGTTTCAAAAACCGCCTTGCCACCGGCCCCGGGCAGGCGCTTGTCGACTTCAGCGGCCAAAGCCGCCAGCAATTGTTGTTTGACGGCAATCATGCGTGGATTTTAAGTCCCCGCTCTGAGGGCGAGCCGCAGCGATGGGCATCGAGCGCGCGGGCAAGGCTCAGGAGCCGGCTGGTGTCCGGGCTCGCCAGAAATCGGGCTGGGCGTAGTGGTGCTTGAGAAAGTCGATCCACAGCCGCAGACGCAGCGGCAGATGCTTGCGCTGCGGAAACACCGCATAAATGCCATTGGGCGGCGCGGCAAAGTCGTGCAAGACCTCGACCAAAGCGCCCCTTGCGATCTGCGCCTCCACCTCCCAGGTGCTGCGCCAGGCGATGCCATAGCCCGCCAGGCACCAATCGTGCAGCACCTGGCCGTCCGAGCAGTCGAGCGGTCCGTTGAGCCTGACATGCTGGACTTCGCCCTGAACGCGAAAAGCCCAGCCCCGGGTCTGCGAGGCGTCGCTGGAGAGCACCAGACAGTCGTGGCGCACCAGATCGGCTGGCGCGGCCGGCACGCCGCGGCGCTGCAGGTAGGCGGGCGTGGCCACGCACAGCCGGCGGTTGTCGGCCAGGCGCACGCTCACCAGCGACGAGTCGGGCAGGTCGCCCACGCGCACCGCGCAATCAAAGCCCTCGCCCGCCAGATCGACCACCCGGTCACTGAGATTGAGCGAAATGGTGACATCGGCGTGCTGCTGACGAAAACGCGCCACGAGGGGCGCTACATGCCGTCGGCCAAACCCGGCCGGCGCGGTGATGCGCAAATGGCCGCTGGCCTTGACGCCGCCGGCCGAGACGCTGGCCTCCGCGTTGGCAAAGTCAGCCAGCAGGCGCTGGCAATCTTCCAAAAAGGCACTGCCTTCATGCGTCAGACTGATGCGCCGGGTGGTGCGCAGCAGCAGCTTGACGCCCAGCCGGGCCTCCAGCGCATCGAGACGCCGCCCGATGATGGCCGGCGCCACCCCTTCAGCCAGAGCCGCTGCCGTCAGGCTGCCCTTGACGGCCACGGCAACAAACGATTCGATCTGCTTGAGCTTGTCCATGCGCCTGGGGCCGCCTGCATCAAAGCTGGGGCTCGGTCTGGGCCGGCAGGCGCGAGCGCGGCCCGGGCAGGCGGGTGCTGACTATGCCGCACAAGGCGATCAAGGCCATGCCCAGCCAGGCCCAGCCATTGGGCGCGTGCGAGAACACCAGCCAGCCGGCCAAGGTCGCGAACGCAAGCTGGAAGTACAAAAAGGGGGACAGCGTGCCCGGACTGGCCAGACCGTAGGCCAGAATCAGCATGTAGTGACCGACCGCACTAAACAGGCTCAGCAGCAGCATGAGGGCCCAGATCTCCCAGCTCGGCGGCCACTGCCAGCCCCAGGGGATGGCCAAGCTCACCAGCAAGATGGACACCAGGCCCGAATAGAAATGCATGGTGCCCGCCTCGACATCGGGCGCCAGATGCGCGGTGAGCAACTGATACGCCACGTTGAGCACGATCAACAGCAGCGGCAAAAGCGTCACCCAGGCCAGGTTGCCAGAGCCGGGCTGAACGACCATCAGGGCGCCGGTGAGCGCGCCGGCCAGCAAGAGCCACAGCCGCCAGGGCACATGCTCCTTGAGCGCCATGGCCGACGCCAGGGCCAGGGCCATGGGTGTGAGCATCATGATGGCCGAAAACTCGGCCACCGCCATGTGGCTCAAGCTGACAAAAGCCACGGCACTGGAGAGCGCCATCAAGGCGCCGCGAAGAAACACCAGAGCGGGTTTCTTGACGTGCCAGATGGCCCGTCCTCGCGAGGGCATCAGCATGCCCGCAGAAATCAGGGTCTGAAACACATAACGCATCCACAGCGTCGTCACGATGGGCACGACGACGCCGACATACTTGACCGTGGTGTCAAGCGCGGCGAAAAAGGCCATAGCCAGGATGAAAAAGACGATGCCGCGCTGAGTCTGTGACCAGTGTTCCACGCCCGGCAGTCTAGCCCACGCCCGGCTGGGGGACTGTCACAGGCGCGCGAGCGAGCGCAGCACCTCGGCCGTGGTCGTGGGCAAGCCAAAGAACTCCAGATAGGCCGGGATCTGCTCGAACAGCATGTCCGAGCCAATCTGCACCCGGCAGCCACGCGCAGCCGCAGCGCTCAAAAAGGCCGTCATCTCGGTGCGCATAACCACCTCACCGACGAAGGTCGCCGGGTCCAGGCGCGAGACATCGAGGGGCAGCGGATCGCCCTCGTTCATGCCCAGGGGCGTGGCATTGACGACCAGGTCAAAGCCCGTCGGGTCGGTGCTGCCGGTGTGCACATCCAGAGCCGGGTAATGTTTCTTCAAGCGATCGGCCAGGGCATCGGCCGAGGCGCCTTGCAGATCGAACAGCCCCAGCGCCGCCACACCAGCGGCAGCCAGCGACGCCGCGATGGCCGAGCCGACGCCGCCGGCACCGACCACCAAAGCGCGCGCGCCTTGCAATTGCACGCCTTTGCGCAGCACGCCGCGCACAAAACCTTCGCCGTCGAACATATCGCCTTGCAGGCGGCCGCTCTCACCCAAGCGCACCGCATTACACGCCCCGGCAATGGCCGCTGCCGGCAGCAGCTCGTCGACCAGATCGACGGTGCGCACCTTGTGCGGCATGGTAATCAAGGCCCCAGCGGTATTGCCCAGGCGAAACAGCGACCGCAGCAAGGCCTCGTAGTGCTCGGCCTGGCAGGACATGGGCACCACCAGCGCGTTGATGGCCTGCCGCTCGAAATACGGGTTGTAAATCAGCGGCGCCTTGAACGAGTGCGTCGGATAGCCAATGTGCGCAATGATGACCGTATGGCCGTTGATGAGCATGGAATGGGAGCGGGTTAGGCGCCGCGCAGGTGCGCGGCGGCCGCGCGCAGGGCGAGCAGGTAGCTGTCCACGCCGAAGCCGGCGATCTGGCCCTTGGCAATCTCGGCAATGACCGACTGGTGGCGAAAGGCCTCCCTCGCGTGGATGTTGGACATGTGCACCTCGAAGACAGGGCACTTGAGGATGGCCAGCGCGTCACGGATGGCGTAGCTGTAATGGGTCCACGCGCCCGCATTGATGAGCACAGCCTGGGTGCCATCGGCATGGGCGGCATGGATGCGCTCGCACATTGCGCCTTCGAAGTTGGTCTGGAAGGCCTCGACGCGCGCGCCCAACTCGCCGCCCAGGGCCATCAGGCGCGCGTTGATCTCGTCGAGCGTGATCGTGCCGTAGGTGGCCGGATCGCGCTTGCCGAACATGTTCAGGTTGACGCCATGGAGCACGAGGATATTCATGATGGTCGATCTTGGGGTTGGATTCATCGAAGGCGAGGCCTCATGCAACTTGCACCGCCTCGCCGGTGCGGACCGCCTGCGCGATGGCTTCAATCACCCGCAGGTTTTGCAGCCCGTCGCGCACGCTGACCAAGGGCTCGGCTTGGCCGAGGATAACTTGCACAAAATGGTCGAGCTGACGCTTGAGCGGATCTTCGCGCACCAGGTCCACCACGCCGAGCTCAAAAGGCAGCCACCATGAGGCCTGCTGGGGGTTGGCATAGGTCTTGGTGCGCAGGGTCGGCACCGCCAGCGTGCCCAAGGTGCCCGAGAGCACATAACAGTCTTCGTCGCCGTAACTGGGATAGGCCTTGTTCTCCTGGCTGGTCTGCTCCCAGCTGCGCGCACTGGCAGCGGTATCGGAGAGCACAAAGCTGCCAAGCACGCCGCTTTCAAAACGCAGATTGATCACGGCGCTGTCTTCGACCGCAAAGCCACGCACCGCATGGGAGGCCAAAGCCTGCACCGCGGCAATTTCGCCGCAGAGCATGCGCAGGTTGTGGACCTCATGGATCATGTTGATCAGAATCGGCCCGCCGCCAGGCGCTGCACGCCAGGGGCCGTCGGCAAAGTAGCGCTCGGGCTTGTAGAACGTGGCGCTGCCCTGCACCGCAACCAGCCGGCCCAGACGGCCGCCTTGCACCACCTCGCGCGCTTTGGCCATGATGGGGCTGTGCGCGCGGTGGTGGCCCACCAGCACGCGTGCACCGGTGGCCTGCACCGCCTCAAGCAAAATCTGGCCCTGCGCGACCGTGGTCGACACCGGCTTTTCAAGCAGCACCGGCAAGCCCTGCGCCAGCGCCTGCAAAGCCTGCGGCACATGCACGTCGTTGGGCGTGGCGATGATCAGGGCGTCGGGCCTGTCGCGCGCGAACAAGTCGTCCAGCGATGCATGACAGGGCACGCCCAATTCGCGAGCCAGCGTCTGCCCATGCGCAGCCGGATCGACAAAGGCACTGAGCTGGGTCTGCGCGTGATCGGCAAGCAGCTGGGCATGGCTGCGCCCCATCAGGCCGGCGCCGGCCACCGCGATACGCAAAGGGCTCATTGAGAACTCCAAAAAACGGCCCTGAGGCGGATCGGCCCTGAGGCACGATCCAGCGCTCGAGGGCCTGGGCCGGCTTAGCGACGCAGCTTGGCCAGCTCGGCCAGCATCTCATTGACCGTGGCATCGCCCACATTGGCCGAGAACTTGGCGATCACCGGCTTCATCTTCTCACGCAGCTTGGCCACCTCGGCCGGCGAGAACTGGGTCACGGCCATGCCGTTTTTCTTGAGCAGCTCCAGGTTGGCCGCAACGGCAGCGCGCGCGGCGGTGCGCTGAGCCTGGGCTGCCTCGTCGGCGGCCTCGTCGATGATCTTGCGATCGGCCGCGCTCAGCGAGTCCCAGACCCTCTTGCTCATGATGACCGACTGCGGGTTGTACTGGTGGTTGGTGATGACCATGTGCTTTTGCACTTCCCAGAACTTGTTGGCCGCGATCACCGAGATCGGGTTTTCCTGGCCGTCGATGGCTTTTTGCTCGAGCGCGCCGTAGACCTCGGGGAAAGGCAGCGGGGTTGGGTTGGCGCCCAGGGCCTTGACCCACTCGACGTTGATCGGATTGGGAATCACGCGCAGCTTCAGGCCCTCGAGGTCCTCGACCTTGTTGATCGGGCGCCGGCTGTTGCTGATCTGGCGATAGCCCAGCTCCCAGTACGACAGTCCGACGATGCCCCGGGGCTCGAGCAGCGCGTGCATCTTCTTGCCGACCGGGCCGTCAACGATGGCATCGGACTCTTTTTCGTTGGCAAACAGGAAGGGGAAGTCAAAGATGGCCAGCTCTTTGGCCTCGCTGGCCAAAATGCCCGAGTTCATCACGGCCAGCTCGACCGTGCCGCCCTTGATGGCCGAGACCACAGCCTGGTCGCTGCCGAGTGCGCCGTTGTAGAACAGGTTGATCTTGATGCGGCCGTTGGTCTTGGCAGCCACCGTATCGGCAAACCTCTTCATGCCAACAGCCGCTGGATGGTTTTCGGGGCCGTTGAGGTTCATCTTGAGCGTGCGCTCTTGGGCTTGTGCAGCACCGAAGGCGGCTACGGCAGCCAGGGCCAGCAGCGATTTGAACAATTGACGTTTCATGAAAGTCTCCTTGAAGGACAGTACGCGTCTAACAGTGGGCGGCAGACGGCGTACCAGACGCCTGCCGCGCGGCTTGATCGATCAGTTGTAGAGCCAGCGCGCCGGCACCATCACCAGGTCGGGGAAGAGCACCAGCAGGAACATGACCAGGAGCTGCACCAGCATGAAGGGCATCACCCCGCGGGTGACGTCGTCGATGCGCATGCGGCCGACGCCGGCCACCACGTTGAGGACCGTGCCCACGGGCGGCGTGACCAGGCCGATAGAGTTGTTGATGATGAAGAGCACGCCAAAGTACACCGGGTCGATGCCGGCGGCCTTGACCAGAGGCATGAGCACGGGCGTGAGGATCAAGATGGTGGGCGTCATGTCCATGGCCGTGCCCACAATGATGACCAGAATCATGATCATGGCCATCAGCAGCTTGGGGTTGTCCAAAAAGGGCTGCAACAGGGAGATGACCTGGCTGGGCAGCTGGGCCACGGTGATCATCCAGGCCGACACCATGGCGGCGGCCACCAGGAACATCACCACCGAAGTGGTGCGCGCCGAGGCAATGAACACGTCGACAAGCTGCTTGATCGACAGCTCGCGGTAGACCACAGTGGCCACGAACAGCGCATAAACAGCGGCGACCACGGCGGCCTCGGTTGGGGTGAACACCCCCATGCGCAGGCCCACCAAGATGATGACCGGCAGCATCAGCGCCCAGCTCGCACGCCGCAGTGCGACCCACACCTGCTGGGCCGACTGCCGCGGCGGCGGTGCCAGCTGCTCCTTGCGCGTGAGCCACCACCAGGTCAGCCACAGGCTGGCGCCCAGCAGCAGACCGGGGAAGATGCCGGCCAGGAAGAGCTTGCTGATCGATACGTTGGCGGCCACGCCGAAGATCACGAAGCCAATGGATGGCGGAATGATGGGGCCGATCACGCCGCAGGCGGCGATCAGGCCGGCGCTGCGCGTCTTGTCGTGACCGGCCTTGACCATCATGGGCAGCAGCAGCGCTGTCAGCGCGGCTGCATCGGCAATCGCCGACCCCGACAGGGCCGATAGCAAACAGGCCGCCAGGATGGTCACATAGCCCAGACCACCGCGAACGTGGCCGACCAGGGCCATCGCGAAATCGACGATGCGCTTGGACAAACCGCCTGCGTTCATGATCTCGCCGGCCAGCATGAAAAAAGGCACGGCCAGCAAGGGAAAGCTGTTGGCCCCTTCAATGACGTTTTGCGCCAGGATCTGGGGGTCAAACATATTGAGGTGCCACATCAGCGCGGCACCGCAGAGCAACAAGGAAAAGGCAATAGGGATGCCCAGCGCCATGGCGCCGAGCAAGGCGCCGAGAAAAATGGCAATCGTCATGGCAAAGGACTTCTCGGTGCGTTCACTTGAGGGGGGCCGCAGTGTCCACCGGCTCCTCTTCGGATTCACGGATGCCGATCAGCTCGGACTCACTGATCTGCCCGCTGAGCATGCGCCAGAGCCGGTGCAGCAGAATCAGCGCCACCGAGACAGCGGTGACCACGCCGCAGCCGTAGAAGATGCCCATGGACGCCTCCATCACCGCGCTGGTCGAGGTCAGGTTGATCTGCATCTGCACCCAAGCGCCCTGAAAGAGCAGCCAGCACACAAAAAGCATCAGCAAGTGGCCTAGAACAAAACAGATCTTTTTGCCCACCAGCGGCAGGCGCGAAACCAAGGTGTCAGAACCCAGGTGCGCGCCCTCACGCATGGCGATGATGGCGCCCAGAAAAGTCAGCCACACGAACAGCCAGCGCGAAAGCTCCTCGCTGACCGTGATGCCCGAGCTGAAAGCGTAGCGCAGCACCACATTGGTAAACACCAACACCACCATGACCGCCAGCGCCAGGGCAATCAGCCAAGACAAGACGCGGCAGTAGCCGCCAATCAAACGGTCAAGCAAGGGGGCCCGCCTTCAGAAATCAACGAGACTCGAAAATGTACCAACTAGTTAGTTTTCGCACGTCAGTGAAAACCCTTGGCCACCCAGAGCTATTTCAGCGGCGCACGAACCGCACCACCATCTCGACGATGTTGGCGCGGCGCATGGCCCGCGCCGCCGAGGCGGCGGTGTTGCGCTTGAAGATATGGCCAAAGCTGTACTGGTTGGAGACGTTGAAGAACGTCAGCGCGGAAATCGAAGCGTGGATGTCCAGCGGGTCGAGCCCTTCGCGAAACTGGCCGGCGGCCAGGCCGCGCTGGTAGATGCGACCGATGGCCTCGATCGCTGGAATATTCAGGTCTTCAATGATCTGGCTGCGCGAGAGGTATTTGCCGCGCTCAATGTTCTCGTTCATCACGATGCGGATGAACTCCTCGTTGCCCGCGTGGTGGTCGAAGGTGAACTCCACCAGGCGGCGCAGCGCATCCTCGGCCGGCAGGTTGTCGAGTTGCAAATCGCCCTCGGTGCGCCGGATGCGCCGGTAGGCCTCTTCGAGCACGGCCAGGTACAGGCCCTCCTTGCTCTCGAAGTAGTAATAGATCATGCGCTTGCTGGTGCGCGTGGCATCGGCGATCGCATCGATGCGCGCACCGCTCAACCCCTTGTCGGCGAACTCGGTCATGGCCACTTGCAAGATGTCGGCCCGGGTGCGCTCGGGATCGTGGGTGCGCGCAGGCCGAGCGGCTGTTTGTACCAGTTCGTTCATTTGCAAAGTATAGGGGTGATGACAGCGTTAGGCCCAAGCCCATCCGTGCAGGTCCATGGGCGGCCGTGAGCAAGCTGCCAGCGGCCCGGGGGCCTCAAGCGGCCAGGCGACTTTCTAGACCTTTGACCAATGCCACCAGGCTGCGGTTAACCGGCGTGGCCACACCCAGCCGCTCGCCCAGGGCCACCACCGCGCCGTTGACGTAGTCGATTTCGGTGACCGAACCTTTTTCAATGCTTTGCAGCATGGAGGTCTTGAAGTCTGCGCCCAGGCCAGCGCCGGCCTTGTTCCAGGCGAACAAGGGATCGGTGATGGACAGCGCAATGCCGCGGGCCCGAGCCACCGCCATCGCCTCCTCGACCGCGCCCAAGCCCAAAGCCTGCAGCTGCGGCTGCGCGTAGAGTTGGCCGTAGGTCAGACCAGTGATCGCAGTGATGGCGCCTGTCGCCACATTGATCAAAAGCTTGTCCCAGACTGTCCCCAGAATGTTGCTGCTGACCACCGTCTGCAGGCCGGCTGCATTGAAGGCATCGGCGATGCGCACCACCCGTTCGCTCAAGGTGCCATCGAGCTCGCCAAGGTGGGTGTCCTTGCCGTGGTAGGCGGCGATCACATGGCCTGGCCCCAGCGGACTGCCGCCCACATAGGTGCGGCCCACCAGCACCCGCTCGCGGCCCACATGGCGGG
>JAIXWZ010000116.1 GCA_027491035.1 Comamonadaceae bacterium | reverse complement strand
CGATCACGCAGGCGGCTGGAACATCTGTGGTGACCGATGGCGCGACGACATTGAGCGCCAGCACGGTGGCCGGTGCTGCGACAGTGCCTGCCGACGTCATACTGAGTGCGTCGACCAATGACTTTGGCGGAACGGTCAATGCGACTGCCGGCAATATCAGCCTGGTCGATGGCACGGGAGGCCTGGCCCTGGGCAATGTGGACGCCAGCGGCACGCTGGCGGCAACCAGCACGGGCGGCGCGATCACGCAGGCGGCCAATACCACGATTGCGGTCGATGGCACGACCACGCTGATCGCCAGCGCGCCGATCAATGGCTCGACAGTGCCGGCCAACATCACGCTGGGCAGCGCAACCAATGACTTTGCAGGCACCGTCAACGCGACCGGCGGCAACATTGCGCTGGCCGACGGCACGGGCGGCTTGATGCTGGGCACTGTGGACGCCAGCGGCACGCTGAGCGCCACCAGCACGGGCGGCGCCATCACGCAGGCGACCAACACCGCGGTGGCGGTCGATGGCACGACCCAGCTGAGCGCCAGCGCGCCGGTCAATGGCTCGACAGTGCCGGCCAACATCACGCTGGGCAGCGCCACCAATGACTTTGCAGGCACCGTCAACGCGGCCGGCGCCAGTATTGCGCTGGCCGATGGCACGGGTGGTCTGGTGCTGGGTAATGTAGATGGCAGCGGCTCGCTGACGGCCAGCAGCACGGGCGGCGCCATCACGCAGGCGACCAACACCGCGGTGGCGGTCGACGGCACGACCCAACTGAGCGCCAGCATGCTGGTCAACGGTACGCCGGTGGCCTCGAGCATCGCGCTGGGCAGCGGCACCAACGACTTCGGCGGCGCTGTCAGCGCGACCGGCTCCAACATCGCCCTGGCCGACGGCACGGGCGGCCTGGTGCTGGGCAATGTGGACGCCAGCGGCGCACTGACGGCCAGCAGCACGGGCGGTGCGATCTCCCAGGCAGCCAATACCACCATCGTGGTCGATGGCACGGCCGCACTGAGCGCCAGCGCTCTGGTCAACGGCTCGGCGACGCCGGCGAACGTCACGCTCAGTGGCTCCGCCAACGATTTCGGCGGCACGGTCAATGCGACCGGCGGCAACATCGCCCTGGCCGATGGCACGGGCGGACTGGTGTTGGGCAATGTCTCTGCCGGTGGCACATTGACGGCCGCCAGCACGGGCGGTGCGATCACGCAAGACAGCAGCGGCTCTAACTTGCTGGTGACCGCAGGTGCGGCCACCTTCGTGGCGAGCGCGGTGGTTAACGGTGCTGCGGTGCCGGCAGATGTCACGCTCAGCGCGGCCACCAATGACTTTGGTGGCACGGTCAATGCGACCGGCGGCAACATTAGCTTGGCCGATGGAGCTGGCGGTCTGGTGCTGGGCAATGTGGATTCAAGCGGTACTCTTAGCGCCAGCAGCACCGGCGGCGCGATCGCGCAGGCGGTGGGTTCGACCATTTTGGTCGATGCTGCCACTACGCTGAGCGCCCGTCAGCTCGTCAGTGGCGTCACAGTGCCCGCAAACATCAGCCTCAATGGTGCGGCCAATGATTTTGGCAGCGTGGTCAACGTACTGAGCTCTGATGCAGTCACACTCAGGGACGCCAATAGCCTGAGCTTGGGGGCTGTCACGGCCACCGGTGATCTGCGGCTGGCCAGTACCGGCATCCTCAATTTGGGAGCCGCGACCGTGGGCGGCGCGCTTTATGCCAACAGCAATGGGGGCAATATCGTGCAGGATGGTTCCTTGCAGGTCGCCGGTCTGGCCAATTTTGACGCCGGTGCCGGCTCGGTTTCGCTGACCAACCCGTCCAACCAATTTGCGGCGGGCACCACGGTTTTGGCCAGCCAGTCTGTCCTGACCGGCGATGGGCGTCGCATGGCCAACGAACTGGCAGCCCAAGCCCAGACGGCTCTGCCGGTGGTGCCATCGCCCATCGTCGCTCTGGCCAACGCTTCGGCGCCGCCACCGCTGGTGCTCAGCGCTCAGGCCACGGGTTCTTCCGCAGGCGGCTCTTCCGCGAGCGGCTCTTCCGCGTCGAGCTCCTCATCGGGCTCAGCCGGTGGGGCGGGGACCGGCGGCAGCACTGCGGGGGTGCTGATTGATGTTCGCTCCACGCCCTCTGCGACCAGCTCCTTGATGGCTGCAGTGTCCCTGCCCAAGGGCACAGCGGTGATCGGGGCCGGCTTCAGTTTTGAACTGCCGGATACCGTTAAGGCCACGGTGCAGCAAAGCAACCAGCAGGCGCAGGCCAGTTTGCCCGACGGAGCTGCACTGCCGGCCTGGCTGAAGTTTGACGCTCAGAGTCTGCGATTTGAGGCCTCTGCGGTGCCCGATGGGGCCTTCCCGATGCAGGTGGTGATGACGGTGGGGCAGCAAAGAGTGGTGGTGGTGATCTCTGAGCGGGCAGATTAAACGGCGCGTCAGGGCTCAAGCAGCTGGCCGCCAGCGAGCCCCCCGACGATGCGATTGGCTCCCCTCGGAGCTGCGCCAAGCCTTGTCGGCGCGCTTGCTGAGCCAAGCCCGGCTTCGCAGGCCTTGGCGACCGTAGATCTTGCCCAGCAGCGCCAGCAGTTGCGCGAGCTCTGGGTAATCTCCCTGTAAAAGCGCTGTCCCGAGAAGTAGAAATTTCTCGGAGACAAGCTCTACATGAAGAAGTCAAAGTTTTCGGACTGCCAGATCATGGAGGCGCTCAAGCGCGTGGAGTCTGGGCTGGGTATGTTTAGTGGTATGCCAAAACAAAAAAGCGCCCGAAAGGCGCTTGTTTGCTGGCTGTCTGGCGGAGAGGGCGGGATTCGAACCCGCGGTGAGTTTTACCCCACGCACGCTTTCCAGGCGTGTGACTTAAACCGCTCATCCACCTCTCCGCGGCAGCCGGCCATT
>JAIXWZ010000105.1 GCA_027491035.1 Comamonadaceae bacterium | reverse complement strand
GTGACAGCCTCGCCCGAGGCCAGTGCCACGGTGCCGGCCTGCGCCACGATCACGCCCTGGTTGCGCACCTCGGGCGCAAGCAGCGCGATGTAGCCGCCCAGCGCCGCCTGGAGCTGGCCTTGGTTGACCACACTGCCGGTGCTGCCTGCGCGGCTGAAGGCGGTCTTGCCCGCCATGAATTCGTCGGCATTGGCTCGGCCGGTGGTGGCGACCAGGCCACCCACATTGACCTGCGCCGTGGGCGAAAAGTACACCCCGTTGGGATTGCTCAGAAACACCTGGCCGTTGGCGCTGATCTGCCCGTAAATCTGGCTGGCGTTGTGGCCCAGGATGTTGTTGAGCACCACCGCGCTGCTGCTGGGCTGGTTGAACTGCACCTTGGCCTGGCTTCCGACATTGAAGCTGGCCCAGTCAATGACGGCCCGGTTGCTGGCCTGGTTGACCGTCATCAGCGCCGTGCCTGCCGGTGTGGTGCTGGTGTTGATGCCGACGCTTCCGCGGCTGACCACGCCGCCCTGGGGCAATTGGTTCGCCGCTGGCGGCGCTTGCTGGGCGTGGGCCAGGCTGGCCACGCCGCTCAAGGCCACACTGGCGAGCGTCGCGCCCACGGCTTGCGCCAGGGTATGGGCGGTGCGCTTGCCCTTGCCAGATGCGCGCGCGGTCTCGGGCACGGGCCGCAGTTGCTGGGTGCGGCCTGATCGTTTGAGGCGGTAGACGTGGTTCATAAAGGCTAGATCAGAAGTTCAGCGCGGCGGACAGCCAGAAGCGATTGAGGGTGCGGGTGCCGTCGCTGTCGGCACCGGTGCTGGCATTGGCGGCGGGGTTGTGGCCCACTCGGCGGCTCCAGGTGGCCGACAACTCATGCCCCTGGGCGGCGCGCCAGCTCAGGCCCAGGCCCACGCCCTTGAGGGTTTGGTTGTTGAGCGAGGTGATGGCACTGCCCGCAGCGTCGCGGTTGTCTTGATAGACCTGCACGCGGCCCCAATCGGCAAAAGCATTGAGCACAAAGCCCTGGCCCAGTCGCTGGCGCAGGCCGGCACTGAGCGTGCTGCCCACACTGCCACCGGCCTCGTTGCTGGGGTAGGCACGCACACCGTTGGCGCCGCCCAGGTAAAGCTTTTCCGACGAATCCAGGTTGCGGCTGGCCCACTGGGCATTGCCTTGCAAGTAGGCGCTGGTTTGCGAGAACAGGCTTTGTTCGCGGCTGAAGCTGGCATTGAGCTTTTGAAAGGAGCCGGCCGTGCGGGCCGCTTGGGCATCGGCCAGGGCATTGGGCGAGCCGTCCAGGTCCACCTTGCCCCAGGAGGCTTGCACACTGGCGCTGTTTTGCGCCGGCTTGCCCAGGGCATCGAGCCAGTTGCCACTGAGGGCTGCACGCAGCACGTCAATGCGGTAGCTGGACGTGGTGCTGGCCTGCGCATCGGTTTGCGACGACAGCGCCCGGTTGTCAAAGTCTTTGCGGTCGGTGCTCAGTTGCAGGCTGAGGTTGTGGCCCGGCTGGCGAATCAGCGGCGCGTTCAGATCCAGCCCCCAGGTGCTGGCACTGCCACTGGCTCGCAGGGCGGCAAAGCTGCCCACCAGTCGGTAACGCAGGTCTGACAGGTGTACACCGCCGCGCCAGCCCTGCGCCCCCAGGGGCAAGGTCCAGGCGGCGCGGGCATATTGATTGCCCTCGGTCTTCAAGGTCTGCAGCTGCAAGCCATCGGCCCATCCGGTGGCGTTGTTCAAGGCCAGATTGGCGCTCAGGCGCGAGGTGCCGGTCGACACAGAGCCGTGGTTGTCCAGCAGCAGATTGCCAGCGAACCGCTTCTCAGGGGCCAGCGTGAGCAGCACGTCGGTGCTGCCGTCCTGCTTCCCGGCGGCATACGAGGCGGTGGCCACCACACCGGGCAAATCACCCAGCAGCAGCAGGAGGCGGTCGACCTGGCGCAGAGCTATGGGCTGGCCCGCTTGCAGATGGGCGCCGCTCATGGCTTCGATGCGGCCGCGCGGCAGCTGCGTCTGGGCGGGATACTCCATGCGCACCTGGCCCAGCCGCGCCTCGACCACCCGCAGCGTGACCAGGCCTTGCTCGATCTCTTGCTGCGGCACAAAAGCATGGGCGAGCCAGCCGGCCTCGCGGTAGGTCTGCACCAGCACCCAGGCCGCCTCCTGCAACTGAGTCAGGCTCAGCTCACGGCCGGCAAAGCCCTTCAGGGCCTCCTGCAGGGTCTGCGCATCGACCAGGCTGTTGCCTTCAATGCGAAAGCCATTGACGCGCAGCAAAGCCGCGCCCTGCCCTGCGGCTGGCGGCGTGGGCACTTGCGGGGTCTGCAGCCTGGGCGCGTTCAGCAGACCGCCTGGGCGCGCCTCGATTTGCTGGAGCACCGAACCCGCATCCGGTGCGGCCCAGACGCAAGGGGGCGCGCCTGCAAGCAAGGCCAGGGGAAGGCTCAGCAAGCGGCCAAAGGCCTGCGCTGAGGAGCGATGGATGCGTGCTGCCCCGCTCATGATTTGCGCACCTGCAGCTCGTCAAAGAACTGGTAGCCCACGTTGCGGATGGACTCGATCACCGCGCCTTCGGCGCCGGCCTCGTGCAGCTTTTTGCGCAAGCGCACCATGCGCACCTGGATGTTGCTCTTGCGCTCCTCGCTCAGTTCAAGGCCAAGACACTGCGCAACGTCTTCAAAGCGCAGCCTGGCATCGGGCGATTGGGAAAACGCCAGCAGCAAGCTGGCCTCGGTGGCAGTGACCTTGACAGTGCCGGCGGGGCCGGTGAGGTCGAGTTTTTTGAGTTCAAGCACGGCATGCTGATGAGTTCAGGTGCCGGCGATTACAAAGATTTCGTTAAAAAGAGTCCTTCAATTGCCTTCAATTTCTATGCTTTGGCAACATTTGAAGGGTCATTTGAAATCTCATGAAGGTTTATGAAGGTTTTTAAAGGAATTTTGTCGAGGCGCTCGACCGGCAGCCCTTCAAACCGGCCGCATCAGACAAAGGCCTGCACCGGCACCATGAGCTGGTAACCCACCGATCGAAGCGATTCGATCAGCGGGCCGGTGGCACCGGCCTGGCTGAGCTTCTTGCGCAAGCGAACAATGCGCAGTTCAAGGCTGGACTTGTTGAAGTGCTCCAGATCGCTGCCCAGCAATTCAGCGAGTTGCCAGCTCTCCAGGCGGCCGCCCGGCGCCCGGGCAAAGGCGGTGAGCAGCACCTCTTCGGCGTGGGTGAGCTTGACACTGCCAGACGGGCCTTGCAGATGCTGCCCTTCCAGCCGCAAAGGCCCGCCGGGCAGGCGGCTGTCAATGCGCTGGGCCTGCCGGCGACGGGCAAAGCTCTTGAGCGCGGCGGACAGCTCTTCCAGCGGCACGGGCTTGGGCAGGTACACGTCGGCCCCGCTGTCGTAGCCCACCACCTTGTCAGTCAGTTCGGCGCGCGCCGAGATGATGATGATGCCCACCAAGGGTTGCGCATTGCGGATGCGCCGAGCCAGGCTCAGGCCGTCTTCGCCGGGAAGGTTCAAATCGATCAGAAACACGTCGGCTGGCGCCGCGCTCAGGGCGTCATCGACCGCTTCGGCGCACGGCAACGCGCAGACCTGATGGCCTTGCGCACGCAAGGCATCGGCAGTCAATTCACGCAGGTCGTCGTTGTCTTCGACGATGACGATGCTCAAATGGGTAGACACAGCTCAAACACCACATGGGTATCGGTCGGATGGTAGGCCAGCGTGGCGCCGATCTGGCGGGCCAGGCCGTCACACAGGTACAGGCCCAGGCCGGTGCCCGAGATGCGCTGCGCCGCCGCGTGCCGATAGTACTTGGAGAAAATCTTCTGGGCATCGGGCCTTCCCCCCGGCCCGGGCACGTTGGCCACTTGCAAGCGCCATGCGGCCGTTGGATGCTCGGCACGCTCCAATCTGACCTCAATGGCCTGGTCTGCAGCGCCAAACTTGATCGCGTTGTCGAGCAGGTTGCCCAAAATGATCTGCACGCACTGCACGTCGGTGCGCAGCGGCGCCCGATCGGGCAGATGAAGCACAAGGCGCTGGTCGGGCAGCCGCGCATCGAGCAGCCACTGGCGCAGATGCGGCGTCAGATCAAGCGCTTCCATTGCGGGCTGGAAGGGGCTCTCGACCATGCGGTCGGTCTGCACGCAGCGCTGCAAAATCGCCTTCATGTTGTCGATGGCGCGCGTCACATAGGCCTCGGTGCGCTCGTCGCGCTCGCGCGTCTTGACCGCCAG
>JAIXWZ010000213.1 GCA_027491035.1 Comamonadaceae bacterium | reverse complement strand
GGGCCGTGGCAATCCATGCCTTTGTCCGACCGCCGATGGATTGCTTCGTTCCTCGCAATGACGGGGCAGGGGCACGGTGACAGGACGGGGCGCAACAGCACCCACACTCCGTCATTGCGAGGCGCAGCCTTTAGCCGCGAGGAGCTTGAGACGTGGCGGGCCGTGGCAATCCATGCCTTTGTCCGACCGCCGATGGATTGCTTCGTTCCTCGCAATGACGGGGCAGGGGCGCAACGACGGGGCGGGGCCTAATGACACAAGGGCCGCAATGACAAGCGGCGCGTGATTTGCGCGGCGTGCTTAGCGCTTGAGCCACCACACAGGGAACTGGCTGCAGTCGGAGCCGGCCAGGCCCTGATCGATCGCCTGGTTGAGGTGATCGAGCGTGATCTGGGTCAGGGGCATGGCGTAGCCGTTCTGGGTGCCCTGCTCGACCATGGTGCGTACATCCTTGCGCATGGTGGCCAAGTCAACCGTGACCGTCGATTGGGGAGTGCCGGCCAGTGCATCGGCGATCATGCCGCCGCGCACCTTGAGCATGTTGGGCCCGCCTGATGACTCGCTGAGCACATCGACCAGCACCTTGGGATCGATGTCGAGCGATTGCACCAGGGACAAGGCCTCGCCCAGCGTCTGCCAATAAACCATGAGCGGCAAATTGACGGCCAGCTTCATGCGCGCGCCATTGCCGTGCGCGCCCACGGCCACCCATTTGCGGCACATCTGCTCGATCAGCGGGCGGGCCTGGTCGACGTCAGCCCGCTCGCCGCCGACAAAGCCGATGAGCTTGCCCTCTTTGGCCGGCCCGATGCTGCCCCCGACAGGGCATTCAAGGTAGCGAGCACCCGCACGCTGGGCCCGCTCGGCCATCTGCGCCTGAAACTCCGGAGCCACAGTGCTCATCTCGATCAGCAAGGCGCTGGGCTTTTCAAACAGACCGCCAGGGCCACAGTAAACCGCCTCGATGGCCGGCGCATCGGTCAGCAAGCTGATCACCACCTCACAGCTGGCGGCCAGATCGACCGGGCGGTCCACCCGCCGCGCGCCAGCAGCCACCAGCGCATCGGCCCGCGCCGGGTTGCGGTTCCAGACGCTGACCTCATGGCCCAGACCCATCAGCCGCTGCGCGACCGCTTGTCCCATCTTTCCGACACCTGCAATGCCCACTTTCATGCGCGCAACTCCCAGCAATTGGTTCACACCGACCCCAGGGCTTGAGCCAAGCAGGCCGAATCAAGCGCAGACTGTAACCTCAGGTGGCCCAAAACCCGGGCTACGCGTCCGCCGTCTGAACAGGCGCGCTGCGGGCTCCGCAGACCCGCACCGCCTGGCGCAGCGCCGCCTCCACCGCATCGATCACCGGCACGCCCGCTTCTGCACCGATACGATCGGCCTGTCCGGTCAAGCCGCCCGAGGCCAGCAAGATGACTTCGGCCCCGTCCTCTGCGATGGCCTGCTCGATGGTCTGGCGCAAGCGCGCCTGCGTCTGGGGCTGCGCGCGGGCGGCGTCGTGCACACCAATGCCCGCAGCGCGCACCGTGGCACGCTCGCCAGCACCGTAGCGCTTCATCATTTGATCAATGCCAGGCACCGCAGCGCCCACGGTGGTGACAATAGCCAGCGCCGACGAGACCGAATGCGCTGCCTCGATGCCGGCCTGACAACAGCCGATCACCGGCACCGCCACCATCTGCCGCGCCGCCTGCAAGGCCAGATCGTCAAAGCAGGCCAACACGTAGGCGTCATACCCCAGATGCGCCCTGCCGCCGATCAACATGAGCACCTCGGCCTCTGCCTGCCGCTTGTCCAACTCGCTCTCGATCGAAAACGGACCTGCGGTCGGGTTGATCACCTCCAAGGTCACACCAGGAACTTCGCAGCGATCGGCCATGGCGCGCACGCGCTCGGTCACCAACGGATTGGTGTTGGGATTGATCACCAAAATCCGCCGAGGCCCAACAGCCGATGCAGGCGCCCTTGCACTCATGGCGCGCTGGCGGTCTCAGGCAACCAGGTCACGATCTCGGGCCAGACGATGAGCAGCGCCGTAAAGCCCAGCATGATGAACACATAAGGCAGGCTGCCCATGACCACATCGCGAAAGCTCCCACCGTCTTTGCGCAGCCCCTGGACGACAAACAAGTTCATCCCCACGGGCGGTGTGATCAGAGCGATTTCACACATCACGACAATAAAAATGCCAAACCACACTGGATCGACCCCAACGGCCACCACCATGGGAACGGCCACGGGAACCGTCAGCACCAGCATGGACATGGCGTCCATGAACATGCCCAGCACCACATAAAACAGCACCAGAATCAGCAGCAGGGTATAGCGGTCCAAGCCCAAGGTTCCGACCCACTGCGTCAAGGCCTGCGTGGTGCCCAGCATGGCCAGGGTGACGTTCAAGAGCAAGGCGCAGACGATGATGAGTATCACCATGCCGGTGGTGCGCGCCGCCTGCAAGAAGCAGTGCTCGAGCAAGCCCCACCGCAGGCGGCCGGCGCGCCAGAGAAAGTACAGGGCCGCCATCAGCCCGAGCGCCGCCGACTCGGTGGGCGTGGCCAGGCCGCCATAGATGCTGCCCATAACCACCAAAAAGATCACGCCCGGCGGCACCAGGTGGCGCAGCAAGGCCAGACGCTCAGCCAAAGGCAGGGGCTGGGCCTGGTCATGCTCACCGGCGCGAGCGTGAGCCACGGCCACGTAGATCAGGAACAAGCCGGTCAGCAGCAAGCCCGGGATCACCCCTGCGATGAACAGTTGACCCACCGACACATTGGCGAGCGAGCCATAGACCAGCAGGTTCACGCTCGGAGGGATCAAGATGCCTAGCGTGCCACCAGCGGCCAGCGAGCCCAGCGAGGCCGCAACGGGGTACTTGCGCGCGGTCAATGCCGGCAATGCGACGGTTCCCACGGTTGCAGCCGTTGCCACCGACGAGCCCGACGTGGCCGCAAACAAGGCGCAGGTGCCAATATTGGTGTGCAGCAAGCCGCCCGGCAGCCGGCCCAGCCAGGCCGACAGGGCGTCGAACATCTTGTCGGCAATCCCGCCGCGCAGCAGCAACTCGCCCAGCAGCATGAACAGGGGAATGGCCGTCATCACCGAGTTGTTGAGCGTGCCCCAAACCACACCGCCCATCATGTCGAGCAGCGGCAAGCCGTGGGCCAAAAGCCCGCCCAGAACGCCCACAAACAAAATGGCAAACGCCACCGGCAAGCTAAGGAACATCAAGGCCAGCATCACCACGAAGCCAGCTGCCAGGTAAATCAGGGTCATGACAGAGCCTTCTAATCAACGCCGCTTCAAGTCTTCAAGCTCGGCTTTGAGCTCCGCCTCGGGAGAGTCTGGGCCAAACTC
>JAIXWZ010000181.1 GCA_027491035.1 Comamonadaceae bacterium | reverse complement strand
GTTTGACAAGCTGGTCGCACAGCTCGGTGGCGAGCAAGCCCTGCGCGGCCAAACCGTGGCCCTTTGGGGCCTGGCGTTCAAGCCCAACACCGATGACATGCGCGAGGCCCCCAGCCGCGTGCTGATGGAGTCGCTGTGGCGGGCCGGCGCGCGGGTGCAGGCCTTCGACCCGGTGGCCATGAAGGAAGCCGCGCAGATCTACGGCCAGCGCCCCGACCTGATGCTGACCAGTGACAAGTACGCGGCCCTGCAAGGGGCCCAGGCGCTGCTTATCTGTACCGAATGGCAGCAGTTTCGCGCACCCGAC
Organism: Comamonadaceae bacterium; assembly: GCA_027491035.1. Taxonomy (GTDB): domain Bacteria; phylum Pseudomonadota; class Gammaproteobacteria; order Burkholderiales; family Burkholderiaceae_C; genus Polaromonas. The sequence goes on along the minus strand of JAIXWZ010000181.1, from coordinate 14,327 downwards.
TTCGAAGAGATGGCCGGCCGCATGGCGCAGCGCCTGATCGTCGACGGCCGCAACCTGTATACGCCCGACAAGCTGCGCGCCGACGGCTGGACTTACCTGTCCATCGGCCGAGCCTGAGCGGCCGCCCAGATGAAGGACGAGGCCGCGCCGCCCCAGGCCAGCGCCGGCGCGGCGCACACGTGGCTCGGCCCTGTAGCACGCGTGGCGCTGGCGCTGGTGCTGTTGTGGCTGGCCTGGCACTGGCTGCTGCGACACGCCGACTTTGGCGCGCTGCTGATCCAGGTGCAAGTGGTTCCCATCTGGGCCTGGCCGGCGGCCGGCGCCGCTTTGCTGGCAGGCCACAGCCTGCGCGCGCTGCGCTTGCAACAGCAGTGGCAACACCTCAGACCGGTAGGGCTTGCCACCTGCCTGCGCCTGGTGCTCACCCACAACGCAGCAGTGATCTTGTTGCCGCTGCGCTCGGGCGAGTTAGGCTATGTGTGGCTGGTCCACCGGCATTGGGGCGCGGGCTTGCGCGCAGCAGCGGCCAGCTTGCTGCACTGGCGCTTGCAAGATGCTGCTGTGCTGATTCTGCTGGCCGTGCTGCTCCTGCTGCCTTGGAGTGTGGCAGGCCGGTTGCTGGTGCTGCTTTGCGCCGTCACCGCGCTGGTGTGCCTGCGCCGACCCATGCAGGCCTATCTGGTGCGCCGCTGGCCGACATGGGCTGCGGCCGCACCGCGGACGCACTGGCTGCGCAGCGGCTGGCTGGCCAGCGCCGGCAATTGGACACTCAAGGTGCTGGCAATGGGCGGCTTGCTGGTCGCGCTGACCGGCATGGACGCGCTGATGGGACTCAGGGCGGCTCTGGGTGGCGAGCTGGCCGGTGTTCAGCCCCTGCAAGGGCCGGCTGGCCTGGGGAGCTACCAGGCAGGCGCCTGGCTGGCCGCCCAGGCACCCCGTGACCTCGACCCGCAGCTGCTGGCCGCGGCCCTGGTCGTGCACGCTTTTTCACTGACCGTTGCGCTGGGCGCGGCCGCGCTGGCTCAGCTGATCCCTGCACCGAGCCTGCAACACGTCGATAGCGCCAACGCTGCATCCCTCCCATCATGAGTCCAACACCCTATGGCTCCCACCGCCAGCCTTCTGCGCCCCCTTTGCCATCGCATCGACTGTCGGTGGTGGTGCCCATGTACAACGAGGTCGACAACGCCGCCGCTCTGATCGATGATGTCCAGCAGGCGCTGACCCACTACGGCCAGCCTTGGGAGCTGATCGTGGTCGACGACGGCAGCATCGATGGCACCGGCCGACGGCTGCGCCAGCATGCCCGGCAAGTCGGCCCGCACGTGCGGGTGGTCGAGCTGGCACGCAACTTCCGGCAGACGGCGGCCATGCAGGCGGGCATCGACGCAGCGCGCGGCGATGTCATCGTCACCATGGACGGCGATCTGCAAAATGACCCACGCGATGTGCCGCGCATGGTTGCCCGGCTGCTCAACGAAGACCTGGACCTGGTGGCGGGCTGGCGTCACGAACGGCAAGATGGCTTGATCCTGCGCAAGCTGCCCTCGCGCATCGCCAACCGGCTGATCCGCAAGGTCAGTGGCCTCGATTTCCAGGACCTGGGCTGCAGCCTGAAGGTGTTTCGCGGCCCGGTGCTGCGGCGCATCCGCCTGTATGGCGAGATGCACCGTTTCATCCCAGCCTGGCTGGCCACGGTCACCAGCCCCTCGCGCATGGCCGAGGAAAAGGTCCACCACCGGGCCCGACTGGCGGGCACCTCCAAGTACGGCATCGGCCGCTCGTTTCGGGTCATCGTCGATCTGCTGGCGGTGCATTTCTTTTTGCGATTCGGTACCCGGCCCGGGCATTTTTTTGGCGGTCTGGGACTGGGCGTATTGACCATCGGCTCGCTCATGCTGGCTTACTTGGGCGTGCTCAAGATGCTCGGGCAATCGGTCGGTGGGCGGCCACTGCTGTCGCTGGGCTTCTTTCTGATGATGGGTGGCCTGCAACTGATTACCACTGGCGTGCTGGCCGAGCTGCTGATGCGCATCTACTACGACGGTGGGCATGCCCGTCCGTATCACACCCGCCAGGGTGACGAGCCTGCAGCCCATGAGGACTGGCATGCTTGAGGGCATCGGCGGCCTGCCCAGTCGCGTGCTCGCCCTGCTCGTGCTGGCCTGGCTGCTGCGCATCACCGTCTTGATGGCCAGCGGGGCCGGGCTGCAAGTGGACGAAGCGCAGTACTGGGACTGGTCGCGCCAGCTGCAGTGGGGCTACTGGTCCAAGCCGCCGGCCATTGCGGGGGTGATCGCCGCATCGACAGGCCTGTTGGGCGATGGCCTGCTTGGCGTCAAGCTGCTGAGCATGCTGCTGTGGCCTTTGTCGGCTGCCGTGCTGGCCTGGCTGGCTTGGGACATGGCCGGTCGAGGGCAAGCCGGCGAGCACGCTGCGTTGTGGAGCGCCGCGCTGTTGCTCGGCACCCCGGCTGCTGGCATTTTGGGCATGGCCGCCACCACCGACGCGCCCCTGCTGTTCATGTGGGCGCTGTGCATGGCCGCAAGCTGGCGCGCCCTGCGCTCGGGTAACGGGCGCAGCGCACTGCCCTGGTGGGCCCTGGCCGGACTGGCCATGGGCCTGGGTCTGCTGAGCAAGTACACCATGGCCGTTGCAGGCGCCGCCTGGGCCCTTTTGTTTTTGATGCACTGGCGACGCCATGGTCTGGGACTGGTGCTCGCCGGCCTGCTGGCTCTGGCGGTGTTCGCTCCCAACCTGTGGTGGAATGCAATCCACGGCTGGCCCACGCTCGGACACACCGCTGAAATCACAGTGGCGGCGCAGACCCGAGGCGGCAGCAGGCTGGCCTCGGTACTGGAGTTTTTGGTCGGGCAGCTGCTGCTGATCGGACCCGTGGCGATCGCGCTGGGCCTGCTGGGCTGGCGCCGCGCCAAGTCCCTGCAGGGGCTGCGGCCAAGCACACATCCTGAGCCTGCCGGCTTTGCACTGATGTTTTGCCTGCCGCTGTTGCTGGTGGCGCTGCTGCAGTCCTTCAACGCTCGCACCAACATGAACTGGACAGTGCCCGCCCTGCTGGGCGCCTGCCTGTGGCTTGGCCTTTATGTGGCACCCCGTCTGGGTCGACGCACCTGGTGGATCAGCACGGCCGCTGCTCTGCTGCTGCCCGCAGCGGCCTCGCTCATGGGCTCGCTTGCCATGGTGCAGAGCCAGGCCTTGCATGCGCCGCGCCACCTCGACCTTTGGGCGCGCATGCGCGGCTGGGAGCCGGCGCTGCGCGAGCTTCAAGCGCCGCTGGCCGCCGAGCCGGGCCTGCCGGTGGCTGCGACCCGGCGTGACCTGCTGGTGCACGCCCGCTACATCTGGCGCGACCTCGATCGCTCGGTGATGGCCTGGCCCCATGAGGGCCGAGCGCGCCACCACTACGAGCAGTTCGAGTCGCTGTGGAGCAGCGGACAAGAGCCACCCCGACGCCTGCTGGTGCTCACCGATGCACCGCTGAGCGATGAGTTCAAGCGCCAGTACCCTCGCTGGCAACAGCTCGGTGCAAGCGTATCGGGTCGGATTCGACTCGAGCTGTGGCTGGCCACCGTCGAGCCATGAGCAGCGGACCGAGTCTGCCGCGCGAGCACCAGCGCATGACGACCCGCCAGCAGGAATGGCTCGCCCTGGCCCTGCTCAGCGCACTGGCCACCGCCGGTTTTGAGCTGTGGCCGCAGTTGGACCAGATCGTCAGCGGCTGGTTCTTCGAGCAGGGCCGCTTCGACGGCAGCCAGTGGGTCTGGCCCAAGGTTCTGTTTCACGGCATGCCGCTTTTAGGGGGCGCTCTGAGCGCTGCGGCCCTGCTGACGATTGCAGCCCGCGCCTTGGGGCACGCGCTTGGAAAGCGCTGGGTCGGCGCGCGTCGCACACGGCAGGCCATTTTCTTCCTCGGCTTGGTGGTGGTGGGCGTGGGCGTGGTGGCGCACGATGTGCTCAAAAACAATTGGGGACGCGCCCGGCCGATGGACGTACAGGCCTTCGGTGGCAGCAAGGTCTACACCGCGCCGCTGGAGCCATCGGACCAATGCAGTCGCAACTGCTCGTTTGTGAGCGGTCATGCCGCGGGTGGCTTTGCATTGATGGCTCTGGGCATGCTGGGCAGTCGGCGCCGTCGCTGGCGCTGGTGGGCAGCGGGGCTGCTCTTGGGCAGCTTGGTCGGCCTGGCACGGCTGGTCGAAGGCCGCCATTTTCTGGGTGATGTGGTGTTTGCCGGCCTGATGATCTGGCTGGTCTGCCTGCTGCTGCGCGAAGTCGTCATCAGGCTCAAAGCCAGACGCATGCGCAAAACTGGGTCTTGCGAACAGCGCCTGCAAGCGCCTACAGGATGAATCGCGCCGGGGCAGCGCTCCCACAAAATGGGCATGGACCTTGACTGTGAGGGCTGCGCCCTAGCGGCGGGGTCGGCGCAAAACCAAGCGCTGCCTACTTGACCAACGCCTGCACCGCCTTGAACGCTGGGTGGCTGGCTGTGCGCAGCCATTCGAAGGCCACCATCTCGGTGCTCACCAATTCGGCGCCCGCGCCGGCCAGGCGGTCGAAGGCGGCGTCGCGGTTGCGCTCGGTGCGCGAGCTGCAGGCGTCGGTGACCACCCAGACTTCAAACTCTTCCTGCAGCAGCTCGAGCGCGGTTTGCATCAGGCAGATATGGGCTTCGCAACCGGCGATCACCACCGCCGACCGGCCCTCTTCGGGCTCGGCATTTTTTTGCAGGTGACGCGGCAGGCTGCGGGCGTTGCCACCGCTGCTCTTGCGCACCGGCGGGCGCAGTGCGTGGGCCAGCTCGTCGGACACGGCACTGAAATGCATTTTGGACAGCTCGCGGGCGCCCGCTTCTTGCAAGGCCGCCTGCAACTCGGGCGCCTGCGGGCCCAATTTGTCGGGGTTCTGGGCGGTGGCCCAAATGGGCACCTGCATCAGCTGGGCCATGCGGGCCAGGCGAACCGCATTGGCCAGCACCGCCGCGCTGTCATGCATCACGGGCATCAGGCGTGTCTGGTAATCGACCAGCACCAGCTGGCATTCGTCAGCATCCATCAACATCGCAACACCCTCCCGCACCATTGAAGAAGGTCGCATTATCGGCCGCATGGCGGCGGCGCCCATGTTCCTACAATGCACGAACACCTTTGGGAGAGCCCAGCATGATCGTCGAGCGGATCTGGACCGGCAACAGCCTGCGCAACTACAACTACCTGATCGCCTGCCCTGACAGCGGGCAGGCGCTGGCCATTGATCCGCTGGACGCCGAGAAATGCTTGAACACGGCCAAGGTCAAGGGCTGGCAGATCACCCAGGTGCTCAACACCCATGAGCACCATGACCATGTGGGCGGCAACGCAGCCGTGGTGGCAGCCACCGGCGCCCAGGTGATCGCGCACCACAAGGCCGCCGGCAAGATCGGCGGGGTCGACCGCGGCGTGGGGGCTGGCGATGTGATCCGGGTGGGCCGGCACATCGAGCTGCAGTGCCTGGACACGCCGGGCCACACCCTGTGCCACATCTGCCTGTTTGCGCACACCGACGAGCCGGCGCTGTTTTCGGGCGATACGCTGTTCAATGCCGGCGCGGGCAACGTCCACAATGGCGGCAGCGTCGATGCGCTGTTTGACACCTTCGAAGAGCAACTGGCGCGTCTGCCAGAGGCCACGCGGCTGTTTCCGGGGCACGACTATCTTGAGAACAACCTGCGCTTCACGCTCGATCGCGAACCCGACAACAAGGCGGCGCAGGCCAAGCTGGCAGTGCCTCACGACCCGCAGCAGGCCGCACCGACCACCTTGGCTCAAGAGCGCCAGCACAACAGCTTCATGCGCCTGGACAGCCCCAGCCTGATCGCCATCTTGCGCAAGAGCTTCCCCGATCTGCCCGACCACCCCGACCGGCGCACGGTGTTTGCCAAGCTGCGCGAGCTGCGCAACCGCTGGTAAGGGCAGGCCGAAACTCCCCATTTGGAGAGCAGGCTGTGCCCGGATCGGGCTGCGCATGCGCGATTCCATCTTGCGCAAGCCAGCGGACCTGGGGCTCAGCTTGCGCGCCGGGTCGATACCGGCCACAACAGCCCGTTCTTGGCCGCTACTGCGTCGGCTTTACGCCGTTGGTGCTGACCTGCACCCGGGCAGCGGTCAGCTTGTCTGCCTCGCCGATGCGGGCGACGATGAAAATCGTCTCGCCGGGCTTGATGTCGGCCCGGCTGCCCGGCGCGGATTGAGACATCGGCGTGCCGGGCGGCACGAGTACCTTGACCACCCCGGACTTGTAGTTCAGGACTAGCTCCGAGCCGTTGGCAAGCACCGCCTGCCCTTCCAAAGCAGCGTTGGTCATGGTCGAGCCCACTGCGAGATCGAAGGGCGTAAGGCCCAGCGGTGCCGTCGGGGGGATGGGTCGCACATCGATGGCCACTGTTTCGCCGTCCGCGCGCTTGATGGTGGTCACCCCCAACACCATGCCAGGCTTCACATCGGACAGGCTGAAAGCCTTGGTGCCCGACACGTTGACCGTATCGGGCAGTTCGACCTCGACCGGTCCGGCCCCACGCGCATCGACCCGGATCATCCGACCGTCGAAGCTCGTGATGGTGCCTCGAATGTTGACACTTTGCGGCGCCTGCGCGAACGCACCGCCGCTAAGGATCAGTACAGCGAGCCAACTTGCCACAATGCGCGATCCATTCATGCCTGCCTCCCAGATTGTTGACGGTGCAAGCATAGCGCTTGGCCTTGTCCCTGCGCGCCCGAGCCAAAACATGGCGGGCGCAAGCGTTGCGCCACGAAGGCGTCGGGCGGTTCATCTCTTGCGCCGCACCGCCGCGAGGGCGCGGCTCCCACACCTCTACCCCACACCCTCCCTAAACCGCCAGTCTGCGAATTGAGGCCAGGCTCACCCCAAAGCCACCCTCAGGCGTGCAATGCCTTCCTCGATCTTGGCCAGATCGGCGGTGGCAAAGCTCAGCCGCAAGGTCGCGCTGTCGGGGTTCTGCGCAAAAAAGGGCGCGCCCGGCACAAAGGCCACGCCCTGCTCAATCGCCTTTTTGGCAAACTCACCGGCGTGCTGCACGCGGCCGCCAGCGCCCGTCAAACGGGCCCAGAAGAACAAGCCGCCCTGCGGCTGGGTAAAGCTCAGGGCATCACCGAGTTCGCGCGCAAGCGCGGCGCCCATGGCCCGGGCGCGCTCGGCGTAGACCTGGCGCACTTGTGCCAGCGTGGCCGGCATGCGGCCCGACTCCAGGTAATGCGCGGCCGTGACCTGGGCGAAGGTGCTGGTGTGCGCATCGCTGAACTGCTTGCACATGGTGGCACGGGCCAGCAGCTCGGCCGGCGCCAGCAGCCAGCCCACACGCAGTCCCGGGCTGAGCACCTTCGACAGACTGCCGCAATAGGCCAAAAAGTCACGGCTCCCGGGCACCTGCTCGGACAGCGCCAGCAGGCTGGGCGGCGGGGGCTCACCGAAGTACAAGTCGCCGTAGGGGTCGTCCTCCACCACCAGCACCTGGTGCTTGGCCGCCAGCTCGAGCACGCGCCGGCGGCGCTCCAGGCTGAGCATGGCCCCGCTGGGGTTGCCGAAGGTGGGGATGAGGTAAATCATGCGCGGCTTGTGCTCGACGATCAGCTGCTCGAGCCGATCGACCTGTACGCCCTGCGCATCGATCGGTGCGCTGATCAGCTGCGCCCCATAGAGCCGAAAGCACTGGATGGTGGCCAGGAAAGTAGGGCCTTCGACGATCACCTTGTCGCCCGGGTTGATCATCACCTTGGCCAACAAGTCCAGCGCCTGCTGGCTGCCGGTGGTCACGATCAGCTCTTGCGCCTCGGCCCGGGCCCCCTTGCTGACCATGAAGCGGGCCAGTTGCTCGCGCAGCGGTCCATGGCCCTCGGTGGCGCCGTACTGCAAGGCCGCGCCCGGCTCGCGCGCAAGCGCCTGCGCCGAAGCCTCCTTCAGGCCCTCCACGTCAAACAGGGCGCTATCAGGAAACCCACCCGCAAAGCTGATGATGCCGGGCTTGCCCAGCAGCTTGAAGAGTTCACGGATGGCGGAGGTTTCGACGTTTTGGAGTCGGTCGGCAAATTCAAGGGGCATGATGCGCTCACTGGACAACAGGCCCGCATGTTAGCGCCTGCCTGGGCGACACGGCGCCAAGCGCGTTCCGTGATCGCCGGGCGTGCAAAGCGCGCGCCCTCAGGCGCCAGCGCCCGGCAAGACCGGCGCACCTTGCAAAGACACCCACTTGCTGCCGCCGGCCGCCTGCTGCTTGCCCATCTCCGAAAAGCCGAAGCGGCGGTGAAAGGCCTCGGACACCGGATTGGGTGGATCGATGTCGAACTCGCACACCACCTGAGCGATGCCGCGCGCACGCGCCTGGTCGAACAAGTCGCGGTACAAGCGCGAAGCGAGCCCCTGGCCGCGCGCGCGGGGCGCAACAACCACCCTATCGATGTACAGGAAGTCGGTCAGACGGGCTTCGAACCATTGGTAGTTGACGCTGTCGTAGGGCGCATCGGGCGCAAAGGCCATCAAGAACGCAGCCACCCGCTCGTCGTCAAGCACAACCTTGTGATAGGCCGCATGGTCATGCAAAAACGCCAACCTATCGGCAGACCAGGGGCTCAAAAAATGCACCGAGCCCTCATTAATCAAGAGGATTTGCGCCCAGTGCGCTCGGGTGGCGTCAGTCAGGGTCATCGGATCATCCCTGCAAGCGCGCCGGCGCCTGCGTCCAAACCGACCGAGAGCGCCAAGCCACGCGCGCAGCAACGCCCATCAGCATCAGCCCAGTGAGCACCTCTAGCCAGATCGTCAGGTTGGCGGTCAGGCTGTGCTCGGTGCACAGGGCAAGGGTGTAATGGCCCAAGCCATACAAGCCAAGGGCGCCGTACAGGGCCAGCACCACCGCGCCCAGCGCAGGCCAGCCCATGCCCCTCAAGCCAATGCCCAGCGCACCGACCGCAGCCACCACCAGCCAGGCCTGGTAGACCGTTTGCCGCGTGATCCAAGTGGGCATATTGGGATAAAAAGCCAGGTACTCGGCGTTGTGCACGAAATGGGTCAAGCTCGCTGCGGTGTAGGCCAAGAAAAGCGGCCCAAGCGGCCAGGGCATGAGCTTGCGCAAAAGATCCGTCCTCATCACAACTCAGGCACCCTTCAAGATAACGACCGGCAGCATTGGTACATACAAAACTGCTGGTCGGCCAACCAGTCTTGTACCTCATCAAGCGTCTGTGCAAAGCCCAAAGGGCTAGCGCCGCACTGCCCCGCCCGGTCATCGCGATGCCATCCAGCGACAGGTTGTCATGGCTGCGAAGCACCCGAAGGGCTTGGCCTGCCGGCGCCGCTGGCGCACCCTCGCTGACTGAGAGGGGCGGGGTTGGGGGATTGGAGCGTTACACGCCTACATTCCGGCCACGTACTGGCGCTTATGCGGCGGCCCATGACAATTCTTATCAATGAAAGATGCGCCAGCGCTATAGGATTCGATGACGATGTGTGTAGTGAGCGGCTTCAAAATTGGCTTGCCTCGCTTGTCGTATAGCTTTGGATCGCTGGGATAGGCGGTCTACAGAACGTTAGGCGTCACAAACAGCTCACCATGCCCCCTCCTGCCCACTTCCACTCCCAAGTCATGCCAAAGAAGCTATCTCATGCTGTGTTCGGGATATCGAATGAGGTGTTGCCCGACACCTACGTCAACCGCGGCAAATTGGACGAGAAACTCACGACCCTTCTTACTAGACCGACGCATATCGCACTCCGTGGGTCGTCCAAGTGCGGCAAGTCGTGGCTGCGGCAGCGGATCATTCCGAACGGCCTTGTTGTGCAGTGCCGACTTGGTCACACCAATTCAGATGTGTTCGCAAGTGCACTCGGTGTTCTCGGAGTTCGATTTGAGATTGACCGAACCTCTACCGTCGGTGTCCAAGGGAAAGTTGACGCACAGCTAGACGCTGGAGTGTCACTTCTGGCAAAGGTAAACGCCAAGCTCGAGCTTGAGGCTTCAGGCGAGCGCTCAACAACCTCGGCCACCGTAGGCCGGAACATCCAGGACCTGAGATACATCGCGACCTTACTGATAGAGTCTGGCCGAAGGCTCGTTATTGAAGATGTCCACTACTTGTCGAGCGAACAGCGAACCCATCTTGCATATGACCTCAAGGCACTTTGGGACTATGGCTGCTTCGTCATGGTGGTTGGTGTCTGGGGAAACGCCAACTTTTTCGTTCGTCTAAACGGGGAACTCAGCGGGCGAATCGAAGAGATTTCCGTTGAATGGGGAGCCGCTGACCTGAAAAAGATTATCGAGAAGGGCGAAGCGGCACTCCAACTGCAAGTGTCACCTGAGATCAAAAGCCGAGCCGTTGGCGATGCCTTCGGCAATGCCGGCCTCTTACAACTGCTAATGCTGAAAACCCTGGACGAAGCGGGCATTCACGAGGAGCAACTGTACTTGACCCCACTACAGAAGATTGACGACTATGAAGCTGCGGCAATGGCAGTCGCCGATCAACTCAATGGCTTGTACATATCCTTCGGAGAACGTGTCGCTTCTGGCATTCGTACACGAGCAGATTCAACAGGCATCTACGCGCACGCAATGGCTGCAGTCATGGTCGCGAGCGACGACCATCACATGTCGGCCATCTCGCTTGACCAGATCTTCGCAACAGCTCATTCGCGACAGCCAAGAATTCAGAGGAGCAACCTTAAGTCTATTCTCCAGAAGATTGACGGCCTTCAGGTCGATAAAGATGGGCGCGGTTTGGTTGTTACCTACGACGCAGAAGAAGAATGCGTTCGAAACGTAGATCGGCAATTGCTGTTCTACCGAAAGTACAAAACCGTCTCTTGGCCATGGGAAGTGATAATCGCAGAGGCTGTGGAACAGTGACGCTTAACCCCTCGCTCTTGGGGTATGGACGCTTTTCCTTTTCCGGGTTTACTGGTTGATAAGCCGGTGATTGACGAGGTGTTAGACCTCGACACCGGCGAAATCCTGCCTGCATGGAAGGCTGTCGGTGACGACTATGAAAAAGGCGTGCAACTGCGCATGAACCTGAAGCAAGGCAACCGGTCAGGGCGTCCAGTGTATGCCTGTCCGCTGTGCGTGGTTCCCGTTCACCTCGTTTCCATGATGAAGGAGCGCCGGTTCTACTTCCGGCATGAGACCGAGGATGGCCGATGCCCAAAAAAGACCAAGGACAAACTCAGTGGCGAACGCATCCTCGCCATGAAATACGATGGAGCCCGAGAGTCGGCAGCCCACATTCGCATGAAAGAGATCATCGCGAGCAGCTTGCGCCTTGATCCCAACTTCTCGGATGTTGAGATTGAGCCGATTTGGAAAGGGATGGAAGCCAATTCGAGACGCAGGCCTGATGTTCGGGCGGTTTGGTGCGGCTCGCTTCCCGTCGCGTTCGAGGTGCAGCTATCGACCACGTTTCTGCGCGTCATTGCCGAGCGCCGGGCCTTCTACCTCAAAGAGGGTGGGTTGTTGCTTTGGGTGTTCAAGTCATTCGACATGGGAAACGCCAGGCTCACCCAGGACGACATCTTCTACAACAACAATCGCAACGCCTTCGTGGTCAGCGAGGAAACCTTGGAAGCTTCGCTCCGCGAGAATCGGCTTATCCTCGATTGCGTATGGTCGGAGCCGTGCATCGATCAGGGCCAATTGACGTGGAGCCAACACCGTCGGCCCGTGCCATTCTCCGAACTCAAGGTCGAGCAAGAGACCCAGCGGGTCTACTTCTTCGATGCGGACGGCGCCAAGGCCGCATGCATTGCCGACGCAGGAGATGGGGCAATGCGGGCCGATTTTTGCCGCTATTGGCTGCGAGAGCCCCAGACCTATGAAGAGCAGGCTTGGCAGTCGCTTTGGGAGCGATTCACCGAGCGTGGTATCGACTTCCCGCGCTACCCCGGCGAGCAGGATGGATTCAGGGCTTTCATGGATACCTTGTTCACCGCTCGCGAAGGCCGCCCGGTAGGGTGGGGCCATGCGAATCTGGTCAAGGTGGCCCATCACGTATTCGACAAATACAAGGGGCAGCTTTGGGCGTTCAAGCTGATGCTCGTCGCGCACAAGCGAGGCGACCAGATTCGCGCCGAAGACACATCGAGAAATTGGCGGGATAAGAAGGTCAAAGCTTACTTGGCCTCATGGGCGGCAAATGACGAGACGTTTGCCCCGGACCGGCGCTTTGACGGACTGATTTCATTCTTGTTTCCTGAGATCGCGGGCGACTTGGTGAAAACACCACGGTAGTTTTGTTTTTGCGACTTTCTGATCAACATGATGCCTCCAGTGCGCTTGAAGCTGATCCGCGACGGCAGGAAGCTTAGTTCGAACGTTAGGCCTCACAAACGAACGTCAAGGGGTATTGCGTAGCGCAGCCGCCTCCGCCCGCCTCGCCTTCAACCACGCGTAAAGCGTGTTCGGTGCGACATGAGCAGCTTGGCCACCGAGCGCTTGTCGATGCCTTTGGCCAGGTAATCGTCGATCTTGCCGGCGTGAGCGTCCAGGCGTAGCGAGCGGGCCGGGCCGCTGCGGCTGTCAGTATTTCTGTGTGTGAGGCGGGAGAGTGGTCTCGCTGAATTACCAAGACCCTCCCCCAAGAGCACTCCGCCTCTTTCATCTTACAGACCCCCAAGCCCAGCCCGATAAACTCGCCACCATGAAACGCGACGCCATCGAGAAATTTTTTTCAACTTTGCGCGCAGCCAATCCGCTGCCCGTGACCGAGTTGGAATACACCACGGTGTTCGAGCTGCTCGCTGCGGTGCTGCTGTCGGCCCAGGCCACCGACGTCGGGGTGAACAAGGCCACGCGGCGCCTGTTTCCAGTGGCCAACACGCCTGCAAAAATTCTTGCGCTGGGGCTCGAAGGCCTGGAGTCTTACATCAAGACCATAGGCCTTTATCGCAGCAAGGCGAGGCATTTGATGCAAACCTGCCAGATCCTGATCGAGCAGCACGGCGGCCAGGTGCCGCGCGAGCGGCAGGCGCTGCAGGCCTTGCCCGGCGTGGGCCGCAAGACGGCCAATGTGGTGCTCAACAGCGCTTATGGCGAGGCGGTGATGCCGGTGGACACGCACATCTTTCGGGTGAGCAATCGCACCGGACTGGCACCCGGCAAAAACGTGGATGCGGTCGAGGCCGCGCTGATGCGCAGGGTGCCGCCCGCTTATCTGGTGCATGCCCACCACTGGCTGATCTTGCACGGGCGCTACGTCTGTCAGGCACGCAAGCCCATGTGCTGGCAGTGCGCGGTCAGCGCCTGCTGCGACTTCAAGCCCAAGACGCAGCAGCCTTGAGGTGTGATCAATGGCAGATCAAGGCGCCCCGGAAAACCGTTGGGTTGTACAGACTCACCTCAGGCCGCCTGAAGCAGGAACTCGACCTTGACCGCTTGATACGGAAATTCGATGCCGCCCGAGGCACTGCGGTCCAGCACGCCGGCATGGAGCAAAGCGGTCACGTCGCCGTGTACCGTCTTCACGTCGCGTCCAACGCGGCGAGCCGCTTCGCGAATCGAGATGGGGCCTGCACCACACAAAGCCTTGAGCAGTTCCCAGCGCCGAGCCGTCAGGACCTTCCACAATAGTTCAGGGGTTTCAAAGCTGATCCGGGCAGTCTTTTGGGCACGCCCGCTTTCCCAGGCGTGCACAAAATCATTCGCGGCCTGCTGGCGAGACGCCACGTCAAGAATCACTGTTTTCACGGTTCCACCTCTTGATGTCTGCCTCAAGATCTTTGAGCAACTGTCGGGGGCCTGCAAACCCCTCAGGCGCAAAGGAAGGTCTGCAAAACTCGGTTATCGCGAAGATGGCCATGGCTGTCACTGCAAGGAGCGGCCTTTGGCCGCGAGGCGCTTGCGCCGTGGCCAGACGTGGCCATACAGGACTTTGCCACAGCCGTCGCTAGATCGCTTCGTTCCTCTCGATCACGGGGTTTTGCTGACTTTCCCTAAGCCGCACGCAATTCCTCGCGCAGGATTTGACGCAAGCGCTCGGCAGTCAAGGGCTCTGCGGATGCGTTGGCCATGCTGGCAACAGCTTTGCGCAACTCGGCGTTGATCAGCGTCTGGTACCCGGACCCTGAAGACTCAGCTCGGTCGCGAAAGAATTCGAGGATCTCATCGTCGAGCATGATGGTGATGCGGGTCTTGCCCGACGAAGCCAGCACCGGCCCGCGCTTGCCCTTGCTGAAGTCATATTCTTTACGCATGGTATTGCTCCGATTCGCCGCGACTGGCCTTGCGCGCTGAGATGAGGCGGACTTTGTCTCCGCGCGGGGTG
>JAIXWZ010000057.1 GCA_027491035.1 Comamonadaceae bacterium | reverse complement strand
TGGAACGAATACTGCGACTGGTACCTGGAGATCGCCAAGGTGCAGATCCAGACCGGCGACGCGGCCGAGCAGCGGGCCACCCGCCGCACCCTGATCCGCACGCTCGAGGCCGTCTTGCGTCTGGCCCATCCCATCATCCCCTTCATCACCGAAGAGCTGTGGCAGAAAGTCGCGCCAGTGGCCGGCCTGGCGGGAGAGTCGGTGAGCATCGCGCGCTACCCCGAAGCGCAGATGAACAAGGTCGACCCGCAGGCCATTGCCAGCGTCGAGCAGCTCAAGGCCCTGGTGGACGCCTGCCGCAACCTGCGCGGCGAAATGAACGTCTCGCCCTCGACGCGCATGCCGCTGTACGCGCTGGGCGACGCCGACTTCATGCGACGCCACGCGGCCGTGCTGCAGGCGCTGGCCAAGCTCAGCGAGGTCAAGGTCTTTGACGACGAAGCCGCCTGGCAGGCGGCCGCGCAATCGGCGCCCGTGGCCGTGGTCGGCAACACCCGGATGTGCTTGTTCATCGAGGTCGATGTCGCAGCGGAAAAGACCCGCCTGGGCAAGGAAGTCAGCCGCCTGGAGGGCGAGATCGCCAAAGCCCAGGGCAAGCTCGGCAACGAGGCCTTTGTGGCCAAGGCGCCCGCGGCGGTGATCGAGCAGGAAAAAAAGCGGCTCGACGATTTCTCGAGCACGCTGGCCAAGGTCCAGGCGCAACTGCAGCGCCTGGGCTGAGGGTCTGTCCACGAGTTTTTTTGCGCAACACCGAAGGCCGCCGAGCTTTTTCAGTCACGATGATGTGCTAGGCTGATTCGTCTACACATCGCCGCCCCAGATCACCTGCCATGAGCCCTTCTGCCCTGAAAATTGCCGTCTTTCCTGTGGCCGGGCTCGGCACCCGCTTCCTGCCAGCGACCAAGGCCCAGCCCAAGGAGATGCTGCCGGTGGTCGACAAGCCGCTGATCCAGTACGCGGTGGAAGAAGCCTACGCGGCCGGCATCCGGCACATGGTCTTTATTACCGGTCGCAACAAGCGGGCGATCGAGGACCACTTTGACACCGCCTACGAGCTCGAAAACGAGCTCGAGGCCGCCGGCAAGCAAAGCCTGCTGGAGCTGCTGCGCTCGGTCAAGATGGAAGACATGCACTTTTCCTATGTGCGCCAGCACCGCATGCTCGGCCTGGGTCACGCCGTGCTGTGCGCCGAGCATGTGGTGGGCAGCAAGCCTTTTGCCGTGCTGCTGGCCGATGACCTGATGGTCGGTCAGCCGCCCGTTCTGGCTCAGATGAACGAGCAGTTCGCCCGGCTCGGCCGCTCGGTGCTGGCCGTGCAGGAGGTGCCGCCTGAACACACCCGTCGCTACGGCATCGTGGCGGGCAAGCCCATCGAGGCGCGACTGACACAGCTCGAGCGCATCGTAGAAAAGCCCGCCCCGGAAGTGGCGCCCTCGCGCATCGGCGTGGCGGGCCGCTACATCCTCACGCCGGCCATCTTCAAACATCTGCGCCAGCTGGGCAGCGGCGCGGGCGGCGAGATTCAGCTCACCGACGGCATCGCGAGTTTGCTCGCCGATGAGGCGGTCTACGCCTTTCAATATGAAGGCAAGCGCTACGACTGCGGCAGCAAAGAAGGATTTCTAGAGGCCACCGTCGAGCTGGCCCTGCAGCACCCCGAGGTCGGGGCGCACTTTCGAAGCTACATCAAGCAATTGCGGATCGACTGAGCGCGGTGGGCGTACCAAAGCCCGATGACAGAGCCGATCGCGCCGAGGACGGCGCTCCCACAGCTCCCACAGCTCCCACAAATTGGGGACTGACCATCGCCCTGAACCCTGTAGGAGCCGCGCCCCCGCGGCGATACGGCCGCCCCGCCCTCAGCGGCGCTTGAGCACGTGGATAAACTCGCCGGCCGCGCTTTCCTGGCCCACCAGCTCGTTGCCGGTCTGCTTGGCAAAGGCCTGGAAATCGCGCACCGAGCCGGCGTCGGTCGACATCACCTTGAGCAGCTGGCCGCTGCTCATTTCGGCCAGCGTTTTCTTGGCCTTGAGGATGGGCAAGGGGCAGTTCAGCCCCCGGGTGTCGAGTTCCTTGTCGATCTGCATCATGTGTCTCGGCTCATCGCTTCTCGTTCTTCCCAGGTCATGAACTTGGGCTCTATGTTGCGGGTGCGCAGCCAGTCGGCCACCGCATAGCCCGTGCCTGCGGGCCAGCAGATCAGATCCTGCGGCGCAAGCAGCTGGTATTCAACCAATTCAGGGGACAGCGAGATCTCCCCCTGGGCATGCGCATGATAGGCGATGATGACCTGGTTCATGCGCTTGAAGTCGTAAACACCGATGAGCTTGAGGGCCGTGACCTGCAGGCTGGTCTCTTCCAGGATTTCGCGGCTGATGCCCTCTTCGGGCGTCTCGCCGGCCTCCATGAAGCCAGTGATGAGCGCAAAACGCCGCCCACTCCAGGCCGCATTGCGCGCCAGCAAGATCTTGCCCTCGACCTCGACGATGCCAGCGAGCACCGGGGTCGGGTTGTTCCAATGCGTGTAATCGCAAGACGTGCAGCGCAGGCGCGAAACCTCGCCGCCGTCTTCGGATCGGCTTTGCCAGGACAGGGCGCTGGCGCACATCGGACAGAAACGAAACTCGGCCATGGCGGCGCCTTTCAGGCGGGGAAGACCCCAGTAGAGAGATAACGGTCACCGCGGTCGCAGACGATAAAGACAATGACCGCATCGCGCACCTGCGCGGCCACCTGCTGGGCAACCACGCAAGCACCGGCGGCCGAAATGCCGGCAAAGATGCCCTCCTCGCGGGCCAAGCGCCGGCACATGTCCTCGGCATCGGCCTGGCTGACCAGGCGCAACTCATCGACATGGCTGGGGTCGTAGATCTTGGGCAGGTAGGCCTGCGGCCACTTGCGGATGCCCGGAATGCGCGAGCCTTCGCTGGGCTGCGCGCCAACAATGCGGATGGCCGGGTTCTTTTCCTTGAGGTAGCGCGACACCCCGGTGATGGTCCCGGTGGTGCCCATGGCGCTCACAAAGTGCGTCACCCGGCCCTGGGTGTCGTTCCAGATCTCGGGGCCGGTGGTCTCGTAGTGGATGCGCGGGTTGTCAGCGTTGGCAAACTGATCGAGCATGCGCCCGCGGCCCTCGGCCTGCATCTTCTCGGCCAGATCGCGCGCGTTCTCCATGCCGCCCGACTTGGGCGTGAGGATCAGTTCGGCGCCGAAGGCCTTCATGGTCTGGGCCCGCTCGATGGACAGGTCCTCCGGCATGATCAGCACCATGCGGTAGCCCTTGATCGCCGCCGCCATCGCCAGCGCAATGCCGGTGTTGCCCGACGTGGCCTCCACCAAGGTGTCGCCCGGCTTGATGTCGCCGCGCTCCTCGGCACGTCGGATCATGGACAAGGCCGGACGGTCCTTGACCGAGCCGGCCGGGTTGTTGCCCTCGAGCTTGCCCAGGATCACATTGCCCCGGGCCGCGTTGTCTTGCGCACCGATGCGCTGCAGCGCCACCAGCGGCGTCTTGCCCACCGCGTCTTCTATCGTCTGAAATTGCATGGACAGCACTGTGCCATAATTTGCGACCCTTCCCCGCCCGGGTGGTGAAATTGGTAGACGCAGGGGACTCAAAATCCCCCGCCGCAAGGCGTGCCGGTTCGATTCCGGCCCCGGGCACCACGCAAAAGGCCGCACACGTTCAATACGGTGCGGCTTTTTTGTTTCCCCCCCAAAAACAGGCTTCGCCGTGCGGGCGCACATCACCCATCGCCGCCCGATTGCCTGCCCCAGCTGTGGCAGACGTGGTTCTATGGAGCTCAGCGTAAGCTGAGCCGTCACTTCCTATTCCTTCCTGTTCCTCCAGTAGGCTGGCTTGCGTCGGAAGGGCGCCACGGCGAGGACGACCAGTGAGTTCGCGGTCTCGCGGTAAACGATCGAGTACGGAAAGTCCTTTGGAAAGACTCTGCGGGTTCCGTACTTGTAGGGAGTGCCAATGCCCGGCATCGACTCTGCTAGTGCGAGAGCGGCCTCAACTTGAGCCGTGAACCGCTCGCCTAGGCCGGCGCTGCGTTCTTCATAGAAGATAGCCTGTTCTTGAAGTTCGGCGAGCGCTTCTGGGTGAAAGGCAGGTGTCTTCACCGTCCTAGTGATCGACGGACCTGTGCGAAGGCTTCCTCAGCAGGCACGAGTGGCACAGTGCCGCGTTCGAGATCGTCGATGCGGCGACGGAGCTCTTCATCCCACACCGACTCGACTTCACCATGATGCGGATCGAGACTCGCAAGCAGTTCTTCGGCCAGGCGAGCGCGGTCCTCGGGCGAAAGCGCCTGCGCTTGGGCGGACAGATCGGCAACGAGATCTGGCATGGGGCACTCCATGAACGGGGAACCCAATTTTACGCCCGCGACGCTAGCGCGGTGTCAGTGCGAGGGCTCAGGCGCCACCGGGCACGGCCAGCACATGAAGCCTAACGCCAAGTGCTTTGGCCACCTTGAGCACGGTAGCAAAGCTAGGATTTCCCTCGGCGCTGAGCGCGCGGTAGAGACTCTCTCGGCTGAGCCCCGCGTCCTTGGCCACCTGAGACATTCCTTTGGCTCGAGCAATATCGCCCAAGGCACGGGCAATACCGGCCGCGTCTTCGGGCGCCTCTTCGAGCCAGGCGTTCAGGTAGGCCGCCATTTCTTCCGGCGTGCGCAGATGCTCCGACACGTCGTAAGCCGAAGCCTTGGTCTTCGTTAACTTCGTCGTCATCAATTTCCCTGTGGCCATCTTGCTCATCACGGCGACTCCTCAGAACTCCGGTTGAGCTCCAGTGCCCTTGCGATGTCCTTGGACTGTGTCGACTTGCCCCCGCCTGCGATCAGCAGCAAAAGTCTGTCTCCACGCTGCGAGTAGTACACCCTGTAGCCGGGACCGACATCGACTTCGAGTCCGACACGCCCTCAGTCAGATTGCGATGCACGCCAGGGTTTCCGTGGATCAGGCGGTCCACACGCATCAGCACGCGGGCTCGTCCGGCAGGGTCCTTCAAGCCGTCGATCCAATCGCGGTACGCGTTGGTCTTCTCGACTCGCACAGGTTGATTGTAGCCCGGGAGCTACATTGAAACGAAGAACATCACGAACAGGCCTTTGTAGCTTATAAGAATTAGAGGACCTCCCCACCCCGCCGTGCCGCGCTTGTCGCCACGGGCTCGGTTGGACGGGGGGCTAGGGCCTGCTGCGCATGCTTGCCTCAAGCGCTTCCTCCTCGGTAGGCAATAAGGCCTGAACGCGGAGTATCAATGCGTGAACCCGTTCCTGATCCATGCAAGAAAGCCCATAAATGACGCCCTTGCTTCCGTCCAGCAGATCGCGGGGATAGAGCGCATCGGCATACAAAGGTATGGGATAGCGGCCAGCCCAAGAAATGAAGTGCTCAAGGCGTTCCATGAGTTCTCTTTCTTCTTCGCTCAGACTTACGGTAAGCTCATCTGCGAGATCCTCAAGCGCGTGCGAATCTAGTCCGAAGTTACCATTTGGGAGGACAGCGGCACCGCTGGCCACCAGTCCAGCTTTAAGCAGGTTTTCGATGCAGAAACCATAGAGCATCATTGCCACGCTTCCAGTGAATGGTTCTTCGGTGTCTTCCTCACCGCTTGTGAAAGACATAAGTTCGGTCATGAACTGAGTCCATACAAGGTCAGCGGCGCGTCGCATTTCTCTAGCTTTCACGAGCCACAAGAATGGTTCCGCGCATGCGGTCCGGTACCGCTCCTTGGCGAAGCTCTTTGGCATTGCTTTCGATACTGGCGTCTTGCGGCGGCTCATGCGGGGGACAGTGATAAGGGGCCTAACCTTGATGTGCCGGACAAATCACCGGACGTACCAGCCAACTGCTGGCCAACATGGCCGGCGTAGAAAGTCCTTGAACATCAACGATTCGCCCTTGATCGTTGTATGAATGGGGACGTGCAACAAACCCGAGAAAGACGCCGCACCAACTTTGGCCTCTGGCCACACGCCGGCTCAAGTCAGCGATTTCGACCCGATAACCCCACTATAGATATAAAAAAAGAAATCATTGCCTGCGCAATGTGAAGTTTTCTTACGGGGAAAGCCAGCAAGGGATGCCTCGCCCAATGCTCCGGGCACAGACAGGAAATCAGCCCCAGGCGACACACACCTGTTTCCCACCGCCCCTGTATCAGCCCACCAACAACTCAGCCAGCGACCCAAGATGAGCGCCCCTGCCCCACTCGGCGGCAGATGGTCGAATTCAAGCCGAGGACATTGGCGGCTGTGCTTGCACGGTTTGGGATTCGGGCGCATCCTCTGGGCTTGGCCGAAACCGCGCAGCCGGCTGCTCTGCTAGCACCTGCCCTGGAGAAAAACATGACCGCCTTCCTTTCCGCGAGTGCCCGTCGCCGCTGGCTGATCAGCCTGAGCGTGATGGTCGGCTTAAGCCTGGTGCGGGCGCACGCGCAAACAGCGCCCAGCCCGAGCGATCAGACGGCCGTGATCGATGCGCTCAGCCGGGCCAGTGCGGCCGTGGTGGGCGTGCGGGTGACGGCGGCAGACGATGCGCGGTCGATCGCCACACTGGGCAAGGAGCGTGCGGGCTCCGGGGTGCTGATCAACAAGGAAGGGTTGATCCTGACCATCGGCTACCTGATGCTCGAGGCGCAGGACATCCGCATCGTGACGCAAGACAACAAGACCCTGCCGGCGGTGGCCGTGGGCTACGACCTGGCCACCGGCTTTGGCCTGATCCGGCCGCTGCTGCCCTTGCGCGATGTGGCGCCGGTCGAGCTGGGCAGCCAAGACAGCGTGCAGGCGGGTGAGGCCCTGATGGCGGCCATCGGCTCGACCGACAACAACATCGAGGCCGACGTGAGCATGACCCGCCTGGTGAGCAAGCGCGCCTTTTCGGGCAGTTGGGAGTACCACATCGACAGCGCCTTATTCACCAGCCCACCGGTGATGGCGGGCAACGGCAACCACAGCGGCGCGGCGCTGTTCAACCAAAAGGGCGAGCTGCTGGGCATCGGCTCGCTTTTGGTAATGGACGCGATGGGCCAGAACCGGCGGCTGCCGGGCAATATGTTTGTGCCGGTCGACCTGCTCAAGCCCATCCTGACTGAAATGGAGCAATCGGGCACTAGCCGGCTGAGCATGCGGCCCTGGCTGGGCCTGACCTCGTCAGACGCCAGCGGGCGGGTGCAGGTGCTGCGCGTCAGTGACGACAGCCCGGCGCAGCAGGCCGGCCTCAAGGGGGGCGATGTGGTGCTGGCCGTCGATGGCAACAAGGTCAGCTCGTTGGAGGCCTTCTACAAAAAGCTGTGGGACCGGGCCAGTCCGCAAGAGCCGGTGCGCCTGACCGTGCTGCAAGGCGCCGAGGTCAACACCGTGGTGGTACAGCCGCAAAACCGCATGGCCAATTTGCGCAAGGCCACGGGTATCTGAGCGCGTCCATCAAGCGCCGCGCAAGCCTTCGGCCACGCTGGGGTAGCGCAGGCGCAGCCGCAACTCCTGCTTCAGGCGCTGGTTGTCCAGCCGGCGCGACTCGCTCATAAAGCTCAGCATCATCGGCGGCAATTGCACTTCGGCGCTTGCGCGGTCGATGCGCGGCGGCCGGGGCAGGCCGTACAGGTCGGCGGCCAGATCGAAGTAGTCCCCCATCTTGAGCTCGGTGTCGTCGCAGGCGTGGGTGATGCGCTGGGCCCGCCCGCGCCAGAGGGCGGCAATACAGGCACGGGCCAGGTCGTCGGCATGCACGTGGTTGGTGTAGACATCGTCCTGGCTGCGCAGCACCGGCGTGCCCTTGAGCAGGCGCCCGCGCGGGGTGCCGCCTTCGCGATCGGAGGCATAAATACCAGGAATGCGCAAGATGTGCGCCGCAACGCCCGCATGACGGCCATAAAAGCGCACCTGCTGCTCGGCATCGACCCGACGCTGCGCACGCGCCGTGTGCGCCGCCACCGCGCGCGTCTCTTGCACCCAAGCGCCGCCGCAGTCGCCATACACGCCGCTGGTGGAGCCGTACACCAGCGCCTGCGGGGCGCCTCGCAAGGCCAGGGCGCGCAGCAGGGCGCGGGTGCGCGGATCGCGCCGGGGGTCGACGGCTGCATCCTGCGGCGGCGGGGCCAGGTGCAGCACCCGGTTGCCCAACGCCGCCAGGCGCCGCAGGTCACCGGGCTGGTCCAAATTGCCCACCAGGGGGGTGATGCCCCGCTGGCGCAGCCCGTCCACGCGCTCGGGCGATGAGGTCAGGGCCAGCACGCGCACCCGCGGCGGCAGCTCGCGCGCCACCCGCAGGCCCACGTCGCCACAGCCGACAATCAGCAGGCGCTGACGGCGAAAACGCGAAGGCAGCGCTCCGGGCCGGGCCGCATGCAAATTGACGAAAGAGGCGCTGATCAAGGGCAAAATCCGGGTTTGGGCCGGTTTTTAAAGTCGGCTCTGACATGACGACAACAGCACAAGGATACCCCCTATGAGTTTCAGCGTGAAGGTCGAACCCAGCGGCCGCACATTCAGCGCACAGCCCGGCGAAGCGGTGTTGGCTGCAGCCATCCGCCAATCCATCGGCCTGCCCTATGGCTGCAAAGACGGCGCCTGCGGCTCGTGCAAGTGCAAGAAGCTCCAGGGCACGGTGGTCCACGGCCCGCACCAGTCCAAGGCCCTGTCGGCGCAGGAAGAAGAAGCCGGCCTGATGCTCGCTTGCTGCGCGGTGCCGCAAAGCGACTTGGTGATCGAATCGCGCCAGGTCACCGAAGAGGGTGCGCTGCCGGTGCGCAAGATGCCCGCGCGCATCAGCAGCCTGAACCGGCTCACCCACGACGTGATGCGCATGACGCTGCAACTGCCGGCCAATGAGGTGTTTCGCTACCACGCCGGCCAGTATGTGGAGTTCATCTTGCGCGATGGCGCGCGGCGCAGCTATTCCATGGCCAATGCGCCGCACACCCAGGCCGCCAGTCCCGGGGTCGAGTTGCACCTGCGCCACATGCCCGGCGGCAAGTTCACCGACCAGGTGTTTTCCACGCTCAAAGAAAAAGACATCGTGCGCATCGAGGGGCCGTTTGGCAGCTTTTACCTGCGCGAGACCAGCAACAAGCCCATCGTCCTGCTGGCCTCGGGCACGGGCTTTGCACCCATCAAGGCCCTGATCGAGCACATGCAGTTCAAGAACATCGCTCGGCCGGCCGTGCTCTACTGGGGCGCCCGCAGGCCAGCCGATCTGTACCTCAATGACTGGATCGAGGCGCAGTGCCGCCAGATGCCCCATCTGCGCTATGTGCCGGTGGTCTCCGATGCCCTGCCCGAAGACCAATGGCAAGGCCGCACCGGCTTCGTGCACCAGGCCGTGCTGCAAGATCTGCCCGATCTGTCGGGCCATCAGGTCTACGCCTGCGGCGCGCCCATCGTGGTCGAGTCGGCCCGCACCGACTACAGCGCCCGGGCCGGTCTGCCGCCTGAAGAATTCTTTGCAGATTCATTTACCAGCGAGGCCGACAAGGCCCAAGCCTAACCCTGAGCCCAAGCACCCAAGGAGACCGAACATGACATCGCACCCCAGCCTCACCCGCCGTCACCTGCTGGCCGCCGCCCTGGCCGCGCCGCTGGCGCCAGCCTGGGCCCAGGGCAAGCCCCTGCGCATCATCGTGCCCTACGCCGCGGGCGGGCCGATCGACGTGACCGCCCGTCTGCTGGCCGAGCGCGTGCAGTCCAGCCTGGGCACCGTCATCGTCGAAAACCGGCCCGGTGGCGGCGGCAACATCGGCGCCGATCTGGTGGCCAAGGCGGCGCCCGACGGCCTGACCATCGGCATTGCAGCAGTGGCCACCCACGCCATCAACCCCTGGCTCTACACCAAGATGCCCTACAACGCGGCCACCGACTTCACGCCGATCACGCAGATGCTGCGCGTGCCCAATGTGCTGGTGATGAATGCCGAGGCGGCGCAAAAGCTCAAGATTCAAAGCCTGGCCGATCTGATCGCCCACGCCAAAGGCAACCCAGGCCGGATCAACTATGGCAGCGGCGGCAACGGCAGTGCCGGCCATCTGGCAGGCGAAATGTTCAAAAAGGAAGCGGCCATCGATGCAGTGCATGTGCCCTACAACGGCGGCAACCCGGCCCAGCTGGCCCTGCTCAGCGGACAGGTCGATTTCAACTTCGACAACCTGGCCACCGCCGCAGCCAACATCCGGGCTGGCAAGCTCAAGCCGCTGGCGGTGACCACGGCCGCACGCAGCGCGCTCATGCCCGAGGTGCCCGCTATGGCCGAAACCCTCAAGGGCTTCGAGGTCGACACCTGGTGGGGCCTGGTCGGCCCGGCAGGCCTTTCTCGCGAGCTCACAGGGCGGCTGCATCAAGCCTTTGCCGGGGCGCTGCAGCAGCCCGAGGTCAAGGCCCGCTTTGCGGCCCTGATGGCCGAGCCCGTGGCCAACACGCCCGAGCAGTTTGGCGCCTTCATGAGGCAGGAGCTGGCCAAGTACGAAGGCGTGGTCAAGGCCTCGGGCGCCAAGGTCGACTGAGGCGGCTCTGCGAGCCGCCCGAAGACACACGCGCTCAGAGGTCCTTGACGAACAAGGTCACCAGCGGCTCGTCGCCCACCTGCCGGCTCCAGTGTCCGTGCACCGTGGGGTCGAAGGTGGCACCGGCCGGCAGCACGTCGGCCGAATGGAAATGATCGCCCGGCTTGAACACACGGCTGATGCCGCCTTGCAAGCCGATCTCCATTTGGCCGCTCAAGATGAACACCCACTGCGGCGTTACCGTGCAGTGAAACTGGCTGCGAAAACCCACCGGGCTGTGGCGCAGCTGAAAACCCGCCGAGGGCATCACGCTGGACAGTCGCGAGGCGGGCGTGCCCTCGGGCAGGTCGATGACCCGCTCGCCAAAGCGGGCGCGGCCGTCGGTGTCGGTGTAGAGCAGGATTTGGGTGAATTGGGCCATGGCTGGAACCGAGGTGTTGAGTT
>JAIXWZ010000238.1 GCA_027491035.1 Comamonadaceae bacterium | reverse complement strand
GCGTTGAACAAATAGGGCTTGTGGCTGCCGGTGCCCGCCACCCATTGCCAGCTCAGGTGGTTGCTGGCCAGATCGCCGTCGAGCAGATGCGCCACCAGCCAGTCGGCACCCGCGCGCCAGTGAATGCGCCGCACATGCACCACATAGCTGGCCAGCCACATGCGGGCGTGGTTGTGCAGCGTGCCGGTGGCGTAAAGCGTGCGCACGGCCTGGTCGATGACGGGCACGCCGGTGCAGGCCTGCCGGATGTCGGGCGGCAGCTCGGGCGCATAGGCGGCATCGGGCAGCGGGCCGGGGTGGATCGATGCCAAGATGTCCTCGCCCGCATGCGCCCAGACATGGCGAAAAAACTCACGCCAGCCCAGCTCGAAGACCAGCTTGTGCTCCACTGCCAGGCTCTCCCGCTCGAGCAGCTCGGCCAGCACCTCGGGCAGGGTCAGCAGCCCGTGCGTGAGGTAGGGTGACAGGCCCGTGACTGCGCCTTCAAGGTGGTTGCGCGTTTTGGCATAAGCCGCAGGCCGCACGCGGCCCACCCTTGCCAGGGCGGCGCTGCGCGAAGGCGGCAGGGCATCGGCCCAGCTCGCGGGCAACAAGGCAGTGGACATGGAGGGTGGTGACTTGGGAGACTTGGGTGACTTGCGCGACTTGGGTGACTTGGGTGACTTGGCACAGGCGGCGCGCGTCACCCGCAAGGCGACTGGATGCTACTGCAAGGATGGCGTCGGCGTGCGCAGAGCCAATAGAGCCACTCCATTGCGCTCGGTGGCATCAAGGCGTCCATCGAGCCTCGATTGAGCCTCGGTTGAGCCTCGATTGAGCCTCGGGCTGCCCCGGGGGCTGATTCGGTGCCGTGCAGCCCACCGTACACTGGCGCGGCCATGCCCAAGTCTTCCTCGAAATCGTCCGCAACATCCCAGGCGCCGCCGCAGGTGATCGAAGAGCTGCGAGCGGGCCAGTCGCTTGAATTGCTCAAAGAGCTGCACATCCTGACGCGCGAGGGCCGGCTTAATCAGGACACGCGGCGCAAGCTCAAGCAGGTCTACCACCTGTACCAATTCATCGAGCCCCTGCTCGACGAGGTGCACCAGCGCAAGCCCGCGCCGGTGCTGATTGACCATGGCGCAGGCAAGTCGTACTTGGGCTTCATCCTCTACGACCTTTATTACAACGTGGCGCGCGCGGGGCAGTCCCATGGTGGGCGGGTGATCGGGGTGGAGACGCGCAGCGAGCTGGTGGCCCGTTCGCAGCAATTGGCTCAGCGACTGGGTTTTGAGCGCATGGACTTTCTGAATGCGTCGGTGCAGCAGGCGCAGGGTGCAGCGCAGATCCCCGCCGAGGTGGACATCGTCACCGCCTTGCATGCCTGCAACACCGCCACCGACGATGCCCTGGCCTTTGGTTTGGCGCATCAGGCCCGGCACATGGTGCTGGTGCCGTGCTGTCAGGCCGAGGTGGCCGGCGTGCTGCGCCAGTCCAAGGCGCTGGCCATTGCCCGCACGCCCTTGGCCGAGTTGTGGCGCCATCCCTTGCACACGCGTGAGTTTGGCAGCCAGATCACCAATGTGCTGCGTTGCCTGCGGCTGCAGGCCCACGGTTATGAGGTCACCGTCACGGAGTTGGTGGGCTGGGAGCATTCGCTCAAGAACGAGCTGATTTTGGCCAGCCGGCCTGCCCAGGCTCAGCCCGGCAAAGCACGCGCAGCCGCCGAGCGCTTGCAGGCCTTGCTTGGGCAATTGGGGCTGGCCGATTTGCGCGAGCGCTTTGCAGTGCCGGCGAATTGAGGCTTGCTGCGCCAGGCGTTTCCTTGTAGGAGCCGCGCCCTCGCGGCGATGGGGCTTTGGATCAGGCGCGGTGGCCGATTAAAGGCTGCATCGCGCCGAGGGCGGCGCTCCTAGAAGGTGCGTTCAGGCCAAGCTTCGTTTTCTGTAGGAGCCGCGCCCTCGCGGCGATGGACTGTTCAGCTCGTGCAGCGCGTCGATCACCTGCTGCTGGGCAGGGCCGGGCCGCTGATCGGCGCGCAGGATCAGGCCGACCATTTCTTCGGTGCCTTTGGTGTCGACGCTCAGCCTGTCAAGCTGGCCTGACTGCAGATCGTTCTGCACCGTGCCTTGGGGCGTGAACCAGACCGCATCGCTGGCCAGGGTGTGCTGACGGGCCAGCGAGACCGACAGGGTCTCGAGCAAACGGGCGGGTCGGCCCAGACCTCGCTGGCTTAAAAAGTTGTCTGCGGCGTGGCGGATGGCGGTATCTGGCAAGGGCAGGATGAGGCGGTGCTCCAGCAGGCGCGCCATGAGCTCGGCTTGGCTGCGCCCGAGCAGGCGATGACCGGGCCGCACCGCCAGCACCAGCGGGTCGGTGTAAAGGTGCTCGAAGCTCAGGCCCAGCATCAGGCTCGGCTCGGCAAAGCGGCCCACCACCAGGTCGAGCTCGCCCTGGCGCAACAGGCCCAGCAACTCGGGGTTGGTGCCGCCGTGCACGCGCAAGTTGGTCGGTGGGCTGCCGCTGCCCTGGGCCTGCCGGTCGAGCTGGTGCATCAACTGTGCAATGAGCGCAGGCGCCACCGTGGGCAGGGCGCCCAGACGCACCGGACCGCTGCGCCCGGGGCCGGGTGCCACGCTGGCCACCGCCTGGCGCAGTGCGCCCACGCTGGCTTGCGCATGGCGGGCAAAGGCGGCGCCCGCGGTAGTCAGCTCTGCCCCTTTGCGGCCACGCTCGAGCAGGCGCACGCCGAGCAGGGCCTCGAGTTCCTTGAGCGTCTTCGATACCGCCGGCTGGCTGATGGCCAGGGTTTCAGCTGCCCGTTGCAAGCTGCCCAAGCGCGCCACGGCGAGCACGCACTGCAGGTGTCGAAACTTGATCCGCTCGTCGATCATGGCTGGATTTTAATTAACTTTAGGTTATGAATAAGCGCTTAAAAATTCAATATACATAACTTAATTGGGGGGTTAAAGTGGCACTCGCAGCGGCTTAAGCCGATCCCATCACCTCCCATTGAAGGCCATGACATGAAAGCAGACACCGCACCCGCCGTGGTGGCCCCGCGCGACTGGAGCACGCAGCCGAGCTATGTGTTCCCGATGTACAAGTCCACGCAGCTGCGTGGGCCCAAGCAGGCGCTGATCCCCATGAAGCACACGCTGGCCAACCGCAATGCGCCGGTCTATGCGTTTGCCCAGATGGACAAGTACGACAACGACCTGACCATGAACGCCCGGGTCAACGGGGAGCCCTTGGGCGAGCGCATCATCGTCACCGGCCGTGTGCTCGACGAGGACGGCCGGCCGGTGCGCAACACCCTGGTCGAGGTCTGGCAGGCCAATGCCACCGGGCGCTATGTGCACAAGGTCGATCAGCACGATGCGCCGCTCGACCCCAACTTTCTGGGCGCGGGCCGCTGCATGACCGACGAGCAGGGCCGCTACACCTTCAAGACCATCAAGCCGGGCGCCTACCCCTGGGGCAACCACCACAATGCCTGGCGCCCCAATCACATCCACTTCTCGCTGTTTGGCGACTACTTTGCCAGCCGTCTGGTCACGCAGATGTATTTCCCGGGCGACCCACTGCTTGAACTGGACCCGATGTACATGAGCATGCCCGAGCACCTGCGCGGCAGCCTGGTCTCCCAATTCAGCCTGGACGTGACCCAGCCCGAGTACGCCCTGGGCTATGTGTTCGACATTGTTCTGCGCGGCCCCAAGGCCTCGCGTTTTGAATAAGGCGCCCCCATGACCCGGCTTTATCAGACCCCCTCGCAAACCGTTGGCCCCTACTTCGCGTACGGCTTGGCGCCCACCCAGTATGGCTACTCTTTCTTCAAGAGCCTGTTCACGCCGGTGCTGGCGCAGCACCACGCGCAGGGTGAGCACATCCGCATCACCGGCCAGGTGTTCGACGGCGCCGGCAACACGATCAACGATGCGCTCATTGAAATCCAGCAGTGCAATGCCCAGGGCCAGTTGCTGCAGACGCCCGCTCAGGTGCAGGCCCAGGGCTTTACCGGCTTTGGCCGCTGCGGCACCGGCACGCTTGAGGGGCACCACTACGAGTTCTTCACGGTCAAGCCCGGTGCGTCCGCTGCGGGGCAGGCGCCCTTCATCAATGTGTGCGTGAGCGCGCGCGGCCTGCTGCTGCACGCCTTCACGCGCATCTACTTTGACGACGAGGCCGCCGCCAACGCCCGCGACGAGGTGCTGGCCAGTGTGCCGGCCGAGCGCCGCGCCACCTTGGTCGCCAAGCGCAGCTCAAAGCCTGGGGGCATCGAGTACCGCTTTGACATTTACATGCAGGACAGCGTCAAAGGCCGCGAGACGGTGTTTTTTGATTTGTGAGGCCTAGGCCGACCACAAAAAGTCGCGTACACAGCCTTGCAAGAAGGCAGCGCTTTGCGCATCGGCGGCCGATGCGGCCTGGTGCCCCCATCGCGAGGGGATTTCCGTGAACTGGCAGCGGTCGCACGAAGGCATGGATTGCCACGGTCCGCCACGTCGTTTTGCTCCTCGCGGCCAAAGGCGGCGCCTCGCAATGACGAAGTGGCGGCGCCATTGCGCGCCTGCTCAGGATGCCGCGTGCTCCTGCGCCCACTGCCTGAGTACGAAGCGCTGCAGCTTGGCGTTTTCGGTTCGGGGCAAGGCGTCCACAAAGCGCACCCGCCGCGGGTATTTGTAAGGGGCCAGATTTTGTTTGACCCACTGTTGCAGCTCGGCTGCCAGCTGTTCGCTGGGCTGCTGCGTCGCGCGCAGGACGACGAAGGCCATGACCACCTGACCGCGTTCGGCATCGGGCGCGCCGACCACGCCGCATTCGGCCACGGCCGGGTGGGTGAGCAAGACGTCTTCGACCTCGGGGCCGGCGATGTTGTAGCCGGCGCTGATGATCATGTCGTCGGTGCGCGACTGGTACCAGAAGTAGCCGTCTTCATCCATGCGGTAGGCATCGCCAGTGAGGTTCCAGCCGCGCTGCACGTAGCGGGTCTGCCGGTCGTCGCTGAGGTAGCGGCAACCGGTCGGCCCGCGCACGGCCAGGCGGCCGATTTGGCCGGCTGGCAGGCGCTGGCCCGTGTCGTCAAGAATGCAGGCCTCGTAGCCGGGCACCACTTGGCCCGTCGAGCCCGCTCGCACCTGGCCGGGCTTGCAACCAATGAAGGCGTGCAGCATTTCGGTCGAGCCCAGGCATTCGGTCAGTTCCAGACCGGTGGCCGCCAGCCACTGTGCGCGTGTGTCGGCTGGCAGCATCTCGCCAGACGAGACGGCGTGGCGCAGCCGGCGCAGGTCGTGGGCTGGCGCCAGCGGCGCCATCTTGCGGTAGAAGGTCGGAGCGGTAAAGCAGATGCTCGCGCCGTAGTCGGCCAGGCCTTGCAACAGCGTTTCGGGGCTCCACTGGGGCTCGAGCACGGCCGAGGCGCCCACGCGCAGCGCAAACACGAGCAAGCCGCCCAGCCCGAAGGTGAAGGCCAGCGGAGGGGTGCCGATGAAGACATCATCAGGGCCAGGGTCAAGCAGGTGCGCGCTGAGCACATCGGCGATGAGCAGCAGGTCCCGGTGAAAGTGCATCGTGCCCTTGGGCACGCCCGTGGTGCCCGAGGTAAAGGCGATCAGCGCCACATCGTCCTGGGCGGTATCGGCAGCGGCAAAGGGCGCGTCGTGCCGGGCCATGGCCGCTTCCAGGCCTGCTGGGTCGTCATTGCCGTAGCCCAGGGTCGGGCAGGGCAGGCCGCGCTGACTTCGCTCTTGCGCCACGGCCTGCCAGGCGGGCAGCAGCGAGGCATCGCACAAGGCGGCGTTGATACGGGCTTTGTCTGCGATCACGCCGAGCTCGCGCTCGCGCAGCAGCGGCATGGTGGTCACCGCGATGCAGCCGGCTTTGATCACCGCCAGCCAGCAGGCGGCCAGCATGGGGTGGTTGGCTCCGCGCAGCAGCACGCGGCTGCCGGTGGGCAGCTGCCACTGGTGGGCAATCACGTGCGCGATGCGATCGACTTGGTCGCGCAATTGCTCGTAGGTCCAGCAGATGCCGGCCCCGCGCAGCGCAAGGCGCTGGCCGCCTCCTGCGCGCACATGGGCATCGAGCAGGGCGTCGGCGGCGTTGAGCCGATCGGGGTAGCTCAGGCCGTGCGGCGGCGCCAGCAGGTCGGGCCATTGGGCCAGGGGAGGCAAGCTTTCGCGGCCAAAGGGGTCTTGGTGGCCGCTGGGGCGCAGCTCGGTCATGGCAGGGCCGTTCAAGCGCTCGGTGCGCCAGACTTTGCGCCGGCGGTCTGCCACAGCGGCGCCACCAGGCGGCGCTTGCCGTCATGCGACATTCGCACGCCGGGCTCGTCCAGCGCCTCGCGGTCCCAGAGCTGGCAGGTCACCTGCTTGTGCTTTTGGTCCAGCCCTTCGCAGTAGTTGGTGTATTCGCACAGTCGCACCTCTTGCCCGCGGCCCAGCCAGGTCTTGAGCGCCCAGTCCGGATCGGCCAGGCTTTGACGCGCGGTGCCCACCACGTCGCATTCGCCGGCAGCCAGCATGGCCTCGGCCATCTCGAAGTTGTGCACACCGCCGGTGCCCACGACGGGCGTACTCAAGCCCGCTTGCCCGATGGCGTGCCGAATCGCGGCAGTGGCCTTGCGGTTGCGGCCAAAAGGGCCTTGCGCGTCCGACAGGTACTGCGGCATGCATTCATAACCGCTGCGACCGGTGTAGGGATAGGCCGCCTGGCCGATGCCCGGCTGCTTGGCGTCGTCAAACTTGCCGCCGCGACTGGTCGACAGGAAGTCCATGCCGGCCCGCGCGAACTGCAGGCCGTACCAGCTGCTGTCGGCCAGCGTGCTGCCGCCTTCAATGCATTCTTCGGCCAGGAAGCGGCAGCCCACGGCGTAGCCTGAGCCGACGGCGTTGCGCACGGCCGCGTAGACCTCCAGCGGCAGGCGCACCCGCTGCTCGCGTGAGCCGCCGTAGCCGTCGGCGCGCTGGTTGGTGGCCGACAAGAAAGAGGCCATGGTGTAGGCGTGCGCGTAGTGCAATTCCACGCCGTCAAAGCCGGCGGCCTGAGCCCTTTGCGCGGCCTGCGCAAACAGCCCCGGCAGCTCTTGCGGCAGTTGCGCGATATGGGGCAGGTGCACATCGTTGACGTGTTCGCGCGCGCCGTACTGCAGGCTTTGCCAGTCGCGGGGATCGAGCACCGTCTGCCAGCCCTTGGGCCCGAGTTCCAACAAAGCCTGGCGGGCTTCATCGGGCGTGCGCCCGGTGAGGCCTGCGCGCTCGAGCAGGGCGTCGGTCAGATGCAGGTGACGCTGGAAAAACACCTCGGGCTCGGGGCGCCTGCGGATGCGCAGGAAATCGATGAGCTGGATCAGCAGCCGCGTGTGGCCGCCGCTGGCCTGCTGCACGGCGCGGGTCAGGCGGCGCAGACCCTCGATATAGCGGTCGTCCCCGATGCGCAGCAGCGGGCCGCTGGGCACATCGCGGATGCCGGTGGCCTCGATCACGATGGCCCCGGGCTGGCCCTGCGCAAAACGCGCGTACCACTCAATCACCTCTTCGGTCACCTCGCCGTCTTCGTTGGAGCGCCAGGGCACCATGGCCGGCACCCAGGTGCGGTGGCGCAGCTCAAGCGGCCCGAGCTGAATCGGGCTGAACAGGCGCGCCGCTTGCGCCTGGGCGCGGTCGGGGATCAGCCCATGTGAAGGAAAAAACTTGATGCGTTCGGGAGGTTTCCACATGAATGATTCAAACCCAAGCCTGGATCACGTAATCGTAACTGGCTTGGGCGTTGAACATATCGACCCGCTGCAACCGGATCTTCCACTGGCCATCGGCTTGCTTGACCAAATGGTGGCGGTAACTGCCGCCAAAGTGACGGACCTTGTCGCGTCGCACCTCCATCATCTGCCAAGGCGTGTAGGTCGACAGCGCATCGGCACTGGCCTGCTCGACGATGACCGTACCGAGCAAGTGGTGCGTGGCCCACTGCGCGGCCTGCGACCAGGCGTTGGGGTGCAGCAGGCGATTGGCGCGCACCTCCATCAGCAGGCGGTCTTCAGCAAAGATCGAGGGCTGCGAGGCCCAGTCGGTCTGCTCGGGCGCGGCGGGCATCCAGTAGAGGCCGTCTTCGGTGAAGGTCTCCATCCAGTCCGACCAGCGCCGTGCGTCGAGCAAGACAGCCTGGCGCGTGAGCAGCAGCTCGACCTGGCGCAGCAGGCCCGCGTCGATGTCGACGCTGTTGGGCACGTAGCCGACCGCGCTTTGGCGGCTGCGGCCCATGTGGTCGGGTGCGATCGATTCGGCGCCGGTGAGCGACTGCACCGCTTCAATGACGACACCGCTGCCCAGGGCTTGTTTGACTTCAGGTTGTGACATGGCGCGCTCCTTGTTAGGCCGTGGCGGGGGTTTGGGCGCGGCTCATGTAGTTGCGCCAGGCCTTGAACTGGTTGCGCATCACCACTTCGGAGGTGCCATTGTTCGAATACAGCACGCCGTCTT
Source organism: Comamonadaceae bacterium (assembly GCA_027491035.1). GTDB lineage: Bacteria > Pseudomonadota > Gammaproteobacteria > Burkholderiales > Burkholderiaceae_C > Polaromonas. Next base: position 29,584 of record JAIXWZ010000238.1, on the reverse strand, counting down.
TTTCGGTGTCGCCGCCCATGTTGCGGTGAAAGCTCACCCAGTCATTGCCTTTGGCTTGCAGACCATTCTGACCACGGGTCCAGTTTTCCAAGTCGTCGGCATTGATCATGGTCGCCGGTGAGTTGACCAAATTGAAGTACCACATCGATCGGCGGTAGATGGCCTCGGGCGCGCCCTTGAGCCTGAAGTGCCAGATCTCCGAGAGCGTCTTGTCTGGCCCGAGCGGGCGCAGGCAGCGCAGCTGCTGCAGCGGCGACTGCACCGACAGATAGGGGTAGATCAGCACATGGTGGATGCTGCGCGAGAGGAACTCCTCGGTCTTGTCGGGCCCGTAGGCCTTGCGCATCAGCGCCTCGTACTCCTGCGTGTCTGGGTCGGTGGGGCGCAGGCCCATATAGGCCTTGAGGATGCCGTGGCCATTGGGAAAATTCACCGTCTGCACCGAGTCCCACTGGTCAAAGCTCGAGGCAAAGGTCGACAGGTAATGAAAGTGCAGAGGCGCGCTGCCCTCTTTTTCTTTGAGCTGTTTTTCCACGCGCCGAGCCGACACCCCGGTGGACTGGTGGGTCACCGAAGGGTGCAGGGCGTCGAGCTGGTTTTCCATGAAGAATTTCCAGTTCGACTGCTGCACCACCCGGTGGCACACCGGCACCACCTCGACCTCGCCTTCGGGCGAGCGGTCGCACATGTCGTCAAACGCCACCTTGGCATCGCCGAGAAAGTCGACCAGAGACGGCCCGTTGGGGCTCAGGCTGGCAAACACAAAGCCGCGGTAGCTTTCGACCCGCGCGGCGCGTGCCATATTGCAGTCGGGATCGTCGGTGCTCAGGCGCGTGCCTTCGTAGCCCTTCATCAGAGGGATGGCGCGCACCTTGCCATCGAGGTGAAAGCTCCAGGCGTGGTACGGGCAAACAAAGCTGCTGCCGGTGTTGCCGCTGTGGCTGCCGCAGACCTGCACGCCCCGGTGCGGGCAGCGGTTGTAGAGCACATGAATTTGCCGGTCTTTGGCGCGCACCATGACCATGGGCTGGCGGCCGATTTGCACCGTCTGGTACTGGCCGACCTCTTTGACCTGTGACTCGTGGCCGCAGTAGACCCAGGCCGATTCAAAGATGTGCTCCATCTCCAGATCGAAGATGGCCTGGTCGGTGTAGACGGTGCGGTGGACGCGATCGGGCTGGACCAGGTGATCCAGGTCGAGGGCTGCGGGCATGGCGATTCTCCTGTGGCCGGTAGATGCTGTCGAAGGTAACAAAGCCGGGCCGGTGAACGCAACAACCGGGACGGCGTTTTCCATTACCATGGGTTATGGATTTTCGGAAAGTGCAGTTTTTCTTGGCGGCGGTGCGCTGCGGCAGCCTGACCGAGGCGGCGGCCGAACTCGGGGTGTCGCAGCCGGCGCTGTCAAAGGCGATCAAGGCGCTCGAGCGCAGCCTGGGCGTGCCCTTGATCGAGCGCGGCCGCTTTGGCGTGGTGGCCACGCCCTTTGGCGAGGCGCTGCGCTACCACGGCCAGGTGGTGGAGGCCGAGTTCCGCCATGCCGCCGGCGAGATCGAATCGCTCAAGGGCGCGCAAAAGGGCCACGTGATCGTCGGCTGCGGCCCGACCGAGGCCACGCGCTTGCTGCCGCTGGCGCTCAGTGCCATGCAGCAGCGCCGCCCGGAAGTGCGCGTGACCGTGCTCTATGGCCTCAATGAGTCGCTCATGCCCTGGGTCAAGCACGGCGACATCGACTTTGCGCTGTCTTCTGTGCCCACCCGCTCGCAAGACCCGGACTTGCAGCATGAGACCTTGTTCACTGAAAGTGCGGTGGTGGTCAGTCGTGCCGATCATCCGCTGGCCCGCATGCGGCAGATCGCGCCCGCGCTGCTGGCCCAGCAGCAATGGGTGCTGCCGCGCCAACGCGAGCTTGAGCGCCAGGCCTTCGACGACTTTTTTCGCAGCCACGGCATCAACCCACCGGCCGCGCAGATTGAAACCACGTCCACCGTGCTGATGAAGTCCATGGTGCTGCAGTCCGATGCGCTGACCTTTATTCCGCGCGAACTGATCTACTGGGAAGAAAAAGCCCGCCAGTTGCGCGCGCTGCCGGTGACCGGCGTTCAGTGGGTACGCCCCGTGGGCATGACGCGCCGCCGCCAGGGCGCGCTGAGCCCCGCGGGCCGCTTTGTGATGGAGTGCGTGCGGGGTGTGGCGGGGCAGTATTTTTGAGGCTGCAGCCCGGCGATCGGGCCTCGGTACACGGCTCAAGTCCGTGACCTATTGCCCGGCCGGCGCACCGAGCCTGACTGCGCGAATGTCCCCCGAGTCGGCTGGCGCCGCCTCTCCTCCTTGATTTCGCTTCGCCAGGCTCGGTGCACCGGCCTGTGGTGCGGGTGTTCTCGAGTCAATCTTTAACCACCGTTCAGATCGGTGGGATGCGGGGCTTTGCGCAGCGAAAAAAAGGAGGAGGGCTGGCGCAGCCAGTCCGGGGGACATTCGCGGAGTGAAGTGCCGCAGTCCGGCGATCGGGCCTGAGTACACGGTTTAAGTGCGTGACCTGTTGCCCGGCCGGTGCACCGAGCCTGACTGCGCGAATGTCCCCCGAGTCGGCTGGCGCCGCCTCTCCTCCTTGATTTCGCTTCGCCAGGCTCGGTGCACCGGCCTGTGGCGCGGGTGTTCTCGAGTCAATTTTCAACCACCGTTCAGATCGGTGGGATGCGGGGCTTTGCGCAGCGGAGAAAAGATGCCCTCCAACAAGAAGGGCTACCCAAGGGGTACTGCATCAGTGGTAAAAAAGCCCCGCTTTAAAGGACGACTCAATGATTTACGCGACCCTCAAGACATTGCACGTGCTGGCCATCGTGGTTTGGATAGGCGGCATGGTCTTCGCCCATTTCTTTTTGCGACCTGCGCTGGCGCAGCTGGAGCCGCCGTTGCGATTGCGCCTCATGCACGACGTGCTCGGGCGTTTTTTCAAGGCGGTGCTGGTGGCCTCCCTGCTGACTCTGGTCAGCGGCGTGTGGATGCTCGGGCGGGTGGCCAAGCAGGTGGTGCAGTCAGGCGGCAGCTTTGAGATGCCGCTGGCCTGGACCGTGATGGCGGTCCTCGGCCTTGCCATGGTGGCCATCTTCATGCACATTCGCTTTGCGCTCTACAAGCGCTTGAGCCATGCTGTCACAGCCTCCGATTGGCCCGCTGGCGCTGCGGCCCTCGGTCAGATTCGGCTCTGGGTGTCGGTCAATCTGGCCTTGGGCGTGGTGGTGCTGCTGGTTACGCTGATGCGCTGGACCGGCTGAGCATCCTGCCATCGAAGGACGGGGGCGGACTCAAACCCCCAGATACCGGTGCCACAGCCCCTTGTCGCCAGCCAGGGCCTCAGAGCTGCCTTGCCAGGCCACGCGGCCTTTTTCAAGAATGATGTGGCGGTCGGCGATGCGCACCAGGCGGCTGACGTATTTGTCGACCACGATCAGGGTTTGGCCGGCGGCGCGCAGCTGTTCGATGCAGTGCCAGATTTCCTCGCGGATCAGCGGTGCCAGGCCTTCGGTGGCCTCGTCAAAGATGAGCAGCTTGGGGTTGGTCACCAGCGCGCGGCCGATGGCCAGCATCTGCTGCTCGCCGCCCGAGAGCTGGTTGCCCATATTGCTCTTGCGCTCGGCCAGCCGGGGAAAGAGTTCGTAGACCGAGGCGGGCGTCCAGGGTTTGCCGCGCGCGTGCTGCACGTTGGCAAAGGCGCTGAGGTGCTCGTCCACGCTCAGGTTGGGAAAGACCTGCCGGCCTTCGGGCACCACCGCCACGCCCAGGCGGGCAATTGCGTCCGGGCGCTTGCCGCTGACAGCTTGGCCCTCAAAAGCGACGCCGCCCGACTGAATGTCCTTGAGGCCGATGATGCTGCGAATCAGCGTGGTCTTGCCCATCCCGTTGCGCCCGAGCAGGCCGATGACCTCGCCCGGCTGCACCTGTGCATCGACATCGAACAGCACCTGGCTGGCGCCGTAGGCCACGCGCAGCTTGTCGACGGTCAGCAGCGGCGTGCTCATGCTTGCGCCCCCACGCTCGTCACTGGCGTGTACTCGCTGCCCCCCGAGGGGGCTTTCGCTCGCTTGAGGCGGCTCTGCGCTTGGCTCATGCTGGCACCTCGTCGCCAAGATACGCTGCCCGCACCTGTGGGTCCTGCCGGATCTCCTCAGGCGTGCCGCTTGCAATCAGTGCGCCGTTGACCAGCACCGAGATGCGGTCGGCCAGGCGAAACACCGCCTCCATGTCGTGCTCGACCAGCAAGATGGCCATGTGCTTGTCGCGGCGCAGCGATTCGATCAGCTCGACGATGCGCTGCGATTCCTCTGGGCCGGCGCCGGCCATGGGCTCGTCGAGCAGCAGCAGTTTGGGCTCGGTGGCCAAGGCCAGCGCCAGTTCGAGCACGCGCTGCTCGCCATGCGAGAGCGCCGGGGCGAGCTCGTCGGCCCGGCCGTGCAGCCCCACTTCCTTGAGCAGCGCAGCGGCTTTTTCGTAGACCGCCTGGTCCTTGGCCACGCTGCGCCACAGGGAGCCGCGCTGGCTCTGCAGCGATTGCACCGCCAGGGCCACGTTGTCGATGACCGAAAACGATTTGAACAGGCGGGTGATCTGAAAAGACCGCACCATGCCCAGCCCCACCCTCTGGTGGGCGCTGACCTCGTTGATGTTCTGGCCCATGAACACGATCTGGCCTTCGTCGGGCTTGAGCTGCCCCGACAGCTGGGCCACCAGCGTGGTCTTGCCGGCGCCGTTGGGCCCGATCAGGGCGTGGATTTCACCGGGTCGCACTTGCAGCGACACGCCGTCGGTGGCGCGCAGGGCGCCGAAGGACTTGACCAGATTGCGGATGTCCAGAACCGCCGATGAGGCGTTCATTTGCCGTCTCCCGATGGCTTGGGCTCACTTTGGCGCTGGCGGCGCCACAGCTCGGGCAGCCCCGACAGGCCCTTGGGCGCAAGCAAGACCACCGCCAGCAGCACCCAGCCCACATAAAACTGCCAGTGCGGCGTGACCTCGGCGATCAGGTCTTCGAGCGTGAGCAGCAGCAGTGCGCCCCACAGGCCGCCGGCCAGCGTGCCGACTCCGCCGAGGATGACCATGATCATCAGCACGCCCGACTGCGTCCAGTGCATCAGATTGGGGCTGACATAGTTTTGCTGGTTGACCAGCAGCGCGCCGGCCAGCCCGCCGATGGCCCCTGCGATGACGAACAGCGCGAGCTGGTAGCGGTAGACCGGATAGCCCAGCGCCTCGGTGCGGATATCGTCATCGCGCTGGGCCAGCACGATGCGCCCCATGCGCGAGCGCATGAGCATGTGCATGAAGGCCAGGCTGGCCACCAGGCACACCAGCACCAGCAGGAAAAAGTGCAGGTCGTTCTTGAGCACGATGCCCAGCCCAAAGTCCGAACGCACCTTGATGTTCAGGCCCTCGTCACCGCCGTAGGCCTTGACCGAGTTGACCAGGTAAAACAGCATCTGCGCAAAGGCCAGCGTGATCATGATGAAGTACACGCCCTTGGTGCGCAGCGAGATCGCGCCGATGATCAGCGCCAGCAGGGCCGACACCGCCATGGCCAGCGCAAAGCCGAGCCAGCCGTTGGGCATGCCCTCGGTGATCAGAATGCCCACGGTGTAGGCGCCGATGCCCAGATAGGCTGCATGACCGAAGGAGACCAGGCCACCGTAACCCAAGATGAGGTTGAGGCTGCAGGCGGCCAGGCCGTAGATCATCATGCGGCTGATCATGGACAGGTAGTAGCCCAGGCCGGCGCTGTGCATCCAAAAACCCAGCGCCGCTGCTGCCAGGGCCAAGATGAGCCAGATCGGCCAGGAGGCCGGCTTGGGGATGGCCGAAGCCGCAGAAGGTCCGAAGGGCATCTTGGTTTTTTAGCGCCGGGAAAACAGGCCCTGGGGCCTTAGGAAAAGAACCACGGCCATCAGCAGGTAGACCAGGATCGAGGCCACAGCCGGGCCGGCTGCGCTGGCCACCTGCGGCGGGAAAATCTCGCGAAACAAGGCCGGCATCAGCGTGCGGCCGAAGGTGTCGACAAAGCCCACCAGCAGCGAGCCGACAAAGGCGCCCCAGATCGAGCCGATGCCACCGATCACGATCACCACGAAGGCCAGGATCAGCACCGTCTCGCCCATGCCCACCTGCACCGCCAGCAGAGGCCCAAGCATCGCCCCGGCCACCGCGCACAGCGCCGCGCCCAGGCCGAAGACCAGGGTGAAGAGGCGCTGGATGTTGATGCCCATGGCCATGGCCATTTCGCGGTTGGAGGCGCCTGCGCGCACCCAGGCGCCCACCCGCGTGCGGGTGACGGCCAAATACAGCAGGCCGGCGATCACCAGACCCACTGCAATGATGACCAGGCGGTAGGCCGGGTAGTACAGGCCGGGCAACAGTTCCACCGGGCCTGACAGTGCGGCGGGCGCGGCCAGGGGCATGTCGGTGCCCCAGATCATGCGCACGGCTTCGTTGATGATGAGGATCAGCGCAAAGGTGGCAAGCACCTGCGACATGTGGTCGCGGGCATAGAGCGTGCGCAGCAGCGTCGACTCCATGGCCATGCCAAACAGCGCCGTCAGTGGAATGGCCAACAAGACGCCCAGTACGAAGGACTGCGTCAGCTGCGCCAGCCAGGCCGCCAGGAAGGCGCCGACCATGTAGAGCGCGCCGTGGGCCAGGTTGATCATGTCCATGATCCCGAAGACCAGGGTCAGGCCCGAGGCCAGCAGGAACAGCATCAGACCGAACTGCAGGCCGTTGAGGGCCTGCTCAAGAAATAGGATCCAGGTCATGGGGGGAGTGTAGCGAGGCGTTTAAGGCCGACGGGCCCGCCAAAGAAAACCCCCGGCGCTGTTCAGCGCGGGGGCGTCCAACTCTCTGGGCGCTGCGATCAGCGCATGCTGCATTCCTGCACGTAGGCGTCGCCGTGGTTGGCCATGACGGGCTGGTTGGAGGCCAGCAGGTTGACCAGGCGGCCTTGCGAGTCCTTCTTGACTTCGCGCAGGTAGTAGTTCTGGATCGGGTAGTGGTTGGTGTTGAAGCGGAAGGCGCCGCGCACCGAGTCGAACTTGACTTCACGCAGCGCCTTGCGCAGCGCGTCCTTGTCGTTGATGTTGCCCTTGACGCTGCGGATGGCGGCGTCAAGGATGAGGGCGGTGTCATAGCCCTGCGCCGCGTAGACGGTGGGCAGGCGCTTGTAGGCTTTTTCGAACTCGGCCACAAAGCGGCGGTTGGCCGCGTTGTTGATGTCCAGCGCCCAGTGGGCGGTGTCCTGAATGCCCAGCATCACGTCGCCCACGCCGCGGCTGATGTCCTGGTCGGCGCCGAAGCCGGGCAGAACCAGGCGGATGTCCTTGTTCAGGCCAGCAGCCACAAACTGCTTGATGAAGTTCACGCCCATACCGCCGGGCAGGAAGGCGTACATCACCTCGGGCTTGGCCGCGCGGATCTGCGCCAGTTCGGCCGAGTAGTCGAGTTGGCCGAGCTTGGTATAGACCTCGTCGACCACCTTGCCCTTGTAGAAGCGCTTGAAGCCGGCCAGCGAGTCCTTGCCCGCCTGGTAGTTGGGCGCCAGCAGGTAGGCGCTCTTGAAGCCGCGGGTGGTGGCATGCTGACCGGCCGCCTCGTGGTAGGCATCATTGGGCCAGGAAGCGGCGAAGAAGAAGGGATTGCAGTCCTTGCCGGCCAGCGGCGAAGGGGCGGCATTGGGGCTGATGTAGAACACCCTTTCATTGACCGCCTCGGGTAGGCCGGCGAGCATGATGTTGGAGAACACCACGCCGGTCATGAAGTCGACCTTGTCGCGCTTGACCATGCGCTCAAACAACTGCTTGCCCACCTGGGGGTTGAACTGGTCGTCGCCGATGACCATTTCGATCGGAACGCCACCCAAGTTGCCGCCATTGAGTTGCAAGGCCAGGTTGAAGGCATCACGGATTTCCTCGCCGATGGCGCCATTGGGTCCGGACAAGGTGCTGACCAGTCCGATCTTGATTTTGCTGGCCGGTTGGGCCAGGGCGCTCGTGGCGCCCACGCTCAGGGCAGCGGCGAGCAGACAGGCCAGGCGAAATGATTTCATGAAATGCTCCTCAGGGAAGAAAAGGTCGAGGATTCGACACAATGTTGCAGGTTTGCATTCTGACCCCGCTTGCCGGCCTCGGGTCTGAGGGTTTCCACCGAAGCCGGTGCGCCAAGCGTCCGACCGCCTTAGCCACGCCGGCAGCCATGGCATGGGGCTTGTGCCTATACTGCGCCCATCATTGGTAGAAGGGGCTCAAGGCCCCCGCAGGCAGCCATGGCAGAGAGATCGTTCACGCAAGAGGTGAGCAAGCTTCGGCTTGGAGACGGGCAGACCTTTCACGGCGAAGGGATCTTGGCCGTGACCAAGGCGCTGTTGCAGTCGGGCGTGTCTTATGTGGCCGGTTACCAGGGCGCGCCGATCTCGCACCTGATGGATGTGCTCACCGATGCCAACGACATCCTGGCCGAGCTGGGCGTGCATTTCGAGCACAGCGCCTCCGAGGCCACCGCGGCCGCCACGCTGGCAGCCAGCGTCAACTACCCCTTGCGCGGTGCAGTGACTTTCAAGTCCACCGTGGGCACCAATGTGGCCAGTGACGCGCTGGCCAATCTGGCCTCCGGCGGGGTGCGCGGCGGCGCCATGCTCATCGTGGGCGAAGACTATGGCGAGGGCTCGAGCATCATGCAGGAGCGCTCGCACGCCTTTGCCATGAAGTCGCAGGTCTGGTTGCTCGACCCCCGGCCCAATCTGCCGTCCATCGTGCGCGCAGTGGAAAAGGGTTTCGAGCTGTCCGAGGCCAGCAACACGCCGGTGATGCTCGAGCTGCGCATCCGCGCCTGTCACGTTCACGGGCACTTCGAGACCCGGGCCAATGTGCGGCCTGAGTTCACGCTCAAGGATGCGATCGAGCGGCCCCAGCGCGACACCAACCGCATCGTCTTGCCGCCGGCGAGCTATCTGCACGAGCAGGAAAAAACCACCAAGCGCTGGCCCGCTGCGGTGCGCTTCATCCGCGAGCACGGGCTCAATGAGGTGTTTGGCCCGAGCCAGGCCGAGGTGGGCATTATTTTGCAAGGCGGCATGTACAACGGCGTCTTGCGCGCCCTGCAGTTGCTCGGCCTGGCCGACGTGTTTGGCAACACCCAAGTGCCGCTTTATGTGCTGGGCGTGACCTACCCGCTGGTTGACGAGGAGGTGCTGGCGTTTTGCGAGGGCAAGCGGGCGGTGCTGGTGGTCGAGGAGGGGCAGCCCGACTTCATTGCGCAAAACATCCACACCGTCTTGCACCGCGCGGGCAGCCACACCGAGGTGCAGGGCAAGGATGTGCTGCCCATGGGCGGCGAGTACACCGGCGCGGTGATGCTCAAGGGTGTGGGCGAATTTTTGCGCCAAAGAGCCAGCGCCCTGTTGCCGCAGCCTGGCCGGGCGCTCGCCGTGACGCCGGGGCCGGCTTCTGAGTTGGTGGCCGCAGCGGTGGCCCAGGTGCAGCCCAGGCCGCCGTCGTTTTGCACCGGTTGCCCCGAGCGGCCCATCTTTACCGCGCTCAAGATGCTCGAAGGCGAGCTCGGGCCGCGCCATGTCAGCGCCGACATCGGCTGCCACCTGTTTTCTATCTTGCCGCCGTTCAACATCGGCTCGACCACCATGGGCTATGGATTGGGCTGGGCCGGCGCCTCGGCCTTCAACACGCCCGAGACCGATCGGCGCACGCTGTCCATCATGGGCGACGGCGGCTTTTGGCACAACGGCCTGACCAGCGGCGTGGGCAATGCGGTCTTCAACAAGACCGACAACGTGCTGCTGGTGGTCGACAACGGTTATTCGGCGGCCACTGGCGGGCAGGACGTGCTGTCGTCCAAGGCGCGCAACGAGATCCGCGCCACCAACCACCCGATCGAGAAGGCGGTACGTGGTGTGGGCGTGAACTGGGTGCGCACCGTGACCCACACCTACAGTCTGGCCGACATGAAGCAGGCCCTGCGCGAAGCCATGACCACCACCGAGCGCGGCCCCAAGGTGGTGGTTGCGCAAAGCGAGTGCATGCTCAACCGCCAGCGGCGCGAGCGACCGCTGCGGCGCAAGAAGGTGCAGGCGGGCGAGCGCATGGTGCGCGAGCGCTTCGGTGTCGATCCCGACACTTGCACGGGCGATCACTCCTGCATCCGTCTCTCGGGCTGCCCCTCGCTGAGCATCAAGCCCAATCCCGACCCGCTGCGCACCGATCCGGTGACCGCGGTGGCCGACAGCTGTGTGGGTTGCGGCTTGTGCGGCGAGGTCGCGCATGCGGCGGTCTTGTGCCCCTCGTTTTACCGCGCTGAAATCATCGACAACCCCAGCGCCTGGGACCGCTGGCTGCAAAAGGTCAGCGGCCGCGTCATTGGCTGGCTGCAGCGGCGCATTGAGCGCCGCCTCGAAGGCATTGCGGCATGAGTGCAGGCAGCGCTGCGGGCTCTGACCAGCGCCTGATCACCCTGGCGATTTTGGCCATGGGCGGCGAGGGCGGCGGTGTGCTGGCCGACTGGCTGGTCGATCTGGCCGAGCACAACGGCCATGTGGCGCAGACCACCTCGGTGCCCGGCGTGGCACAGCGCACTGGAGCGACGATTTACTACCTCGAGATGTTTCCGGCCGACCAGGTACCGGCCGGGCAGGCGCCGGTGATGGCGCTCAGTCCTTTTCCGGGGGCGGTCGATCTGGTGATTGCGTCGGAGCTGATGGAGGCCGGCCGGGCCTTGCAGCGCCAGCTGGTCACGCCCGAGCGCACCACCTTGATCGCTTCGACCCATCGGGTCTATAGCATGACCGAGCGCACCGCCGTCGCAGACGGCCGGGTCGATGCGGGCAAGCTGCTCGAAGGCGCCCGCGCCGCCGCGGCCTGCTGGATCGGCGCCGACTTTGCTCAATTGGCCGAGCAATGTGGCACGCCCGTCGGCGCCACCTTGTTTGGCGCCATTGCTGCCAGCGGCCGTCTGCCTTTTGCACGCAGCCAGTTCGAGCAAACGATCGAGCGCTCGGGTGTGGGCGTGCAAGCGAGCTTGAAGGCTTTTGCGCTGGGCTGGCAAGCCGCGCAAGAGGCCCTCAAGCCGCCTGCCAAGGCCGCCGATCCGGCGCCGCGCTTGCCTGAGGTCGGACCGCGTCTGAGCGCCTTGGCCCAGCGCGCCCGCCAGCAATTGCCACCGGCGGCCCAGGCTCACGCCCTGCACGGCCTGATGCGCTTGGCCGATTACCAGGACCTGGCCTACGCCGGGGTCTACCTCGATCGCCTGCAAAGCCTGTGTGAGGTGGCGCCGACGGCAACGCCGGCCCAGCAGGAGGTGCTGGCCGAGGCGGCGCGCCACCTGGCGCTGTGGATGTCCTACGAAGACACGGTGCGGGTGGCCGATCTCAAGACGCGGCGCAGCCGCTTCGAGCGTGTCGGCCAGGAGGTGCGCCTGAGCCCGCAGCAGGGGCTGCACATCAACGAGTTCCTGCACCCGCGGCTCGAGGAGATTGCCGACACCTTGCCGGCGGCCTGGGGCCGATGGCTGCTGCGCACCGACTGGGCCCGCAAGTTCGTGGGCCGTTATGCCAGCAGTGGGCGTGTGGTGCGCACCAGCTCACTGCGCGGATTTTTGTTGCTTTACAGCGTGGCCAGTTTGCGGCGCTGGCGCCCGAAGTCCTTGCGCTTTGAGACCGAGCAGCAGCGCATTGGGGCCTGGCTGGCCGATCTGCGGCGCCTCTTGCCCAGCCAGCCCGAGCTGGCCCTTGAGCTGGCGCGGGCGCAGCGCCTGGTCAAGGGATACGGGGATACCCATGCCCGCGGCTGGCGCCATTTTGAGATCATCATGCAGCAGCTGCCGGCCATCGCAGGCCAGGCCGGCGCTGCCAGGCGCTTGCAGGCCCTGGTGGCCGCTGCGCTGGCAGACGACAGCGGCCAGGCGCTGCGCTCGGCCTTGCAGGGCCACTGACCCAATTTTTTTCGACCCTTCCCAACTCACAGGAGACATGCATGCAAAAACGTCATTGGCTCAAAGCCACCGCAGCCTTGCTCATGGGGCTGAGCGCCTCGGCTTGGGCCCAGGAAACCACGCTCAGGCTGGTCAGCAGTTTTGCCGAAAACGGGATTTACGTGCAGCGCTTGCAGCCCTGGATCGCCAAGTTCAATGCCGAGGGCAAAGGGCTGTTGCAGATCAACTTCATTGGCGGCCCCAAGGCCATGCCCTCGTTTGAGGTGGGCAATGCGGTCAAAACGGGCGTCGTCGACATGGCGCTCAACACCGGCGCCTTCTACACCAACGTCATGCCCGAGGCCGACTTCCTCAAGCTCACCCAGATCCCGATTGCCGAGCAGCGCAAGAACGGCGCCTATGACGCGATCAACCGGGTCTGGAACGAAAAAGGCAATATGCAGTACCTCGGCCGCGTGGTCGAGAACCAGCCCTTTCACATCTACACCAACAAGAAAATCGACAAGCTTGACCTGGCTGGCCAAAAAATCCGCATCACGCCGGTCTACCGCGATTTCTTCCAGGCTCTCAACGCCAACGTGATCACCACGCCGCCCGGCGAGGTCTACACCGCTCTTGAGCGCGGCGTGGTCGACGGCTACGGCTGGCCGATCGGCGGCATCTTCGATCTGAACTGGCACGAGAAAACCAAGTTCCGTGTCGATCCGGGTTTCTACGATGCCGAGGTCTCGCTCATCATGAACCTGCCGGCCTACCGCAAGCTCAGCGAGGCCCAGCGCACTTTCTTGAATCGCCAGGTTTTGGCCCTGGAGGCCGAAAACACCTTTTGGGTCAAGTTTGCGGCCGACGAGACGGCCCGCCAGGCCAAGGCCGGCATTGCGACGATCGCTTTTGATGCGGCCACATCCAAGGCCTTCCGCGACCGCGCTTACGAGATCGGTTGGGCCGGTGCCGCCAAGCAAAGCCCCGAGGTCGCGGCGCGCTTTAAGGCTCTGTTTTCCCGTTAAGTCCGCTTCGTGATCGACCGCCTGTCCGCGCTGTGGGGCCGCTTGCTGTCGGCCTTGGCCCTGCTGGGTTGCCTCTTGCTGCTGGCCATGATGCTCATCATCGTGGCCGATGTGGCGCTGCGCAACCTGGCGCTGGCGGGCTGGCCGCGCGGCTTGGCCTGGAGCAACGAGGTCAGCGAGTGGCTGCTGCTCCTGGTTACGCTGTGTGTGGCGCCCTGGCTGCTGCGCCAGGGTCAGCACATCCGGGTCGATGTCTTGCTGCAGCCCCTGCCGCCGCGCTGGGCCTGGCTGCTCGAATGGCTGGGTGATCTGCTGGGGCTGGCCACTTGTCTCGTGCTGACCGCGGTCTCGGCCAAGGCTGCTTTGGCCAGCCACGCCTCGGGCGCCTTGAGCATCAAGACCCTGGTCACGCCCGAATGGTGGAGCTTGGCGCCGCTGCCACTGGCTTTTGCGCTGCTGTCGGTGGAAATGCTGTTTCGCATGCACCGTCTGTGGCGCGGCGAGCGCGGTCCGCGCAGCGATGCGGTGAGCGCGGCATGAGGGGCGCGCCATGAGCTGGACCTTTGCGGCCTGGCTGCTGCTGGGCGGCTCGACCGTGCTGCTGTTCATCGGCATGCCGGTGGCGTTGACTTTTCTGGCGGTCAACTTGGTGGGCGCCTGGCTCTATATGGGCGGCGAGGTCGGTCTGGTGCAATTGGCGCGCAGCAGCGTCAGCTCGGTGGCGGCCTTTGCCCTGACGCCGATCCCGCTGTTCGTGCTCATGGGCGAGGTGCTGTTTCACACCGGTCTGGCGCACAAGGTCATCGAGGGCATCGATCGGCTCATCACCCGCGTGCCGGGGCGTCTGGCCGTGGTTGCCGTGGTGGCGGGCACCGTGTTTTCGGCCATCTCCGGTTCGACCATTGCCACCACCGCGATGCTCGGCTCGCTCATGCTGCCGGTGATGCTTGCGCGCGGCTACCACCCGACGCTGGCCACCGGCCCGATCATGGCCATCGGCGCGGTCGACATGCTGATCCCACCCTCGGCGCTGACGGTGCTGCTCGGATCGCTGTCGGGCATCTCGATCTCCAAGCTGCTGCTCGGCGGCATTGTGCCGGGGCTGATTCTGTCGCTGGCCTTTATCGCCTGGATCATCCTGCGAGTGCGCCTGACGCCCTCGCTGGCGCCGCAGGAGGCGCAGGCGGTGCGCTACACCGGCTGGGATCGCTGGCACCTGTTGGTGGCCTATGTGCTGCCGACGATGTCGATCTTCGGCGTTGTGGTGGGCGCGCTGTCGGCCGGCTGGGCCACGCCGACCGAATGCGCAGCCCTCGGTGCGTTTGCCACCATGGTGCTGGCCGCCTTGTACCGGCGTCTGTCGTGGCAGGCGCTGCGCAGCGCCCTCATGGGCACGGCCGGCATCTCCGGCATGATTCTCTTCATCATCCTGGGCGCCACCACCTTTGCGCAGCTGCTGTCGTTTTCCGGCGCGAGCAACGGGCTGGTGCAACTGATCACCGGCCAGGGTTGGTCCAAAGAGATGATCGTGGTGGGCATGATGGCCTTCTTGATCTTTCTAGGCCTGTTCGTCGATCAGGTCAGCATGATGATGATCACGCTGCCCATCTTCATGCCCATTGTCAGCAGTCTGGGCATTGACCCGATCTGGTTTGGCGTGATGTTTCTCATGTGCATGCAGATGGGCCTGCTGCTGCCGCCGCACGGCCTGCTGCTGATGACCATGCGCGGCGTGGCACCGCCCGAGGTGCGCACCTCGCAGATTTTCCAGGCGGTCATACCTTATGTGCTGATGAGCCTGCTGCTGCTGGTGGCCATCTTCTTCTGGCCAGCCATTGCCACCTGGCTGCCCAGCGGCTTATAGAGGTCGCCGCTCAAGGTTCGCATCGGGTCTCGTCATTGCGAGGAGCGCAGCGACGTGGCAATCATCGCAATGACACGGCGGGACGCAATGACGTGCCCCTTGCGTCATTGCGAGGAGCGCAGCGACGTGGCAATCCATGACTGCGCCGTGCTCGCATCCAGGCCTGCATCTATGGCCCGCCGAAAGGCCGTGCCGATGAGCACCATGGGCGCGATGACCTGGCTGGCAAACTGCTCCAGGGTTGCAAGCACATCGCCTGCGAGCAAGGGTTCAGGCACCGGTTCGAGTCGCGCGACCCAGGCGATGTCCTCGTGCTGCCAGGCTTGCTCGGCGGCTTGCCCAGCGCGAGCTGCGGCGCCGGACATGGCTCAGGCCCGGGGCCGGTATTCGCCTCTCCTCATTCGGGCGTGATACCGGCGCGTTTGACTGCGGCGCCCCATTTCACGGTTTCGCTGCGGATGAAGGCGGCAAATTGCTCGGGTGTGCTGCCCACCGGATCGGCGCCAGCTTTGGAGAGCGTCTCGCGCACATCGGGCATGGCCAGCACCTTGCCCACTTCTTCCTGCAAGCGCTTGAGCACGGCCGGCGGCGTGCCCGCTGGCGCGACGATGCCGGTCCAGCCACTGACGGCCACCCCGGGGTAGCCGGCCTCTGCCATGCTCGGCACGTCGGGTGCTGCGGCCGAGCGCTGTGGCTGTCCCACGGCCAGGGCGCGCAGCTTGCCCGCCTTGACCTGCGCCAGCAGCGCCGGCATGGTGCCGAAGATGAAGTCCACCTGGCCGCCGAGCAGGTCGTTGATGGCCGGAGCCTCGCCCTTGTAGGGCACGTGCAGCATGTTCACGCCGGCCGCGTCGGCCAGCAGTTCGGCCGCCAGTTGCGACTGGTTGCCGATGCCGGCCGAGGCAAAGCGAACGCCGCCGGGCTTGGCCTTGGCGGCGTTGATCAGGTCGGCCACGCTTTTGTAAGGCGAGGCGGTGTTGACCACCAGCAAAAACGAGATCGAGGTGGTTTGCGTCACCGGCGCGAAGTCGCGCAAGGTGTCATAGGGCACCTTTTTGTAGATGTGCTGGTTGATGGTCAGCGCACTGGGCGAGGTCATCAAAAAGGTGTGACCGTCGCTGGCACGGGCCACCGCTTCGCCGGCAATCATGCCGTTGGCACCGGCCCGGTTGTCGATCACCACCGCCTTGCCCAGCGGGTCGGCGAGCTTCTGGCCGATCAGGCGGGCGGCGATGTCGATGCTGCCGCCGGCCGATTGCGAGACCACAAATTTCAGAGGCTGGCTGGGCCAGGTGCTTTGGGCCTGCACACTGAAGGCAGCCAGCAGGGGCACGAGGAGGGTGGCAAGGCGTCGTTTCATGGTCAGTCCTCAAGGGCGTGGGTGAAGGGGTGGATCAAGGGGGGGTGGATCAAGGGAAAAAATCGACCAGCGCGCTGACGTCGGGACAGTGCTCGAGGTTCATCAGCGCCGCTCGCATTTGTTCGGCCCGCTGCTCGCCCCACAAGGGCACGGCCAGCGCAGCGTATTTGCGATCGAGATCGGCGCGCGGGTGCGGGCGCTGCGGCTCGCCGCTGGTGATGTGGCAGGCGCCATCTAGACGGCGGCCGTCTCGCAAGGTCAGGCACAGGTCCACGCGCTGCAGTTGCGGATACTGCGCGGTGTGGCTCTCGTCTTCGCTCACATGCACGCGCGCGGCCAGCGCCATCACTTGCGGGTCGGCGACCGCCTCGTCTGAAAACGCGGCCAAGCCGCTGCGCCGACCCACCAGCAAGGTGGCCAGTGCAAACGGAATGGAAAAACGGGTGCCGAACCAGTCGGCCGGTTGCTGCTTGGACAGGTAGGCGGCCAGCCGATAGGCGCGCACGTCGATGCGCTCGATCTCGTGCGCGGCGACAGCGTGCCCGTGTCGCTCGAGCGCATCGTGCAGCGCATCGATGGCCGAATGCGCGTAGCGGGCCGTGGGGTAGAGCTTGAGGTAGCCTTCTGTGAGCAACCAGCGCTGGCCCAGCTCGCCCAGCGCCGTCTCCCAGGAAAAGCCATCACCGAGCACCAGGCTGAAGGTGGTGTGCACCCCATCGACTGGGCCGGTAAAGCCCGATTCGATCATGCGCAGCGCCATCTGCCCCATGAAGCCGCTGTGGCCGGCGTACCAGTTGCGCACGGTCGCGCCATTGAGCATGGTGTGGCGATTGGTGGCCATGCAGCACGAGGCCGCCAGACTGGCCAGCTCGCGCAACTGCTCCGCCGGCAGCCCTTGCAGCCGCGCACAGGCCAGCGCCGAGCCGACCACGCCAAAGGTGCCGTGTGGATTGACGATGAGCTTGGTCTGGGTGGCCATGCCGATGCGCGCCACCGCCTCGTACGACAGCGCAATGGCCGCCAGCAACTGCCGCCCGCTCAGGCGCAGCTCCTGGGCCAGCGCCAGCGCGGCCGGGATGACCTGGATGCCCGGATGCCCGTTGGCCAGGAAGTTGCCCTCGTCAAAGTCCAGCCAGGCCCCGGCGATGCCGTTGAGCAGGGCCGCATCGAGCCGTGGTCCGGTGCGCCCGGCCCCGATCACCCAGGCACGGCCGCCTTCGCTGGCCTGCATGAGCTGGCGCTGCGCCAGCGCGCTGACCTGCGGCTCGCGCATGCCCCAGGCGATCACCGGCAGGGTGTCGACCAAAATCTCGCGCGTGCGCTCGAGCACTGCCGGTGGGATGGCATCGACCGGCGTCTGGCCGACAAACCGCGCCAGCTGTTCGAGCGCGTCGCCGCTTCGAGTGTCCAAGCGCGTGCCGGCCCGGGTTCAGTTGACGGTGATACCGGCGGTGCGCACCAGCCGGCCCAGCCTGACCACGTCGCCGCGGATCAGCTCGCCAAACTCCTGCGGCCCGGCACCGACCAGGTCAAAGCCCAGGCCGCCGAGCTTGGCTCGCACCGCGGGGTTGGCCATGGCCTTGGCAAATTCGGTGTGCAGGCGCCGAATCACCTCGGGCGGCGTGGCGGCGGGCGCGACGATGCCGTTCCAGGCCGCATAGCCATAGCCGCTGACGCCCGACTCGGCAATCGTTGGCACGTTGGGCATGGCCGGCGAGCGCTTGGTGGTGCTGACGGCCAGCACCTTGACCTTGCCTTCTTTGGCCAGGTTGACCACATTGGAGATGCCGGTGAACATCACGGGTATCGTGCCGGCCATCAGGTCCGTCAAGGCGGCGCCCATGGCCTTGTGGGGAACATGCGTGAGCTTGATGCCCGCCGCATCGATCAGGAACTCCATCGCCAGATGCTGGGCCGAGCCCGAGCCGGTGGAGGTGAAGTTGAGCGCCCCCGGCTTGGCTTTGGCTTGCGCGATGAATTCCTGCACATTGTTGGCCGGGAACGAGGGGTGGCTGACCAGCACCAGCGGCACGGTCGACGTCAGCGTGATGGCCGCAAAGTCCTTGACCGGGTCATACGGCAGCTTGGCGTAGAGCGCCGGGTTGGCCGCCATGATGCCGTCATTGGGCATGAACAGGGTGTAGCCATCCGGGGCCGAGCGGGCCACCGCTTCGGCCGCGATGATGCCGTTGGCGCCGGTGCGGTTGTCGATCTGTATGGCCTGGCCCATTTGTTCGCCCGCCTGCGCGGCAATGGCCCGTGCGATCGTGTCGACGGCGCTGCCCGCGCCAAAAGGCACGACCAGCTTGATCGGCCGATCCGGAAAGCCCTGCGACCAAACGGCCGATGAAAAGGTGGCCGATGCAGCGACTGCAGCGGCCATGCCCAGCCAATTTCTACGGTGAACCATGCGTCAACTCCTTGCCGGTCGACGGCCCACAACAGGCCGCGTAAACCACAATGGCAAGAATAGCTTAGATCCCTTAGCCTTGCAGCACGAAGACCCCGGATTGATCATGGCCGACTCCCTTGATGCCCTTGCCGATTTCGCCTGCCGAACCCAGATTGAAGACATTGAGCCGAAGGCGCTGGCGCATCTGCGCGCCATCATTGCCGACACGCTGGCCGTGTGCGCGATCGGTAACCAGGAGCTGCCCATGCGCCAGTTGCTGGCCGTGCAGCGCGAGCAGGTTGCTGGCGGTCAGGCCAGCGTGCTGGGCACGGGGCAGCGGCTCAATCCCCTGGATGCGGCCGCACTCAATGCCGCGGCCGGCTGCTGGCTCGAGCTTGACGAGGGCAACCTCACCAGCAACGGCCATCCGGGCATTCAGGTGATTCCGACTGCGCTGGCGCTGGCGCAGCAACTCGGTCGCAGCGGCGCCGACTTTCTGCTGGCATCGGCCATCGGCTACGAGATCGTGGCGCGCATCGGCAGCGCCTGCGACATGCGCATGAGCATCCATCCCCATGGCACCTATGGCGTGGTGGGCGCGGCGGTGGCCGCCGCCCGTCTGCTCGGTCTCGGACGCGCTCAGATGCGCGAGGTGATCAGTCTGGCCGGCTCCTCGCCCATTGCGGGCAACCGGCAAGGCATGAAAGAGGGCGCGACGCTGCGCAACTGGTATGCCGCGCACAGCGCCACCATGGGGCAGACCGCGGTGCGACTGGTGCAAAGCGGTTTTACTGCCCCCATTGACGGATTGCAGCCGACCTGCAACGACGTGCTGTTTGACCATTTCCGGCCGGATGTGATGGTGCAGGATCTGGGTCAGCGCTGGTTGCTTGCCGACGGCTACATCAAGCTCTACGGCTGCGGCAGGCCGATTCATTCGGCCATCGATGCGCTGCGCCATGCGCTCGAACCCTTGGGCGGGCCCAGCGCCTGGCCTGAGCCCGAGCAGGTCGAGCGCATCGAGTTGCGTGGTTTTAAATTCCTGGTCTTTCTCAATCGCACCGACATCCGCAACGCGTTTGCCACCCGGTTTTCGACCCCTTTTGCGCTGGCGTCTGTGCTCACGCACCGCAGCCATGGGATTGAGTGCTTTACCGACCAGGCCGCTGCCGATGCGCGCGTGCAGTCCCTCATGGCCCGGGTGCAGATGCACGAGGATGCGGCGATGAGCGAGCGCTTTCCGGCCCAGCAGTGCTGTGACCTCACCGTGGTGCTGCGCGATGGCCGCCGCCTGAGCGGGCGCTGCGAAACCATACGCGGCGAGCCGGCCAACCCGGCCGACCCGCAGGACTACCGTGACAAATTCATGGCGCTGGCCTCGCGCATCTGGCCGGGCGATCGGCTGGGCGAGCTGTACGAGCAGGCGCGCCACCCCGAGCGCCTGCCGTCGCTGCAAGGCTGGGGCTTGGCCTGAGACCGGTGGCTTAGCTGCGAAAACGCTTGCGCGTGAGCGCCAGCGCCAGCCAAAAGCCGCCGATCCCGTAGGCCGCAAGCACCGCCAGGTTCAGGCCGGCCTGCGCCGGCCAATGGCCCAAAAACAGCGGCCGGATCAGCTCGACAGCCGCGGTCAGCGGCAGCCACTGGGCGATGGCCTGCATGAAGCCGGGCAGTTGCTCGCGCGGGAAAAAGACGCCGCTGAGGAACATGGTCGGCGTCAGGAACAGCGTGAAGTAGTAGGTGAAAAAGTCGTAGCCTTTGGCCAGCGCGTTGAAAACCAGCGCGATGCTGGCAAACACCATGCCCACCAGGGCCAACAGCGGCAGGGCCAGCAGCAGCCAGGGGCTGTGGCTGATCCCCAGGGCCAGCATCACCAACAAGATGACGGCGGTGGTAAAGAGCGACTTGAAAGCGGCCCACAGCATTTCGGCCATCACCACATCGTCGAGTGCGACCGGTGCGTTCATGATGCCGTCCCAGGTGCGCTGCACCTGCATGCGCGAGAACGCCGAGTACAGCGCTTCAAAGCTCGCCGCATTCATGGCGCTCATGCAAATCGAGCCTGAGGCGAGAAAGACGATGTAGGGCAAGGCCGAGCCTTGCAGCTGAACCTGACCGACCAGCGCCCCCAGGCCGTATCCGAAGGCCACCAAGGTGATGAGCGGCTCGGCAATATTGCCCACCAGGCTGGGCAGCATCAGCTTGCGCCACACCAGCAGGTTGCGCCGAAACACCGGCACCCAGCGCAGACTCAGCTGCGGCCGGCGCCAGATCGATGCTTGCGCTGTGGCGGCCATCAGGCGTCCTCCCGGATCTGGCGGCCGGTCAGCTTGAGAAAGAGGTCTTCCAAGTTGGCCGGCCGGTGCAGCGTACGCAGCTGCTTGTGTGCGCCCAGGCCTTGCAGCAGTGGGCCGGCGTTGTGGGTGTAGAAAAAGACGGTCTCCCCGCTCACTTCAGTGCGCTCGGCCAGCGCGCGCAGCGCACTGCCAGCCAGCGCGACCGCGCCATGCCCGTAGACCTCGACGACGTCGGGCTCGAGTTGCCCGGCGACGAGCTCGCGCGGCGAGCCTTCGCACATCTTGCGGCCGTGGTCGAGCACGATCAGGCTGTCGCACAGGCGCTCGGCCTCGTCCATGAAATGGGTGGTCAGCAAGATCGATTTGCCCTGCTGCAGCAGCTGCTGCAGCCGCTCCCACATCAGATGGCGCGCCTGCGGATCGAGCCCGGTGGTGGGCTCGTCGAGCAGCAGCAGGTCCGGGTCGTTGACCAGCGCGCGCGCCAGCGACAAGCGCCGTTTCATGCCCCCCGACAACTCGCTGATGCGCGCTTGCGCCTTGTTGGCCAGCGCCGCGAATTCGAGCAGTCGCGGGATGCGCTCCTTGATCACCGCATCGCTCAAGCCGAAGTAACGGCCAAACACCAGCAGGTTTTCGGCGCAGGAAAAATCTGGGTCCAGGCTGTCAAACTGGCTGACGATGCCCAGGCGCGCCTTGATCGCCATGCTGTCAGCGGGCATTTTCAGCACGCCCGATGCGCCGTGAAACAGGACCTCGCCCTCATCGGCGCTGGCCAGCCCAAGGCACATGCGCACCGTGGTGGTTTTGCCCGCCCCGTTGGGGCCGATCAGCCCCAGGCATTGGCCCGGTGCGATGTCAAAGGACAGCCGATCGACCACCGTTGCGCTGCCGTAGCGCTTGCTCAGCTCACGCACGGAAAAGATGGGCGCCTTCATGCGCTC
This sequence comes from Comamonadaceae bacterium, assembly GCA_027491035.1. GTDB lineage: Bacteria > Pseudomonadota > Gammaproteobacteria > Burkholderiales > Burkholderiaceae_C > Polaromonas. The sequence continues at coordinate 7,747 of JAIXWZ010000238.1, read as the reverse complement.
TATTGTGACGTGAGCGCTGGCTCGAAGGCGCGGCCAAGGCGGCTCGGAGCGACTCGGTGCAACTTGGGGCCAGAGCCGATAATCCTCAGCTTCAATTTCATCTCGCCGGAAGATGCCATGACCACCCTTGGAACCCCCTTGTCGCCTTGCGCCACCAAAGTCATGCTGCTGGGCTCGGGCGAGCTGGGCAAGGAGGTGCTCATTGCGCTGCAGCGCCTGGGCGTGGAGACCCTTGCGGTGGACCGCTATGACAACGCGCCGGGCCAGCAGGTGGCCCACCATGCTCGCACCATCACCATGAGCGATCCGGCTCAGCTCAAGGCGCTGATCGAGCAGGAGCGGCCGCATTGGGTGGTGCCCGAGATCGAGGCCATTGCCACGCCCATGCTCGAAGAGCTCGAAGCGGCCGGCGTGGTGCGTGTGATCCCCACGGCCCGCGCGGCACGCCTGACCATGGACCGAGAGGGCATCCGCCGGTTGGCGGCCGAGACCCTGGGCCTGCCGACCAGCCCCTACGTGTTTTGCGATTCGCTCGATGAGCTGCAGGCCGCGATCGACGGCGGTATTGGCTACCCCTGCATCGTCAAGCCGGTGATGAGTTCCTCGGGCAAGGGGCAAAGCAAGATCGCCGGCCCGCAAGATGTCAAGACGGCCTGGGACTACGCCATGGCCGGCGGGCGCGTCAGCCACGGACGGGTCATCGTCGAGGGCTTTATTGATTTCGACTATGAAATCACCCAGCTGACGGTCCGCGCGCTGGGCGCCGACGGCCGGAACGAGACCCATTTTTGCGAGCCGATTGGCCATGTGCAGGTCAGCGGCGACTATGTGGAGAGCTGGCAGCCCCATCCGATGCATCCGCAGGCGCTGGCCGAGAGCCGCCGCATCGCCCGCGCCGTCACCGACAACCTGGGCGGCCAGGGTCTGTTTGGGGTGGAGTTGTTCGTCAAGGGCCAGCAGGTCTGGTTCAGCGAGGTCAGCCCGCGGCCGCATGACACCGGCATGGTGACGATGTGCACCCAGTGGCAAAACGAGTTTGAATTGCACGCGCGGGCCATCCTGGGCCTGCCGGTCGACACCACGCTCAAGAGCCCGGGGGCCAGCGCGGTGATTTACGGCGGCATCGATGCGCGTGGCATCGCCTTTGACGGCGTCGAGCAGGCCTTGCAGATTCCGGGGACCGATGTGCGCCTCTTTGGCAAGCCCGAGAGTTTTGTCAAGCGGCGCATGGGCGTGGCGCTGGCCCACGACCCCGATGTGGAGCTTGCGCGCGAACGCGCCAAGCAGGCCGCAGCCCGGGTTCGCCCTCGGGCTGCCTGAGGGGCCTAGCCTGGCGTGCCGCCGGGGCGCAGGCGGCGCCGGGCGATTTCGAGCAGGCCGTCGAAGATCAGGTTGTCGACCAGCTCAAAGGGCCGCTGCATGCTCGGCACCATCTTCCAGCCTGCCCCGCCGGTCATGATGCAGGCGGGCGCCTGGCCGCAGTGTTCGCGCACGTTTTGCACCATGCGCTCGATCGCGCCGGCAATGGCGAAGGTGCCGCCGCTGGTCAGCGCGTCGCTGGTGTTGGTGGGGAAATTGCGCACTTCGCCGGTGGGCACGTGCAAGCCGGCGGTGCCTGACTCCAGGGCGCGCAGCATGATGCCGTGGCCCGGCAGGATCAGCCCGCCCAGAAAGCGCCCCTGGGCATCAATGGCCTCGACCGTCACGGCGGTGCCCACCATGGCCAGCACGCACGGCTGGCGCAGCCCGCGGGCGGCCAGCCGGTGGTAGGCGCCGATCATGGCCACCCAGCGGTCGGCGCCCAAACGGGCCGGATGGTCGTAGCCGTTGCTCAGGCCGGCCTCCTGCGCGCTGGGCACCACCCAGCTGACCGGCGTGTCCCACTGCTCCATCTGGTCCATGACGCGGCGCTTGACCGGATCGCCGGCCACGATGCAGCCCAGGATGTGCATGGGCTGTGACAGGCCCTGCCATTCTTCTTCGGCCAGTTTTTCGATGTTTTCCAGAAACACCGCGCCCTGGGCCAGCAGCCGCGCGCCGGGTTCGGGCGCCTCGTAGACAGCCCACTTGAGTCGGGTGTTGCCCACATCGAGGGCCAGAAAGGTCATGGGGGTTGGTCTTTGTTCGGAGCGCAGCAGGTGTGCTGCGGTTGGGCAAGAGGCTCAGTTTGAGCTTGGGCCTGGAATCGCTGAGTTTAGTTTTGTCGCCAGGGCAGCCCGCGCATGCGCCAGCCACCGATGCGGCCGCGATGGCCTTGCGGGTCTGGATCGCCCTCGAAACCTTCGAGGATGTTGTAGGCCTGCACGCCCAGTTCGGTGGCACGCCGGGCCGCCGCGATCGAACGCACGCCGCTGCGGCACAGCAGGACCAAGGCGGGCTTGCCGGCTGCTGCCGCCACGATACCGGCGTCAAATTCCGGGTTGATCGCCATGCCCGGCCATTGCTTCCAGGCCAGGGCCACGGCGCCGGGGACAAAGCCCACCCACTCGCGCTCGGCGTCGCTGCGCACATCGACCAATACCGCCTGTCCGGCTTGCACCCAGGCCCAAGCCTGCTGCGGGCTGATGTCGCCGGCGTATCCGGCTGCCCGGTCGGGGGAAATATCCTGAGTCATAGAGCCGATTTTGCACGAGCCGACATAATCGCCACCCAGCATCTTGGCAATTGCAGGAGGACATGGCCGGCTCCGGCGTGCTCTTTTTTCGGTATCCAGGGGGCTTTGTACGTAAAAACCCTAGGCTCTGGCCCTGTGTTTCATCGGGACAATTTAACGTTTGCATTTAGTAATTCTCCAAGGAGACCTCACATGACCCAAACCACGACCGGCCGCCGCGGCCTCCTCAAGGGCGCGGCCGTTGCTGCCGGCGCCATGTCGGCGCCGATGATCGCCATGGCCCAGACCACCACCTTGCGCTTCCAGAGCACCTGGCCGGCCAAGGACATCTTTCACGAGTACGCCAACGACTTCGCCAAGAAGGTCAACGACATGGCCAGCGGTCGCCTCAAGATCGAGGTGCTGCCCTCGGGCGCCGTGGTGCCTGCGTTCCAGCTGCTCGATGCGGTCAACAAGGGCACGCTCGACGGCGGCCACGGTGTGGTGGCCTACCACTACGGCAAGAACAACGCCCTGGCCCTGTGGGGCTCTGGCCCGGCCTTCGGCATGGACCCCAACATGGTCCTGTCGTGGCACTACTATGGCGGCGGCAAGGCCCTGCTCGACGAGATCTACAAGAGCCTGAACATCGACGTGGTGTCCTACCTCTACGGCCCCATGCCCACCCAACCGCTGGGCTGGTTCAAGAAGCCGATCGCCAATGTGGCCCAGATCAAGGGCCTGAAGTTCCGCACCGTTGGCCTGGCTGTCGACGTGTTCAAGGAACTGGGCGCTGCGGTCAACCCGCTGCCTGGTGGCGAGATTGTTCCCGCCCTGGACCGTGGCCTGCTCGATGCCGCCGAGTTCAACAACGCCTCGTCTGACCGGGTGCTCGGTTTCCCTGATGTGGTCAAGAACTGCATGCTGCAAAGCTTCCACCAGTCGGGCGAGCAGTTTGAGATCTTGTTCAACAAGAGCAAGTTTGACGGCCTGCCGGCTGAGCTCAAGTCCATCATCGACTATGCGGTGCAGGCCTCCAGTGCCGACATGAGCTGGAAAGCCATCGACCGCAATTCCAAGGACTACATCGAGCTCAAGACCAAGGACAAGGTCAACTTCTTCAAGACGCCTGACAGCATCCTGCGTGCCCAGCTCGACGCGTGGGACAAGGTCACCACGGCCAAGTCGGCCGAGAACGCCATGTTCAAGAAGATCATGGACTCCCAGCGTGTCTTCGCCCAGCGCGCTGGCAGCTGGCAGAACGACTACATGGTCGACTTCAAGATGGCCTGGAACCGTTACTTCAGGCCTGCTGCACCGGCCAAGAAGGCCTGATTTTGATTCGTTGACACGAGCCGCCGGCGTGAGCCGGCGGCTTTTTCCTTTTTCTACTGGGCCAAAGCGGGCGTGGATCCCGGGTCAATGAGATGAAAAACCTGTTGCTTGCGGTGGACCGTGCGTCCACCTGGATCGGCCAGGCGTTTGCCTGGATGATTCTGCTCTTGACCTGCCTGATTTCCTGGGAGGTCTATTCGCGCTATGTGCTCAACAACCCGCACGATTGGGCCCTCGATGCCCAGATCATGCTCTACGGCACGCTGTTCATGATGGCCGGCGCCTACACCCTGGCCAAGAACGGCCATGTGCGCGGCGATGTGCTTTACGGGTTCTTCGAGCCGCGCACGCAGGCTCGGGTTGATCTGATTTTGTATGTCCTGTTTTTCCTGCCCGGCATCTTTGCCTTGACCTGGGCAGGCTGGGGTTTCGCTCAGGACTCGGTGGCCATCCGGGAGAGCACGTTCTCGGCCACGCCCCTGCCGCTGTATCCCTTCAAGTTCATTATTCCCCTGGCCGGTTTCATGCTGCTTTTGCAAGGGGTGGTTGAAATTGTTCGCTGCATCCAGTGCATCCGCGATGGCCAGTGGCCTTCGCGTGAGCGGGACGTGGAAGAGGTCGACGTCGACAAGCTCAAGCAGATGGTCAAGGCCGAAGACGTCAATGTCGCTGCGCCGCAGGGAGGTGCACGATGATCAAGATCCGCAAGGAGCTGTGGTTCGGCTTCATCCTCATGGCGCTCATCATCGCCGGCACGGCCGTGATGCTGCTGTCGGCGCAGACGCTCACCACTGGCCATCTGGGTCTGATGATGCTGGCTTTGGTGGTGGTGGCCATCATGCTGGGTTTTCCCACGGCCTTCACCCTCATGGGCATGGGCATGATCTTCACGTGGCTGGCCTACGAGCGCGACGCCACCAAGACCCTGACCTTGATGGTGCAGTCGGCGTTCAAGGTGATGGGCAACGATGTGCTCATCTCCATTCCGCTGTTCGTGTTCATGGGCTATCTGGTCGAGCGCGCCAACCTGATTGACAAGCTCTTCAGGAGCTTGCACTTGGCCTTGGCCCGTGTGCCCGGTTCGCTCGCGGTGGCCACGCTGTTCACCTGCGCGGTCTTTGCCACGGCCACTGGCATTGTCGGTGCCGTCGTGACCTTGATGGGTTTGCTGGCCTTGCCGCAGATGCTCAAGGGCGGCTATGACATCCGGGTGTCGGCCGGCGCGATCACTGCCGGCGGCTGTCTGGGCATTTTGATTCCGCCTTCGGTCATGCTCATCGTGTATGGCGCCACCGCGGGCGTGTCGGTGGTGCAGCTGTATGCCGGTGCCTTCTTCCCCGGCTTGATGCTGGCGGGTTTGTACATCCTCTATGTGATCATTCTGGCCAAGCTCAAGCCCAACCTGATGCCGCCGCTGTCGGCCGAGCAGCGTTTTGTGCCGCTGCCGCCGGTGCTCGACCAGGTGGCGCAGAAGGTCTCGCGTCTGGCTCTGCCAGGTTTGCTGCGCGGCAGCTCCGCTGTGGCCGGCCAGGGCGCGTATTTGCGCAAGCAACTGCTGGTGGTGCTGCTGCCGCTGCTGTTGTTTGTGCTGGCTGCGGGCTGGTCCTGGCACCTGCACACGCGGCCGGCGGAGGTGGTGGCCGCGCCAACTCAGGGCGAGGTTGCAGAGCCTGCGGGGTCGGAGTCGGCTGAAAAATCGTCTGCCGAGGCGGCCGGTGGGCTCAAGGAGCCTGGCGCTGAAGGCGCTCAGCCTGCCGCGGCAGGCGGGGTGCAGGAGCCTCCCGGCGCTGACTCGGGCGTCAAAGAGCCCCCCGGCGCAGATTCCGGTGTGAAGGAGCCCCCGGGTGCCGACTCTGGTGTCAAGGAGCCTCCCGGCGCTGACTCAGGTGTCAAGGAGCCGCCCGGAGCCGACTCAGGCGTCAAGGAGCCGCCCGGGGCGGCCGCCAAGGAGTCGGCGGCTGTCGGGGGCGGTGTGCAGGAGCCTGCAGCGGCCGCTGCGGCTGCTGCGCAGCCAGCCGCGGCTCTGGAGCGGTCTGCACCGACCCAGGGCTTCTGGATCGGTCTGGGCGTCGGGGCTCTGGCTCTGGTCGGGTTTTACGCTTTGCTGACCTTTCAGCGTCTGGAAATTTTCAAGATGCTGCTGCAAAGCTTCTTCCCGCTGGTGGTGCTCATCCTCTCGGTGCTGGGCTCCATCGTCATGGGCTTGGCCACGCCGACCGAGGCGGCGGCCGTTGGCGCTTTTGGTGGCTACCTGCTCGCTGCAATCTATGCGGTGGTCAACAAGCGCAAGGAGGGCCGTGGTCGCGTGTTCTTGACCTGGCTGGCCCTGTGGGCCCCTGTCTTGGTCAGTGTGGTCTGGTTTATTGCCAATGCCGAAGGCTTTACAACCGTGGCCGTGCCGCCTGCGCTTGGGACGGTGGGCGCCCTGGGCGTGCTGGCCTGGGCCTTGCTGGCCTACAAGCAGTCGGGGCTTCAATCGGAGGTCAAGGAGTCGGTGCTGCTGACGGCCAAGACCAGCGCCATGGTCTGCTGGCTGTTTGTGGGCTCGGCGATTTTCTCGGCAGCCTTTGCCCTGCTCGGCGGCCAGGACCTGGTGGAAAAGTGGGTCATGTCCATGAACTTGACCAAGACGGAGTTCCTGATCCTGAGCCAGGTGATCATCTTCATTTTGGGCTGGCCGCTGGAGTGGACCGAGATCATCGTGATCTTCATGCCCATCTTTATCCCGTTGCTGGACAACTTTGGTGTCGATCCGCTGTTCTTTGGCTTGCTCGTGGCACTGAACCTGCAAACGGCCTTTCTGAGTCCCCCTGTGGCCATGGCGGCCTTCTACCTCAAGGGGGTGAGCCCGCCGCATGTCACGCTCAACCAGATCTTTGCGGGGATGATCCCCTTCATGGGCATCCAGGTGATCGCGATCGTGCTGCTTTACAACTTCCCGGCCATCGGGATGTGGCTGCCGCAAGTGCTCTACGGCCGCTGACCCTCGGTCGCCGCACCTGCCGACAAAGCGCCCTTTTGGGGCGCTTTGTCTTTCCGGTGACCCGCATTGGGCCAGAGTCGGGCCGATTGGGTTATATTGACGTTACGTAAACGTCAATCAAGGGGCTGGGCCCCTCCTTGGCTCCTTTTGCGCAGGTGCGGGCCGGCTACCGGCCTCACGGCGGTGCGGGTCCCCTGGGGCAGCGTTCACTTTTTCGTCGCGGAGATTTTTCATGACCGATTTGTCTGCCGAATTTAAGGCTCTGGCCAATTACCGCCCCACCCACAAGGTGCGCTTTGTCACCGCGGCGAGCTTGTTTGATGGGCATGATGCCGCCATCAACATCATGCGGCGCATCTTGCAAGGCATGGGGGCCGAGGTGATTCATCTGGGCCACAACCGATCGGTTGATGAGGTGGTCACGGCCGCTTTGCAGGAAGATGCCCAGGGCATTGCCATCAGCTCTTATCAGGGGGGGCATGTCGAGTACTTCAAGTACATGGTCGACCTGCTCAAGTCCCGCGGCGGCGAGCACATCCAGGTCTTTGGCGGCGGCGGCGGCGTGATCGTGCCGCCCGAGATTCGCGAGTTGCAGGCCTACGGCGTGACCCGCATCTACAGCCCCGAGGACGGCCAGCGCATGGGACTGCAGGGCATGATTGGCGAGATGCTGATGCGCTGCGACCGCGATCTCAGTGCCCTGGCGCCCAAAACCGCGGCCGCCATCCAAGGGCATGGCGAAATGAGCTGGCGGGCGCTGGCGCAGCTGATCACGGCGCTGGAAAACGGATCGGCCGATACGGCCCTGGTGCAGGCGCTGCGTCAGGCCGCGCAAG
>JAIXWZ010000184.1 GCA_027491035.1 Comamonadaceae bacterium | reverse complement strand
GCGATGTGCAGATCGGCTTGGAAACGGGCAAATTGGCGCGTGCCGCGAAAGGCGGCGGCCACCACGGCGCTGTTCCAGCGGTCGCCGATCACGCGAATCAAGCGCTGAGCCGGTCGTGCCGAGCCGTGCGCAGCGCCATCGCTGCGGGCGCGGCGAAACAGCGGAGCGCTTGCTGCACCTGCACCTGAAACTGCACCTGAAACTGCGCTCTGAGCGGCTTGTCCCTGAATCTGGGGCCAGGCCCGCGTCTCGAATGGGCTGATCTGGGCTTGGCAGGTGGTGCAGCGCAGATCGGGCCGCATGGCGTGGCCGCAGCTGGTGTGGGTCAGCTGCGGGCGGGGCAGGTCGGGGGCCCAGCTGTCGGGGTCTTGCGCCGTGCCCCAATCGGACTCCCATTGCCACATGGCCAGGAACAGCGACCACAGATCCAGGCCCGACTCGCTGAGCCAGTATTGCGGATGGGCGCCGTCGCTCAGACGCCGCTCAAGCACACCGGCCGCCGTGAGCTTGCCCAGGCGGTCCGACAGCACCGCCCGCGACACCCCCAGCGCCGCCAAAAAGTCGCTGTGGCGGCGCTGACCCCTGAACACCGTGCGCAAGATGCGCAGCGTCCAGGCATCCCCCAACACCCCAATGGCCGCCTGAGCCGAAGTGACCAAAGGCGCTATCTCCGCCGCAGAGGTTAAGGGGCGAGCAGCCTGCACAAGAAGAATCCGAAGTCTGATAAGAGAAGCATAGTGGGGGTTTTTACTGACCTCAAGGCTTGATTTTCTTGCTAAATTTTAAACACCAAGTCTGTTAACGGTAGTGTTTATGAGCCACGCAGTCGTGATCGATGCAGTGCGCACCCCGCGGGGCGCCGCCAAAGACAGCGGCGCTTTGCACGCCGTAGCGCCCATGGAACTGCTGGCAGGCGCCCTGCGCGCCATCAAAGACCGGAACCATTTGGATGCCGACCAGGTCGTCGACGGCGTCTTTGGCTGCGTCACGCAAACGGGTGAGCAGGGCGGCAACGTGGGCAAGGCGGCTTGTTTGCTCGCGGGTCTGAGCCCCTATATGAGCGCGGTGACCATCAACCGCTTTTGCGCCTCGGGCCTGAGCGCCGTCAACTGGGCGGCGCAACAGGCGCGCGACAACGATGGCTTGAGCTTGGGCGGTGGCGTCGAGATGATGTCGCGCGTGCCGATGTTTGGAGACCAGGCGCCGTACTACAGCGACCGCGAGCTCGGCGGCACGATCGGTTTTGTGACGCCAGCCTGGTCGTCCGACCTGATTGCCACCCGCCACGGCTACACCCGCCAGGACTGCGACCGCTATGCGGCACGGTCGCAATCGCGGGCGCTGGCTGCCAGGCGGCGCGGGCCGGCGCCGTCCATGGTGCCGGTGTGCGCGGCCGATGGCAGCTTGCTGCTGGCGCACGACGAGAACATCCGCGAGGCCAACACGCCCGAAAAGCTGGCCACCCTGCGCACCATCTATGAGCCGGGTGCCAATGGACTGGACGCCTGGGGCTTGGCGCGCGAGCCCGAACTCGGCCAGATCGCGCATGTACACACCGCCGGCAATGCGCCTTGCATGGCCGATGGCGCTGCGGCGGTCTTGCTGGGCAGCGAAGCGGCCGCGCGGCGCCTGGGGCTGCCCGTTCGTGCGCGTGTGCTGGCCCAGGCCGATGCCTGCGTGCCGCTGACGCAGACTGGCGCCGTCGATGCCACGCAAAAGGCGCTGGCCCGTTGCGGCTTGACGGTGGCCGACATTGACCTGTGGGAGGTGCGTGACTCGTTTTCCGCGATCACCTTGCACTACATCGACACCCTGGGCATCGACCTCGAGCGTTTTAACGTCAATGGCAGCTCGATCGCACTGGGCCACCCCATGGGGGCCACCGGCGCCATGCTGGTGAGCTGCCTGCTCGATGAGATGGAGCTGCGCGGCGCCCGCTATGGCGTGGCGGCCGTGCCTGGGGCCTTCGGCGTGGCCACCGCCACCGTGTTTGAACGCCTCGATTGACAACGCACATCGCAACCCACCGCGCCACCCAAGAACATCACTCAAAAAGCCCACCATGCTCGACAAATTCAAGACCTACCAGCTCTCCTGCCTTCCCTCGGACAACCCCTACCTGAGCGATGGCTGGAAGCCTTGCGACACCGAGTGGACGGCCAGCACACCCGATCTGGAGGTGATTGGCGAAGTGCCCAAGGACTTGAGCGGCGTGTACCTGCGCAACGGCCACAACCAGATCCATGCGCCAATGGGCAAGTACCACCCGTTTGACGGTGACGGCATGATCCACGGAATGCATTTCCAACAGGGTCAGGCCACCTACCGCAACCGCTTCGTGCGCACCACGGGCTTTATGGCTGAAGAGGCGGCCGGGCAGTCGCTGTGGCCGGGCATCATCGAGCCGCGGCGGGCGGTGCGCCGGGGCTGGGGCTCCATTGGGGCGATGAAAGACAACGCGGGCACCGATATCAAGGTGCACGCGGGGCGCGCCCTGGCGGCCATGAGCCAGTGCAGCGAGCCCTACCGGCTCGACCCGGTGACGCTGGAGACCCTGGGCCCCGATTCAGCCTGGGCGCGCGCGCTGGGCACGCGCGGCATCTGCTCGCATTTTCAGGTGGACGAGCACACCGGCGAGATGATGTTCTTCAACTATGGCGAGACGGCGCCTTACTTCAACTACGGCGTGGTCAATGCCAAGAACGAGCTGGTGCATTACGAGCCCATCGATTTGCCGCACGCCGCCTGGCCCCACGACCTGGGCATGAGCGAGCACTACTGCGTGATTCATGACCTGTCGATGTTCTTCGAGCCCGAAGCGCTCAAGAAGGGCCAGCACCGTCTGAAGTTCCATCGCGATGTGCCCGCGCGTTTTGGCGTCATCCCGCGCATGGGCACCAGCCGCGACGTGAAATGGTTTGAAGGCCAGCCTTGCTACATCTTGCACCTGGCCAACACCTACGAGGTCGGCGACGAGCTGGTGATGGACGGGGCCATCCAGACCAACCCGGTGCCCGATCTGAGCCAGCTGCCCAAGGAGGGTTATGCCCGCATGAATGCGCTGCTGTCGATGGACTTGCAGGAAACGCGCATGCACCGCTGGCGCTTTAACCTCAAGACCGGGCAAACGCACGAGGAAGACCTGGACGACGAAGTGACCGAGTTCCCCATGGTCAACGGTCGCTACAAGGGGCGCGGCAACCGCTATGTGTACAACGCCTTGATGAAGCCCGACTGGCAGGTGGTGGGCCTGAAAAAATACGACTGGCAAACCGGCCAGACGCAGCGCTGGGAGGCGCCGGCGGGCTGCTATGTGAGTGAAGCCCCGTTTGCGCCGCGCGATGGATCGCAGGCTGAAGACGACGGCTACCTGGTGACCTTCATCACCAACCTGGGCACCGGCAAGGGCGAGTGCGCGGTCTTCGATGCCCGCGAGGTCTCGCGCGGGCCGCTGTGCCGCATCATCTTGCCGCATCACATCCCCATGGGGGCCCACGCGGTGTGGACGCCTGCCAGTGCTTTGCAAGGAGCCCCCGCATGAGCCCCGTGACATTGCCCGACTATTCAGTGCACCACCCGGTCGGTGCAGACCGGGGGCTGACCGTGGTTTTGCTGCACGGCGCTTTTGGCGCCAAGGAGTATTGGCGCGGCCAGGTACAGGCCTTGGTGCAGGCGGGCTACCGGGTGCTGTCCTGGGACGCGCCGGGCTACGGCCTGTCCAAGCTGCCGCAGCCTTTGACCATCGACCACGGCGCCCGCGCGCTGGCCCTGTTGCTGGCCAAAGAGGGCGGGGCGCGCAATGTGGTCATGGGCCACAGCATGGGCGGCATGATCGCCCAGCAGGCCTGGCGCTATGCGCGCGACCGGATTCATGGCTATGTGTTCTCGGCCACCAGTGCCTCTTTTGGCAGCCCCGACGGCGCCTGGCAGCAGGAGTTTGTGCGCGCCCGGGTGGCGCCGCTCGATGCCGGCCGCACCATCCCCGAGCACGCGCCCAAGATGCTGCGCAGCATGATGGCCCCAGGCGCCCAGGGTCCGGGTGTCGACTTGGTCATTGGCACGGTCAGCCAGATGCGCGAGGAGACCTTTCGCGCGGCGGTGCAGGCCATTGTGGGCTTTGAGGCGCGCGATCTGCTGCCCCAGTACGACGTGCCTGTGCTGTGCGTGGCCGGCGAACTCGATGCCACCGCCGCACCGGCCGTGATGGAAAAAATGGCCGCCAAGATCGCCCACGCGCAGTACCTGTGCCACAGCGGCGTGGGACATTTTGCGTGGGCCGAGCAGAGCGATGTGTTCAATGGCGCGCTGCTCGATTTTCTGGCGCGGCGCTTTTCGGCAAACTGATGAAAGCAAAACCCAAGGAGACTGTGATGAAAGCAATAGCCCGACGTGCGATGGTCCTGCTTGGCTGCCTCTCGATGGGGATGGCCTGGGCCCAAAGCAACTACCCCGACAAGCCGATCACCGTGATCGTGCCTTTCCCGCCCGGCATCGTGGACGGCTACGCGCGCCTGGTCGCGACCAAGGCCGGCGCGATCTTGGGTCAGCCCATGGTGTTTCGCAACCAGGCCGGGGCAGGGCAGCGCATCGGCACTGACGCGCTGGCCAAGGCGCCCAAAGACGGCTACACCATCGGCGTGATCACCAACGCCGGCGTGGTCTCGGGACCCGCGCTGGCGGCCAATGTGCCCTACGACCCGATCCGCGATCTGTCTTACCTGACGCAAATTTTCGAGTCGCATTACCTCATCAACACCCATCCAGGCTCGGGCATCAAGACGCTGCGCCAACTCATCGATCAAGCCAAGGCCTCTCCGGGCAAGATCAAGTTTGGCTCGACCGGCATGGGCACCGGTTTTCATCTGGCCACCGAACAGTTTGTGGCCAGCGCCGGCCTGAAAGCCCTGCACATTCCTTACAAAGGCGAAAGTCCCATGCTCACCGACCTGATGGGCGGGCAGGTCGATTTTGCGTTTTCGTCCATGGCCACGCGCGCCATGGCCGAGTCGGGCAAGCTGGTCATGCTCGGTTTTACCGGCGAGAAGCGCTCGGCCTTGCTGCCCAACGTGCCCACCGTCAAGGAGTTGGGCGTGAACTACACCAGCTCGGGCTGGCTCGGCTTTGCCGCGCCAGCCGGGCTGCCGCCGGCCGTGCGCGACAAGCTGATCTCGGCGCTCAGGGCGGCAGTGAACGATCCTGAGGTGGTAGCTGCGTTCACCAAGGGCGGCGGCGAGCCACGCAACCTCAGTGGCGATGAATTTGGCGCGCGGGTCAAACGCGAGCTCGACGAGCTGCGCGAGATGAACAAAGAGCTCAAGATCACGCTGGAGTGAAGGGGGCTTTGGGCTGCGACTTCGCTCTGTCATTGCGCCCCTCTCTGTCATTGCGCCACCCCTTTGTCATTGCGAGGAACGAAGCAATCCATGACGGCGATCGCATAAGCCCATGGATTGCCACGGCGCTGCGCGCCTCGCAATGACGCAGGAGGCGGTCATTTCGCCCCGACTCTGTCACTGCGCCCCCCCTCTGTCACTGCGCCCCCCTTTGTCATTGCGAGGAACGAAGCAATCCATGACGGCGATCGCATAAGCCCATGGATTGCCACGGCGCTGCGCGCCTC
>JAIXWZ010000003.1 GCA_027491035.1 Comamonadaceae bacterium | reverse complement strand
GTTGACGACCTGGGTTTTGCGGTAGGCCACGCCTTTTTCCAGCATCTTCAAAAACAGCCACTGGTTCCACTTGTAGTAGCTCGCATCACAGGTGGCCACCTCGCGCGACCAGTCGATGGCCAGGCCCATGGCCTGCATCTGTTTTTTCATGTACGCGATGTTCTCGTACGTCCACTTGGCCGGCGGCACGCCGTTTTTCAGGGCGGCGTTTTCAGCGGGCAGGCCAAATGCGTCCCAGCCCATGGGCATGAGGACGTTGTAGCCCTTCATGCGCAGCTGACGCGTGAGCATGTCGTTGATGGTGTAGTTGCGCACATGGCCCATGTGCAGCTTGCCGCTGGGGTAGGGCAGCATGGAGCAGGCGTAGTACTTGCCCAGCGGCTTGTCGCTGCGCTCGCCGACCCGGTAGGCGTCTTGCTCGCGCCAGGCGGCCTGGGCGGTGCCCTCGATTTTTTGGGGGTTGTAAGTGGTCTCTAGCATGGGGTCAGGGGCGGCGGGGTCGCCTGCGCACAAAAGGTCTGCTCATCCCTATTCGGGGGCGGTGTTCACGCCGATTTTAGGTGCCGCACCCGTCCCGGCTTGGTGGCCGCGTCCAGCGGGCCTGCAGCATCGGCGTCAAGGCCGGCGCCCGGAGCCGTCGGACTGGGCGACAAAGCCGACGCGCGCCACGCCAGACTGGTTGGCCAGAGCCAGCAACTGCACCACCCGCCCGTAGGGCGCCTGGCGGTCGGCGTGCAGCTGCAGCTCGGCATCGGGGCGCTGCGCCGCCACTTCGCGCAGGCGCTGACTGAGCTGTGCGTCGGTCACGGCCAGGCCGTTGAGCCGCAATTGCCCGTCGCCACCGAGCTCGAGCAGCAGGCTGGGCGCCGCACTGGGCGGTGCGGCACTGACAGGCGCACGCGGCAAGTCGAGCTTGAGCGAGCCGCTGAAAAAGGGCGCGGTCACCATAAAGATGACCAGCAGCACCAGCATCACGTCAACCAAGGGGGTGACATTGATCTGGCTCATGGGCTCGGGCGCGCGCTTGCCCTCAAGAAGCCGGCCGAAATTCATGCGCCGCCCTTGGGCGCGAGCAGCAGCTCGCGCAGGTCGTGGGCAAAGCCTTCGAGTTCGGCCTCGAGCTGGCCGATGCGCCGGCCCATGACGTTGTAAGCCAGTACGGCCGGCAAGGCCACGGCCAGGCCAGCGGCCGTCATGATGAGGGCTTCGCCCACCGGGCCGGTGATCTGGTCCATGGCCATCTGCCCCGAAGCGGCCAGGGTGGTGAGCGCCAGGTAGATGCCCCAGACCGTGCCGAGCAAGCCCACAAAGGGGGCGGTGGCGCCTACCGTGGCCAGCAGGATCTGACCGTACTGCAGGCGATGGCCCAATTGCTGCAGCGCATCGCGCAGCACCCGCGTGAGCTGCGCGCGCTCGTCACCGGCGGCAGCCAGCGTGGCCGCCGGCCGGCGCTGCACCGCCTGCAGCAAGGGCATGAGCACGCCCTGGGCATCGAGCGCGGCCACCCGCTGCTCGGCCTGCGCCCAGCCCGGCGCCTGCCAAAAAGCGGCAATGCTGCTCGACAGGCTGCGGCCCAGCCGCAAGAGCATCTGGCCCTTCCAGGCAATCACGACCCAGCTGGCCATGGACATGAGCAGCAGCACCCAGGCCACCAAGCGGCTCACGGCGTCCCCCTCGGTGAGCAGCAGCATCATGCGGCGGCCTACCTGAGCCCGAGCACGTCGAACATGTCGAACAGGCCGCGGCGCTGACCGGCCAGAAAGCGCGCCGCGCGCAAGCTGCCTTGCGCGTAGGTGGCGCGGCTGGCCGACTTGTGCGTGATCTCGATGCGCTCACCCGTGCCGGCAAAGAGCACGGTGTGATCGCCCACGATGTCGCCGCCGCGTATGGTCGAAAAACCGATCGTCGACGGGTCGCGCTCGCCGGTGTGGCCGTAGCGCTCGTAGACCGCGCAGTCCTTGAGGTCGCGGCCGATGGCCTCAGCAATGACCTCACCCATCTTGAGCGCGGTGCCCGAAGGCGCGTCGACCTTGTGGCGGTGATGCGCCTCGATGATCTCGATGTCGTAGCCGCTGGCCAGCGCCTTGGCCGCCATCTCGAGCAGCTTGAGCGTCACGTTGACGCCCACGCTCATATTGGGCGCCATCACGATGGCGATGTCGGCGGCGGCAGCGGCAATTTGCTGCTTCTGGGCCTCGGAAAAGCCCGTGGTGCCGATGACCAGGTTGAGCCCCTTTTGGCGGCAGGCCTCCAGATGGGCCATGGTGCCTTCGGGGCGCGTAAAGTCGATCAGGCAATGCCCTCCGTCCAGCCCCTGGTGCAAATCGCTGGTGATGCGCACGCCGCAGGGTCGGCCCAGGCCGGCTCCGGCGTCCTGGCCCAGCTGGGCACTGCCGGCGATGTCGAGCGCGCCGCTCAGGCGCAGGTCATCGGCATCGAGCACCGCCTGCACCAGCATCTGACCCATGCGCCCGCTGGCGCCGGCCACGGCCACCCCAAGGGCGTCACCCACGGGTGCGGCGCTCACGGGCGGGGACCCTCAAGCGGAGGGTAGGCGGTTGCGGGGGGCAGGGGCGCCGGTGGTGCCGGTGGCCCAGGTGGCGCGGCGCTGCCCGCGGCCGGCGCAGCACCCCGAGCGGCATTGAGCTGCTCTTCGCTGGCCTGCAGCGGCGGCACCGCGCCGAGCTTGCGCCGCACATCGAGCTGGGCGATGAACTCGGCCTCGCTGGGCATGGCGTCGCCCTCAAAGCGCTGCAGCGCGTCGCCCTTGAAGAAAACGGTGTAGCGGTACATCCGGGGCTCGCCGGTGCCGCGCTTGATGCTAAACACATAGTCCCAGCGGTCGGCATGGAACAGACTGGAGACCAAGGGGGTGCCCAGCAAATTGCGCACCTGCAGCCGTGACAGGCCCGGCGTGAGTTGGGCCACTTGCTCGCTGGAGATGAAGTTGCCCTGCAGCACGTCGCTGCGATACGGCGTCAGCCACTGGGTGGGCTGCACCAGCGCGCGGGGCACGGAGCTGCACGCTGCCAGGCCCAGCGACAGGGCCGCCAGGACGAGCAAAGGGATGCGGTGACTGGCGGGCATGAAAAAACCAGGGCGGATATGATCAGTCCATTGTAGCGGCAGCGCTTTTTCAGCGCCCACCGCCGCTGCCGATCGGCCTGGGCGTCGACCCGGCAGGTCAGCGCGCCGACAGACCTGCCCAGACCCCCGCCGCAGCAGCGCCCGCCAGGCGTGTGAACCCATGAACAACGTCAACGAGCTCAAAAGCACCGGTCTGAAAGCGACGCTGCCCCGGCTGAAGATCCTGGAGATCTTTCAGAAAGGGCGCCAGCGCCACATGACGGCCGAGGACGTGTTTCGCGTCTTGCTCGAGGAGCGCTCGGACATTGGCCTGGCCACCGTCTACCGCGTGCTCACGCAGTTTGAGCAGGCCGGCCTGCTCAACCGCAGCAATTTCGAATCGGGCAAGGCGGTCTACGAGATCAACGAGGGGCAGCATCACGACCACCTGGTGTGCCTCGATTGCGGACGGGTCGAGGAGTTTTACGACGCCGAGATCGAAAAGCGTCAGCAGGCGGTGGCCCATTCCAAGGGCTTCGAAATCACCGACCACTCGTTGGCCATCTACGCCAGCTGCACCAAGACCGAGTGCCCCCACCGCACGGCTGGGCCGGGCTCTGAGGGCCGGGGCGAAAAAGCCTGATCGGCGCGCAGCCCCGAGTCAGTCGCCCTGCTCCATCGCGCGGCGGTGGCGCTCAACAAATTCTTCGTAGGTGTTGATGCCACGCAGTTGCAAGATGGCGTTGCGCACCGCCGCCTCGACCAGCACCGCGATGTTGCGCCCCGCTTCGACCTGAATGACCACCTTGCGCACACCGATGCCCAGGATGTTTTGCTCCAGGGGCTCGTAGGGAATGCGGTCGTAATCGCGCTCAAGCGTCTCGCGGCGCACCAGGTGCACGATGAGCTTGAGCCGCATCTTGCGGCGCACCGCGGTCTCGCCAAAGATCGCCTTGATATCGAGCAGGCCGATGCCGCGCACCTCAAGCAAGTTGCGCAGCAAGTCCGGGCAGCGCCCTTCAATGGTGGTTTGGTTGATGCGGTACAGATCGACCGCATCGTCGGCCACCAGGCCGTGGCCGCGCGAGATGAGTTCAAGCCCGAGCTCGCTCTTGCCCAGCCCGGACTCACCGGTGATCAGCACCCCCAGGCCCAAGATATCGAGAAACACGCCGTGCATCGACGTGCGGTCGGCAAAGTGCTTGGACAGGTAGGCACGCAGCACATCGATGACAAAAGCGGCCGACTCGGGCGTGGCGAACATGGGCAGATTGCCGCGCTCGCACATCGCAATGAGCATGTCGGGCGCGACCTGGCCATCAGCCACCACCAGCACTGGCGGCTCGAGCGTGATGATGCGGTTGATGCGCCGGTTGCAGTCTTCGAGGCTGCCCTGGCTCAGATAGGCCACCTCGCGCTCGCCCAGAATCTGCACCCGGTAGGGGTGGATGTAATTGAGGTAGCCCACCAGATCGGCGCCAGAGCGCGCGGCGCGCACGGCCACCTCGTCAAAACGCCGCTCTGAAGCCTGCAGTCCGGCCAGCCACTGCCATTTGAGCGATTGCCGGTGGTCCTCAAACAGGACGTCGGCGCTGACACCGGTGGGCTTCATGCGGGCTCGCCCGGGCTCTTAGTGGGCTGCGTGCGCCGACTGCCAGCGCGCCAGCATGGCGTGCAGCTCGCCGGCACTGGCGCAGGACATGATTTGCTCGCGCAAGGCCGAGTCGCTGAGCAACTCGGCGATTTCGGAAAGGATTTCCAGGTGCTTCTGGGTTGCCGCCTCGGGCACCAGCAAAAAGATCAGCAAGGCCACGGCCTGCTCGTCGGGCGCATCAAAGCCGATCGGCGCGCCCAGCCGAAAGACTGCGGCCATGGGCGATTTGAGGCCCTTGATGCGGCCGTGGGGAATCGCCACACCGTGGCCCAAGCCGGTCGAGCCCAGCCGCTCACGCGCAAACAAGCTGTCGGTGACCAGCGCGCGGTTCAGGCCATGCTGGTTTTCAAACAGCAAGCCCGCCTCCTCAAAGGCGCGTTTTTTGCTCGTTGCCTCCACGCCAACGAGCACCTGGCTGGGGGGCAGGATCTGGGACAGGCGGTTCATGACAGTTGAGCCGCATTATGCACACCAGCGCCCCCCTGACAGCGCGTGGGCCGCGAAAAAAAGGAGGGGCATGGCGCGGCCGAGCAACAACCCGGCCCGGCAGGCGACTCAGGCGTTGAGCACCGAACCGTCGACCTGGCGCTTGACGGCGGCATGGTGATGGTCTTGCAGCCGGGTTTTGTGACGGGCCACCTGCCGGTCGAGCTTGTCGGCGAGCTCGTCGACGGCGGCATACAGGTCGGCATGGGAGCTTTCGGCAAAAAGATCGCGGCCCTTGACATGAACGCTGCATTCGGCCCGCTGGCGAAGCTCTTTTTCCTTCATGTTGTCCACCGTCAGCAGCACGCGAATGTCAACCACCTGGTCAAAATGCCGCGCAATGCGGTCGAGCTTGCTGGTCACGTAGCCGCGCAGGGCGGGGGTGACCTCCAGGTGGTGACCACTGATCGTCAGGTTCATGAAGAGCTCCTAGTCGTGGGGGCGGACACAAAAGGCCGACGGGGCCCCAACCCGGGGGTCGGCGAAGCACTCTCGCAGCCATCATGCGCCGCCGGCCGCCGCTTGGCAAGTGCGGCCGAAAAACAAGTAGTATTTGCCCTTAAAAGCTGGCCAACGCCCGGGGGGCGGTGCCATAATGCGAGCTGTCGCCTCAGACGGAGACCGTCCATGGAAAGCAGCCCCAGTCGCTAGCTTTCAGCCTCGCAGCCTCTCAGGCTGGCTCAAGCGGGGTTGGAAGCGACCCAACTCACCCCGCCCGGTGACGCACTGGCCCGGCCAGGCAGCGAACCGCCCCGATCCACAAGATCCCGCAGGGAGCCCGCCATGCTCAACATTTTTACGCTCGCCAACGGACGGCTGTTCCAGGAAGAGATCGAATCGCTGGAAGAGCTCTCGCGCTTTGAGCCCATCTGGGTGGACCTGGAGTCGCCCACCCAAGAGGAAAAGCACTGGGTCAAACAGCACTTTGGCCTGTCCATCCCGGAAGACGCGATGGACGAGGACATCGAGGAGTCGGCCCGCTTTTACGAAGAAGACAGCGGCGAGTTGCACATCCGCTCGGACTTCCTGATTGCCGACGCCGAAGAGCCGCACACCGTGCGGGTGGCCTTCATTTTGAACATGCACACCGGCGAGCACAAAAGCCGAGGGGTGCTGTTTTCCGTTCACGACGAAGACGTGCCCGTGTTTCGGCTCGTGCGCATGCGCGCGCGCCGGGCGGTAGGCCTGATCGACGACGCCAAAGACGTGCTGCTCAAGCTCTTCGATGCCGACGCCGAGTATTCGGCCGACACCATCGAAGGCATCTACATCGACCTGGAGAAGGTCAGCACCAAGGTGCTGTCGGGCAACGTGACGGACGAGCTGGCCGGCGAGGTGCTCGGCGCGATTGCGCGCCACGAAGACCTGTCGGGCCGCATCCGGCGCAACATGATGGACACGCGCCGCGCCCTGAGCTTCATGATGCGCAGCAAGATGCTGCACGCCGAGCAGTTCGAGGACGCGCGGCAGATCCTGCGCGACATCGACTCGCTCGACTCGCACACCGCCTTCTTGTTCGAGAAGATCAACTTCTTGATGGATGCCACCGTCGGCTTCATCAACATCAACCAAAACAAGATCATCAAGATCTTCTCGGTGGCCAGCGTGGCGCTGCTGCCACCCACCCTGATTGCCAGCCTGTACGGCATGAACTTCCAGTTCATGCCCGAGCTGCAGTGGGAGCTGGGCTACCCCTACGCGCTCGCGCTCATGCTGGCCAGCGCCTTGGGGCCGATGTGGTATTTCCGCCGGCGCGGCTGGCTAAAGTAAGGCAGCAGCAAAGGCGCCGCAAGAGCGGGCCAGCTGGCCTCATTCGGCCAGCGCCAGCCAGCTGCCGCTGGAGGAGGACATCAGCAAGGTCAGCAGCTTGCGGCCGGGCATGGACCAAGTGCGCTCTTCGAGCTTGGGGCGCCTGGCGTCGATCAGGCGCGCGCCGGCATGCTCGGCCAGCAGGGCCTCCATCTGCGCTTGCAGCGGATGGGCGGCCAAGCAGGTAAGCACCTCGTCTCCCGTGCCCGTCAGCGCGGGCACGAGCCGGCCGAACAGCTTGTCGGCCCACTTGCCACGCCAGTTTTCGCGGGCGCTGCGGGTGACCCACTTGCTCACATGGTGAGTCACGCGCGGAGCGCAGCCCACCAAAATCCAGCGCACCGTCTCACGTCCGGGCTCAAGCGCGAGCATCGGCGCGAGTTGCTCCAGGGCATGGGGCGCGTCGTCAACATAAACAATCAGGGTCTGCATGGTGGGCTCCAGTGAGGCAAGTAGATCAGAAAAATCAGCCCCTGGGGGCACCATGGGCGGCCTTTTACGCCGGGCTCTGGTCTTCAGAGTCGGCGGACTTGCCGGCAGCCCGACGCGAGGCCCACCAGCCAGCAGCCAGCACACCGATCACGGCCACCGCATAGGTGGCCAGGTGCGCCACCACGTGCGGGGTGTGGCCCTTGGACCAAACGTCCTTGCCGCCGTAGAAGTCGACCAGCCAAGGCTCGCCGACGATCATCTTGGCGGCGGTGAACGCCAGCACGGCCGAGCCGGCCTGAATGATGATGGGGAAGCGCTCGACCAACTTGAGCACGATGGAGCTGCCAAAGACCACGATGGGCACACTGACCAGCAGGCCGATGACCACCAAACCGAAGTCGCCGTGGGCCGCACCGGCCACGCCGAGCACGTTGTCCACGCCCATCAAGGCATCGGCAATGATGATGGTCTTCATCGCACCCCAGAAGGTGCTGACCACCGGGCCGTCGTGCTCATCGCCGCCCTGGTCGGCCAGCAACTTGTAGGCAATCCAGACCAGGCCAAGGCCGCCGACGAGCATCAGGCCAGGAATCTTGAGCAGCCAGACCACACCCACCGTCATGACCGAGCGCACGATGATGGCGCCCGCCGTGCCCCAGAGGATGGCCTTTTTTTGCAGATGGGGCGGCAAGTTGCGGGCAGCCAGCGCGATCACGATGGCGTTGTCGCCGGCGAGCACCAGGTCGATCAGAATGATGGCCAGCAAGGCCGAAAACCAGGCAGGGGAAAACAGTTCCACAAATTACTCCTTAAAGATGTTGTCGTAGTGGAGCGAAGCCGAAAGCGCCCCCGAAAGGGCACACCTGAAAGTTGGGACTTGAGCGCAAAAAAGAAACGCCTCGACCGAACCTTGACAGGTTTCAATCGAAGGTCTGGCTCGGCGGCCAGTGTCGCTGGCGCGCCCAACATGCCGGAAGCGCAAGGCTCCGTAATGACGACATGCTGATCGGTGGGGCCGGCGCCAAAGGCTGTAGGAAAAATCGGACCCGCCGGGGAGTTACTCCCCTTCGCAAGCAGTGGATTACACCCTAAAGCGGTGTTTTTGGCAAGCCAGCCCCCGGGGCAAGCCCCGCGCCGGGGGTCTGCCTCATAATCAGCGCCCCGCCCCGAGTCGCCTCGAGTCGCCTCGAGCGCGAGCCTCCATGCCCACCCTGCACATCACCGACATCGAATCGGCCATCAACTTCTGGCGCGAAAAAAGCCCGTCGCCCGACGGCTTTACCCTGGCGCCCCAACTGCGGGCGCTGGCCGAGGTGTACGCGCTGATGGTGTACTACCGTCAAGACGAAGCCGACGAAGCGAGCTTTCCAGCCCCGGCCATGGCCGCCTGGCAGGCTTGGTACGACAGCACGCCCGACACGCCCTGTATCGCCATTTGCTCGACCAGTCAGGGCGACGACGTCTGCAAAGGCTGCGGGCGCAGCTTTGAGGAGGTGCAGCTTTGGCCGCAGATGACGCCGGGGGCCAAACGAGCGACCTGGCGGCGCATCTTGCGCGAGGGCAGCGCCTGGCGCTTTGGCCGCTACGCCGACCGCGCACTGGAAAAACGCTCGGCCGGCTGATTGGCTGCGCGGCGCGGCGCCCGCCTAGACGCGCCGCGCCAGCTCGGCCGCCTTGCCAATGTAGCCCTGCGGCGTCAGGGCCAGCAAACGCTGCTTGTCAGCCAGAGGAATCTCCAGGCTCTCGATCAGGCGGTGCAGGTCGGCCGCGCTCACGCGGCGGCCCCGGGTAACCTCTTTGAGCTTTTCATAGGCGCCGGCCACGCCATGGCGGCGCATCACGGTCTGGATCGGCTCAGCCAGCACTTCCCAGGCCTGCTCAAGATCGGCCGCCAGCGCCTCCTGGTTGAGCTCGAGCTTGCCCAGGCCGACGCTCAAAGAGCGGTAAGCGAGCACCGCATAGCCCAGGGCCACGCCCATGTTGCGCAGCACGGTCGAATCGGTCAGGTCGCGCTGCCAGCGGCTGATCGGCAACTTGTCGGCCAGGTGGCGCAGCATGGCATTGGACAGGCCCAGGTTGCCCTCGGCGTTTTCAAAGTCGATCGGGTTGACCTTGTGCGGCATGGTCGAGGAGCCGATCTCGCCGGCCTTGAGCCGCTGCTTGAAGTAGCCCAGGCTGACATAGCCCCAGATGTCACGGGCCAGGTCGATCAAGATGGTGTTGGTGCGCGCCACCGCATCGAACAGCTCGGCCATGTAGTCGTGCGGCTCGATCTGGGTGCTGTAGGGCTGAAAGTGCAGACCCAGGCCCTCGGGCTCGGGCGTCTCGACCACCCGCCGGCTCAAGGCCTCCCAGTCGAATTCGGGCCAAGCGGCCAGGTGAGCGTTGTAATTGCCCACCGCGCCGTTGATCTTGCCCAAAATCTTGACGCCAGCCAGCGCCTGGCGCGCGCTGTGCAGCCGCACCACCACATTGGCCATCTCTTTGCCCACCGTCGTCGGGCTGGCGGTCTGGCCATGGGTGCGGCTGAGCATGGCCACATCGGCGTACTGGTGGGCCATGGCGCGCAAGGCCGCCACGATCTGATCGAGCGCGGGCAGCAGCACCTGCTCGCGGCCACTTTTGAGCTGCAGCGCATGGCTGGTGTTGTTGATGTCCTCGCTGGTGCAGGCAAAGTGGACAAATTCGGCCACCGCCTCCAACTCCGGGCTGCCTTGCAGGCGCGCCTTGATCCAGTACTCGACCGCTTTGACATCGTGGTTGGTGGTCTTCTCGATGTCTTTGATGGCCAGCGCATCGGCCGGGCCGAACTGCGCCACCAGCGCCTGCAGTTGGGCGCGCGCCGGGGCGCTGAGCGGGGGAAACTGCGCCAAGCCCGCATCAGAGAGCGCCAAAAACCAGGCCACCTCGACCTGCACGCGCCGGTGCATATAGCCCTGCTCGGACATCAGCGGTCGCAGATCTTCTAGTTTGGCGGCGTAACGGCCGTCCAGCGGCGACAAG
The DNA here is from genome assembly GCA_027491035.1 of Comamonadaceae bacterium. Taxonomy (GTDB): domain Bacteria; phylum Pseudomonadota; class Gammaproteobacteria; order Burkholderiales; family Burkholderiaceae_C; genus Polaromonas. The sequence continues at coordinate 32,499 of JAIXWZ010000003.1, read as the reverse complement.
GCGTTGATGGCAGATGGGCTCATGGCCGCAATTGTAGGCAGCGCCCTGAGCGCGCCGCCCAGGCAGCCGCCCGCGCTGGGGTCAGGCGAGCGCATCCGTGCCCGAGCGCGGCGATTGCGGCGATTGCGGCGCTGGCTCGGCACTAGAATCCCGAGCAACCACCCTCTTCCATCGGTCTTTTTTTCGCATCCTCAGACACCATGAAACTTCTCGGCTCCCTCACCAGCCCCTATGTGCGCAAAGTGCGCATCGTGATGTCGGAGAAAAAGCTCGACTACCAATTCGTTGTCGAAGACGTCTGGGCCAAAGACAGCCAGATCGCGCTGTCCAACCCTCTGAGCAAGGTGCCCTGTCTGGTGATGGAAGGCGGCGAGGCGGTGTTCGACTCGCGCGTCATCGTCGAATACCTCGATGCACTGTCGCCCGTGGGCAAGCTGATCCCGCCCAGCGGCCGCGAACGCGCCGAGGTCAAAACCTGGGAAGCGCTGGCCGACGGCGTGCTCGATGCCTGCGTGCTCGCGCGCTTGGAGGCTTCCTGGGCCGGCCGGCTTGAGGGCCAGCGCAGCCAGGCCTGGATCGATCGCCAGATGGCCAAGGTCGACTCGGCCCTGCAAGCCATGTCCACCGGGCTGGGTGACAAGCCGTTTTGCAGCGGGGTGCACCTGAGCCTGTCGGACATCGCCGTGGGCTGCGCCCTGGCCTATCTGGACCTGCGCTTTGCCCATATCGACTGGCGCGCGCGTCACCCCAATCTGGCGCGCTTGCAAGACAAGCTGAGCCAGCGCCCGAGCTTTATCGACACCGCGCCGGCCTGAGGCGGCAGGCGCGGCGCGGCCTTCAGCGCATGGCCTGGCGCCGCAGCCAGCGCATCAAGGAGCCGACGGCCGGCAGCTTTTCGTACAGCTCTTGCGCCGCGTCCCAATAGTCGCGGTGGTACTCGACGAGCCCCTGGTCGTCAAAACGCAGGTGCGAGCTGCCGTGCACCGTCTGCCACTGCGCGGGCGAAAAGCGCTGGAAGCGAAAGCGGAAATCCCACACCAAAAAGCACTGCCGCCCCTGCATCACCCGCTCGGTGACGTAAAAATGCGGCTGCTCGAGCGAGCGGTACATGTGCTGGAAGATCGCCTCGATCTGCGCGACGCCCTGCACCTCGTTGAAGGGGTCCCTGAAGCGCGCCTGAGGCGCGTAAATCTGGCCCAGGCGCGACAGCTCGCTGCGCTGCAGGTTCTCGAAAAAATGCACCACGGCCTCGGTGCGCTCGGCCATCTCCTGCATCCTCAGGGCTCCTTGCTCATGCGCACCACCAACGGCAAGTACGCGGCATAGGGCAGCGCGCCGAGCAGCTTCATCCAGCGGGTAAAGCGCTTGGGGTAGTGGATCTCGAAAGCGCCGCGCCGCCAGCCCTCGAGCATGGCGCTGGCCGCCTGCTCGGGCGTGATAAGGGCGGGCATGTGAAAGCGGTTTTGCGCCGTCAGCGGCGTTTGCACAAATCCGGGGTTGACCAGGCTCACGCCGATGCCTCTGGGCTGCAAGTCGCCGTAGAGGCTTTCAGCCAGATTGATCAGGGCCGCCTTGGTTGGGCCGTAGGCCAGGCTCTTGGGCAGGCCGCGGTAGCCGGCCACGCTGGCAATCAGGCTGAAGTGACCGCTGCCGCGCGCGAGCATGGCCGGCAAAGTGGCCGCCATCACATGCAGCGCGCCCACGTAGTTGATCTGCTGGTGGCGCAGCAACTCCTCGAGCGTGAAATCAAAGCCGCGCTGGGCCTTGTAGTGGCCGGCGCAGTACACCACCATGTCGATCGGGCCGCGCTCGAGCAGAGCGCCGGCGGCCGCTTGCACCGCCTGCGCATCGGTGACATCGAGCGGGCAAGAAACGGCGCCCGCATGGGCGGCGCAAAATGCGTCGAGCAGCGGCGCTTGACGCGCCGAAATCACCACCTGGGCGCCCAGGCCATGCAAGGCCTGCGCCGTGGCCAGGCCTATGCCGCTGGAGGCCCCAACGAGCCAGACGGTCTTGCCGGGCCAGTGGGCGATCGGTGGGTTGTGTGACATCAGCAAAGAACCCGCACCGGCTCAGCGCTTGACGAAAGACAAGGTGACCTCACCGAGGCGAATGCCAAACTTGCTCATCTGCGCCTTGTTGAGCATCACCCGCTCGTCCATCAGGTACATCCAGTCGTCGAACTGCACCTCGTAGGTGCGCCCGTCAACCGGCAACTTGAGCGTGTAGCCAAAACGAAAGGCGTTGCCGCTTTCTTGCCCCAGCGCCTGACCGACCACATCGGCAGCGGTGCCCACATAACGGCCATCGGCCGTGCGCTGCAAGGTCCAGACGCGGCGCTCGCGCGTGCCGTCGGAGTAGGTGAACTCTTCATCGAGCACGCCCGTCTCCTGGCCGGCAGGCCCGCTCCAGCTGCACTTCATGAGCACCGTAAAGCGCTTGACCACCTTGCCCGATCGGTCGGTGAAGATGCCATAGGCATCGAGCGTGCCGTTGAAGTACTGGCGCAAATCGAGCCGCGGCAGGTCTTTGGCATGGTCGGACAGTTGCGGGCCGGCGCAGCCCGACAGGCCCAGCACGAGCAAGGCGCCAGCCAGCCAGGCCCAGGCGCGGACAAAAAAGGATCGAAGAGTCATGAACGGTTCTCCCAAGCCGGCCGCAAGCCGGCACGCATGATGGCAAGATACAAGGCCAAAGCGGCCAGCAGCTTGAGCAAACAGGGCAAAAGGCAGTAGGCCCAGGTCAACGCTTGCAGCGCCTGGGGTTCGCGCACGCCCGGCGCATAGCCGAGCCATTGCAAAAGAGGCAGGGCCAGGCCGGCGGCCAGCGCCAAGTTGAGCTTGGCGGCAAAGTTCCACCAACCAAAACAGGCGCCGGCCAGGCGCGCACCGGCGCTGCTGTGCGAAATCATGCCGGCCAGCAAGGCGCCGGGCAAGGCCAGGTCGGCGCCCAAAGCCAGGCCCGAGCCGATGCAGATCCACAAAAAGGCGGTGGTGTCGCCCGTGGACAACTGGGCCGCGCCGACAAACAGGCCCACCGAGGCGAGCATCCCCGCCAGCCAGCTGCGCTCCAGGCCCCAACGCTTGACCGCGGCCAGCCACAGGGGCATGGACAGCGCGGCACTGAGAAAGTAGCTGCCCAGGAAGGCCGGCTCCATGGCAGCGGGCGCCTGCAGCCGGTCCTGCACGAAAAACAACACCAAGGTGGCCGGCACGGCGCTGGCGATGCCGTTGAGCATAAAGACCGCCAGCAGACGCCGAAAACACGGCTCGCGCAGAGGCAGCCAAACCGAGGGGGCAGCTGCCCCCTCTAACTGGGGGGCCGGCGGAGGCAGGCTCGCGCGCCAGCTCCACCAGCCCAGCAGCAAAAAGGCCGTGAACACCGCCATGGCTGTGGGCAGGCCCAGCCAGCCCGGCAGCACCGAAGCGATCAACACGCCAACCAAGGCAAAGCCTTCGCGCACGCCGGTGATGCGACTGCGCTGGGTCTCATCGCCGCCCAGCAGGGCGCCCCAGGCTTGGTGGGCAATGCTCAGCAGGCTGTAGCCCAGATAGGTGACAACGAGCATGACGGCCGCCCACACCAGCAGGTCTGCGGTCTGGGGGGCTTGCAAAAGCCGATCGGGGAAAAACAGCAGCACCATGCCCGCGGCCAGCAACGCTGCGGCCAGCGCGCCCCAGCGCAGCAGCACGTGCGGGCTGCGCTGCAGCAGGCGATCGGTCAGCCGTCCCAGCCAGGGGTCAAGCAGCGCATCGAGCAGCCGGGCCGCCAGCAGCACCGCGCCCAGGGCCGCCAGGGGCACGCCAAACTCGCGCGCGTAGTGGTTGGGCAAGATCACATACAAAGGCAGCGCGGCAAAGGCCAGCGGCAGCCCCAGCAGGCCATAGAGCATGGCATTGCGCCGGCCGAGCGCTGCCGTCATGGGGCGCTGCCCAGCAAAGCGCTTCGCAGGGCAGGCTCGGAGGTGCGCGGCGACAGCCAGATGCCAAAAAACAGCCGCGAAAAGTCGGTGTCGCGGATTTCGCCACGGGGCTGGCCGTTGAACCAGAACACCGCCCCCTGTCCCGGGCGGTGCAAGCCAAGCAGCCGGTCGCCTTTTCGGATGTCGGGAAACACGCGCAGCATCTCGCCAAGCCAACGCTTTTCCTGCTCGGGCTTGAGGGCGCCCTGGCGCTGCATTTCCTTGAGCGAGCGCTGCGCGATGTCCTGCGCAGAAAAATCGCGCAGGTAACGCAGCTCCAGCGCCAGCGGCTGCGCATCAAACGCATCGGCTGCAAAGCCCGGGCTGCTCCACAAGCTGGCGTCATAAACCTCAAAGCCCCAGACCCGCAAGCGCGCCTGGCCGCGCGGCACCAGCTCGGCCTGCGCAAGCTCGGGCGGCACCGGCGCGGCCGAGCGCTGGGCCTGGACGGGCAGCACGAGGGCCAGCAACAAAGCCAGCAGGATGGGCCAGCGGATCAGGGTCATGGATGGGCTCTTGAGACTCACACCTTGAGCAGCGTGTACTGCACCACGTCGGTGTTGCGCTCGGCAAAGGCGGCCTCGCAATAGGCCAGATAAAACTCCCAGATGCGCATGAATCGACGGTCAAAGCCCAGCGCCAGCACCTCATGCTCGCGTGCCATGAAGGCCTGGCGCCACTCTTGCAGGGTGCGGGCATAGTCCTGGCCAAAGCAAAACTCGTCGATCACCTTGAGCCCAGCCTGCTCGGCTTGCGCCCTGAAAGCGCCCGGGCTGGGCAGGCAGCCGCCCGGAAAGATGTACTGCTGAATGAAGTCGGTCGACTGCAGGTAGCGCTCGAAAAACTCGTCGTCGATCACGATGCTCTGGATGCAGGCGCGGCCGCCCGTCTTGAGCAGACGCGCCACGGTGGCGAAGTAGGTGGGCCAGTATTCGCGCCCGACCGCCTCGATCATCTCAATAGAGCAAATCGCATCGAACGACTGATCGGCAAGGCCATCGCGGCCGATGTCGCGGTAGTCTTGCAGGCGCAGATCGGCTCGCTCGGCAACGCCGCAGCGCGACATGCGCGCGCGCGCCCAGGCCAGCTGCTCGGTGCTCAGGGTCACGCCGACCAAGCGGGCGCCAAACTCGGTGGTGGCCATCTCGGCCAGCGCCCCCCAGCCGCAACCGATTTCCAGCACGCGCTCGCCGGGCTTGACATCGACCATGCGCAGCGCCCGCCGCACCTTGGCCAGTTGCGCCTGTTGCATCGAGGCCTGCGGCGTCTCGTAGAGGGCCGAGCTGTAGTTCATGGTGCCGTCGAGCCACAGCTCGTAGAAAGCATTGCCCAAATCGTAGTGGGCGTGGATGTTTTTCTGGCTGTTGCCTCGGGTGTTGCGATTGAGCAGATGGCGCACGCGATAAAAGAGCCGGCCCAGCCAGGTGCCGTAGATCACATCTTCGACCTCACGCCGGTTCGCAATGAAAAGGCGCAGCAAGGCCGCCAGGTCAGGCGAGCTCCAATGGCCATCGATATAGCCCTCGGCAAAGCCGATGTCGCCCGATTTGAGGGCGGCCGAGCACACCTGCCAGTCGTTGAGGTGCAAGCTGGCGGTGGGCGTCTGGCCCTGACCGAAGCGGCGCATGGAGCCGTCGGGCAAGCGCACGCTCAGGCAGCCATGGCGCAGGCGAGTCAGCAATTGGAGCACGGTGCGTGCCGCCGCGGGCGCGCCTGCGGGCAAGCCCAGGGCGGCGGTCGTAGGGGTAGAGTCGGTGGCCGTGTTCATCGCGTCAGGAATTGCTTGGGTGGCTGAGGTTTGGAAAAGAAGGGCACACGCTTGAGCCAGAGCTTGAGCGCCTGCCAGTGGATACGCGCCATCACGGCCAGCGTCATGGCTGGGTAAGCGATCAGCGCCCGCCGCGCGCTGCGTCGGTTCAGGGGCTCGAGCGTGCCCGCCACGCTGGTCTTGAGCAGCGGGCCCTGGTCATCGTCGTAGTCGATGCGCGCCACGGTGCGCTCGCGCCCGTCGCGCTCGGTGCGCATGAAGGCAAAGCGGTAGCGACCCTCGACGCGGCAAAAGGGCGAGACATGAAAGGCCTTGGCCGCCTCGAGCACATGGCCGTAGCGCGGCGCATCGAGCAAATAGCAGTGGCGCTCACCAAAAGTGTTGTTGACCTCCACCACAATCGCTCGCAGCGCGCCGTCCGCACCGTGGCAGTACCAAAAGCTCACCGGCTTGAAGGTGTAGCCGAACATGCGCGGATAGGTGTGCAACCAGACCTCGCCGGGGGCGCTGAGCCCCTGCGAGGCAAGCAGCTCGTCGAGCCAGGCCAGGCAGTCGTCACCGCCCTGACCGTGGTCGCGGTCGTGAAAGCTCAGCATCGCGGCGCGGTTGCGCGCCAAAGCGCCACTGCCGTGCGCGCGCAGGCTGCGCAAGGGCAGCATCAAAAACGCGGTCGGGTAGGCAAAAGCGTGGCCGGCCGGCCGCAGGCGCTGGTGGCGCACCTGGCCAAACCCGATCAGGGCTTGCGCGGGCGGCACGTCGGTGGGCGCGTCCAGCAGCGCCGCAAGCTGGGCCGCCCGGCCGTTCATGCGGCGGCCCGCAAGGCCGGGCGGGTCTGCGCCGCCCAGTCGCCGAGCAAGCGCGTGGCCGCCTGCACGCCTGATTTGAGGCCGTCCTCGTGAAACCCATAGCCCGCCCAGGCACCGCAAAAGTAGCTGTGCTGCTGCCCCTGCAAGGCCGGCACCTGCTGCTGCGCTGCGATTGCGGCGGCGTCAAAGACAGGATGGGCGTAGTCGTATTGGCCGATGATCTGGCCCGGGTCGATGGGGCCGATCGGATTGAGCGAAACGATGACCGGCTGCTCGAAGGGCAGGGGCTGGAGCTTGTTGAGCAGGTAATGCAGGCACACCCGCGCCGACTCCTGCCCGGTGTCGGCGGCACGCTCGTAGTTCCAGGCGGCCCAAGCCAGTGGACGGCTGGGCAGCACCGATGCATCGGTGTGCAGCACCGCCCGGTTGGGCTGGTAGCCGATGGCGCCCAGCACCGAACGCTCGGCCGGCGAGGGCTGGCTGAGCAGGGCCAGGCTCTGGTCCGAATGGCCCGCCAGAATCACCTTGTCAAACGATTCGTTGTGCAGCTGGCCGTTGCGCCGGCTGGTGATGCGCACGCCGCCCGCATCGCGCTCAACGAGCAGCACCGGGCTGGACAGCCGCTTGTCCTCGATGCCAGCCGTGATTTTGTGCACATAGCCGCGCGCGCCACCGGCGACGGTCCACCACTGCGGCCGCCCGGTGATCTGCAGCAGGCCGTGGTTATGACAAAAGCGCAGCATGGTGGCCAGCGGAAACTGCAGCATCTGGTCGGTCGGGCAGGACCAGATGCACCCCAGCATGGGCAGCAGGTAGCCATCGCGAAAACCATCGGACAGGCCCTGCTCGCGCAAGAACTGCGACAGCGGCTGCATCAAGCGGGCATCGCCGGCCGCGCCCTCCAGGCGCTGCGCCAGGGCGGTGCACAGGCGATTAAAGCGCACGATATCGGCGAGCATGCGCCAAAAGCCAGGCCGCAAGAGGTTGCTGCGCTGCGCAAACACGGTGTTGAGGTTCGAGCCGCTCCACTCCAAGGCGGCCCGCACGGCCGTCGCCGGTGCCTGCACCGAAAACGACATGTCCGATTGGGCGGTGGGCACGCCCAGCTCCTCAAACAGAGCGATCAGCTGGGGGTAGGTGCGTTCGTTAAAGACCAGAAAGCCGGTGTCGACCCCGTGGGTGACTGGCCCCTGGGCGCTGGGCAAGGTGACGTCGACCGTGTGCGTGTGGCCGCCAAAGTAGTCGGCCGCCTCGAACAGGGTCAGCCGGGCCTGCCCGCGAAGGTGGTGGGCCGCTGCCAAGGCAGCAATGCCCGAGCCAACGATGGCCACCCGCGGCTGGCCAGCCCCGTTCGGTTGAGCGGCCGTTGGCAAGCCTGAGCGCATGAGCAGGTCGAGGCCCATCTCACGCGCCCGATGAGAAAAATGTTGCGAAGCGTCCCGAGGCAAAGAAGGGAGGGAGGGAGGAGGAGAGACACCCCGGGCTTGCAACCAGGCCATGCGGCGCCGGAAGACTTCGCAACGAAAACCATGTATTTTCAGAGCCCATCAAAAACCGAGAGCGGCCCAAGGATTTGCCGGGGCCGCGGGCCCGACCAGGCAGGCCCGAGGGCCCCATGCCGGTGGCGGTGTTCAAACCCGAGCGGTTCATCCTGGTCTCCATTGAGCCGACGCACGGCCGATCCGATGCGACTGGTCAGTCATATTGTGACTGGCCGGTCATTTTGCCACAAGTTGCTCGATCTGTCTGATCAGGCGAGGATCCTGGGGGCTGGTGGTCGAGCCGTAACTGCCGGCCACTTTGCCGTCCTTGCCGACCAGGTATTTGTAGAAATTCCAGCGCGGCGCGGCACCGGCCTGGCTGGCCAGAAGCTTGTAGAACGGATGGGCATCGCGACCGGTCACCACGGTCTTGGTGAACATGGGAAATTTGACGCCGAACGTGCTCTCGCAAAACTCTGCAATGTCCTTGTTGCTGCCGCGCTCCTGAGAAAAGTCATTGGATGGAAAGCCCAGCACCACCAGGCCCTGGTCCTTGTAGCGGGCATGCAGCGCCTCGAGCCCCGCATATTGCGGCGTGAAACCGCAAAAGCTGGCGGTGTTGACCACCAGCAAGACCTTGCCGCTGTACTGGCACAGGGACTGCGGCTTTTCGTCTTGCAAGCGCGCCATGGTGTGCTGCAGCAAGGGCGGGCAGGCCTGCGCGTCGGCCTTGGCCGGCTGGGCGTGGGCTGCAGGCGATGACAGCGCCCATAAAAGCGCCCATAAAGGCGCCCACAAAAGCGCACGTGAAGCGGCCACGGCGCCAGCCCGGCGGTTGATCGAACGATGCATGAGCACTCTCCTTGGCGTTTCAAACCGCTGCGCAGGCTCCGGCGAGTTCGCGCACACGCCCAGATCCACAAACGGCAGCGTCAACTTGGCCTGACAGCCCCAACCGTCGGGTTACTGTAACCCAAGCGGGACGAGCCCGGCAGCAAGGCCTAAAATTGCTGGGCTTTTTGGCCGCTGGGCCGCGCGAGGACTGACATGCTCTACCCTGAATTGTTCAAGCAGTTGGAATCCGTCCGCTGGGACATGGATAAAGACATTCCGTGGGCCCAATTTGACAGCACCCTGTTGTCCGACGAGCAGGCGCTGACGGTCAAGATGAATGCGATCACCGAATGGGCGGCGCTGCCGGCCACCGAGATGTTTCTGCGCGACAACCGCGAAGACAGCGATTTCTCGGCCTTCATGTCGATCTGGTTTTTCGAGGAGCAAAAGCACGCGCTGGTGCTGATCGAATACCTGCGCCGCTTTCGGCCCGAGCTGGCGCCGACGGAACAAGAATTGCACGAGGTGCGCTTTGAGTTCGAGCCGGCACCGGCGCTCGAAACCCTGATGCTGCACTTTTGCGGCGAAATTCGGCTCAACCACTGGTACCGGCGCGCCGCCCAATGGCACACCGAGCCCGTCATCCGGCATATTTACACCCAGCTCAGCCAGGACGAGGCGCGCCACGGCGGCGCCTACCTGCGCTACATGAAACGCGCCATCGGCCGCTTTGGCGACGAGGCCCGCGCGGCCTTTAGCAAAGTCGGCGTGCTCATGGCCAGCGCCAAGCGCACGGCCCAGGCGCTGCACCCGACCAACCTGCACGTCAACAAGGCCCTGTTTCCGCGCGACACCATCCAGTCGCGGCTGCCCGACCCGCAGTGGCTCGAGCACTGGCTGAGCCAGCAAATCAAGTTCGACGCCGAGTGGGAAACCAAGGTGGTCGAGCGCATCTTGCACAACATGGGCTTGCTGATGAACCAGAGCTTTGCCACCGTGCAAGAGCTCAACCGCTTTCGCAAGCAGCTCATGGGCGGCCTGGCGCCGACGGCCCCGGCTCAGACCGCGTGACGAGCGCCCAAGCCCCGGCCTTCCTGGGCAAGATCACCCCGCACGAGCAGCTGCCCGCCCGTCTGGCGCAGCTGCCGCGCCCCTTGGTCATGACCAACGGCGTGTTCGACGTGCTCCACCGCGGCCATGTGACCTATCTGGCGCAGGCGCGCGCCCTGGGCGCGAGCTTGCTGGTGGCGCTCAACACCGATGCGTCAGCCAGGCGGCTGGGCAAGGGGCCCGATCGGCCGCTCAATGCCGAGGTCGATCGCGCCATCATGATGGCTGCGCTCGAATCGGTGGACCTGGTGACCTGGTTTGATGAAGACACCCCGCTCGAGCTGATCGCGCAAGTGCGCCCCGACGTGTTGGTCAAGGGCGGCGACTACGACATGAGCCGCCTGCCCGAAAGCGCGGTGGTGCAGGCCTATGGCGGCCGGGCCCTGGCCATCGACCTGGTGCAGGGCTATTCAACCTCCGCCCTGGTGCGCAAAATCCGTCAGAGCTAAGCCGCGTCGGCCGGCTTGACAGGGCGATCACCCGAGCGATCACCCGAGCGATCGGCCGGGCGGCGGCGCAGCCACCGCGTGGCCCACTGGCCCAGGTCATCGAGGTAGGTGAAGACCACCGGGATAACCAGCAAGCTCAGCACGGTGCTGGTGAGCAAGCCGCCTATCACCGCGATCGCCATGGGCGAGCGAAAGCTCACATCGGCCGATCCCCAGCCCACGGCAATGGGCAACATGCCCGCGCCCATGGCGATGGTGGTCATCACAATGGGCCGGGCCCGCTTGTGACAGGCATCGAGCAGCGCGTCCCAGCGGGGCATCGGCGCGACGGCCGGCTGACCATCGACGGCCGGCCGGCCGCGCCGGGCCACGATGGCGTATTCGACCAGCAAAATCGAGTTCTTCGTGGCCACGCCCATGAGCATGATCAGACCGATCAGCGAGGGCATGGAAAAGCTCTTTTGCGCCAGCAGCAAACCCACGAAAGCGCCGCCCAGCGACAGCGGCAAGGCCGCCAAGATCGTCAGCGGATGCAAAAAGCCCTGGAAGAGCAGCACCAGCACGAAATAAATGCACAGCACGCCCACGCCCATGGCCAGGCCAAAGCTGGCGAACAGCTCGCCCATGACCTCGGCATCGCCCACCTCCACCACCTTGACCCCCGGCGGCAGGTTGACGATGGTGGGCAGCTTTTGCACCGCCTGCGTGACCTCGCCCAGCGGCGTGCCGGACAGCTCGATCTCAAAATTGACGTTGCGCTGGCGGTCGTAACGGTCGATCACGGCGGGCCCGCCGGTGACCTCGACGCTGGCCACCTGCGAGAGCATGACCGGGCCGCGGCTGCCGGGCACCATCAGGCGCTCGATGAGCGACAGGTCCTTGCGTGCGGCCTCCTCAAGCTGCACCACGATGGGCACCTGCCGCTGCGACACATTGAGTTTGGGCAGTTGCGCCTCGTAATCACCCAGAGTGGCCACGCGCAGAGTCTGCGCGATGGCCGCGCTGCTCACGCCCAGATCGGCGGCGCGGGCAAAGTCGGGGCGCACCGCAATCTCGGGGCGCACCAGGCTGGCCGTCGAGGCGATTTGCCCCAGGCCAGGCAGGGTGCGCAAGTCCTTCTCGACGGCCAGCGCGGCCTGCTGCAAAGCCAGCGGATCCTCGCCGGTGAGCACCAGCACATATTTTTCGCCCGAGCCGCCCAGGCCGACCTTGCTGCGCACACCGGGCAGGTCCTGCATGGCGCGGCGGATGTCGGCCTCGATCACCTGCTTGCGCGGGCGCTCGCCGCGATCGCTGATCGCGATCGTCAAGGTCGCCTTGCGGGCCTCGGCCGCGCCGGCGCTGACAAAGGGGTCGCTGCCGGCACTGCCGCCGCCGATGGTGGTGTAGACGCTCTTGACGTGCTGCACCTGCATCAGCAAGGTGCGCGCGTGCTCGGCGCTTTGCCGCGTTTGCTGCAGCGTTGAGCCCGGCGGCAGCTCCAGATAGACCTGGGTTTGCGAGTTGTCATCGGGTGGGATGAAGCCGGTGGGCAGCAGGGGGATGAGCGCCAGGGAGCCGACAAAAAAAGCGGCCGAGGCCAGCAAGGTGACGAGCCGGTGGTGCAGGCACCAGCGCGCCGCTCCCATGTAATAGTGCATCCAGCGCGGCTCGCGCTCGGCCGCCACGATGGGCTTGAGCAGATAAGCGGCCATCATGGGCGTGAGCACGCGCGCCACCACCAAGGAGGCAAACACGGCCAGCGAGGCGGTCCAGCCGAACTGCTTGAAAAACTTGCCCGCAATGCCACTCATGAAGGCGGTGGGCAAAAAGACCGCAATGAGCGTGAAGGTGGTGGCGATCACCGCCAGGCCGATTTCGTCGGCCGCCTCCATCGCCGCCTGGTATGGCGTCTTGCCCATGCGCAAATGGCGCACGATGTTTTCGACCTCGACGATGGCATCGTCAACCAAGATGCCGATGACCAGCGAGAGCGCCAGCAGCGTGACCACGTTGATGGAAAAGCCCAGCCAGGCCATGCCGATGAAAGCAGGAACCACAGAAAGCGGCAGCGCCACCGCCGAGACAAAGGTGGCGCGCAGATCGCGCAAGAAGAGCCACACCACCAGCACCGCCAAAATCGCGCCTTCATAGAGCAGCACCAAGGAGCCTTGGTACTCTTCTTCGACCGGGGTGACGAAGTCGAACGCCTCGGCGATTTCGATGTCTGGGTGCGCCAGCCGGTAATCGGCCAGCATCTTGCGCACCGCGCGGCCCACCGCGACCTCGCTCTCACCGCGGCTGCGCACCACCTCAAAGCCCACCACCGGCTGCCCGTTCAGGCCAGCCCAGGAGCGCGGCTCGGCCAGGGCGTCGGTGACCGTGGCGATCTGATCGAGGCGCACGCGTCGCCCGCCGGAGGCGGCCAGCTCGATGCGGGCCACCTCCTGCGCCGTCTGCACCGTCGCCAGGGTGCGCACCGGCTGCTCGCCCACGCCCAGATCGATGCGACCGCCCGAGCTTTCTTGCTGCACCTGCGCCAACTGCTGCGACACCTGCGCGGCGGTGATGCCCAGCGCCTGCAGCCGCTGCGGGTCGATGGCCACCCGAATCTGGCGCGTGACGCCGCCGACCCGGTTGACCGCACCGACCCCCTTAATCGCCAGCAGCTTGCGCGTGAGTTCGTTGTCGACCAGCCAGGACAGCGCCTCATCGTCCATGCGCGGCGAGCGCACGGTGTAGGCCAGCACGGGCGTGCCGGCCAGGTTGAGCTTTTGCACGATGGGGTCGCGCAAGTCGCTGGGCAGATCGGCGCGCGCGCCCTGCACCGCCGAGCGCACCTCGTCAAGGGCCTCCTGCACCGGCTTTTCGAGGCGGAATTCGGCGGTGATCGAGACCGAACCGTCCTGCACCTTGGTGGTGATGTGCTTGAGCCCTTGCAGCGGCGCCAGCGCGTTTTCAATCTTGCGCGCCACATCGGTCTCAAGTTGCGAGGGCGCCGCCCCCGGCAAGTTGGCCGTGACCTGCACCGTCGGCAGATCGAGGTCGGGGAAGTTCTGCACCTTCATCGACCCGTAGGCGATCATGCCGGCCAGGGTCAGCAACACAAAGAGCAACACCGCGGGAATCGGGTTGCGGATCGACCAGGACGAAACGTTGATCATGCGCGCGCCCGGCTCATTTGGCCGCCGGCGGGGCCGCCACCACGCGCACGGTGTCGCCGTGGTTGAGGAAGGCACCGCCACTGGCCACCAGGCGGGCATCGGCGGCCAGATCGCTGACGATCTCCAGCCGGTCGGCCACCAGGCGCCCAGTCTGCACCTTGACCTGGCTGACCCGGTCTTGCGCACCGACCACATAGACATAGCTCATGCCGTCGCGCACCACCACCGCCGTCTGCGGCACGGTCAGCGCCTGGCTGCTGCCCAGCTCGATCTGGCCGCTGGCAAACATGCCCGGCACCAGGGCCGAGGACGGCCCGGATTTGGGCCGGGTCAGATCCACATAGACCAAGGCGTTGCGCGTCTGCGGGTCGGCCGAGGGCGCGAGCACCCGCACGCGGCCGCTGACTTCAAGGCCGCTGGCCGTCTTGATGCGCACCGGCGCGCCCACCCGCACACGCGGCAAGTCGGCGGCCGTGAGCTCGGCGCGCCACTCCAGCCGGCCCTGCCGGATCAGCCGAAACAGCTCGCTGCCCGGGGCCACAACCGCGCCCAAAGTGGCACTGCGCGCCGAAATCACGCCAGCATCGGGTGCGCGCACCTCGGTCTGCGACAGGCGCAGCTCGCCCAGGTTCAGCGCCGCGCGGGCCGATTGCACCCGCGCCTGCGCCATGGCCTCACTGGCCAGCGCCGCACTGAGCTGGGCGTTGCTGAAAAAGCCCTGCTGCTGCAGCGAGCGGGCGCGCTCGGCCTGGGCGCGGGCCTCCTGCGCCGACGCCTCGGCCTCGGCCAGCAAGGCTCGGGTCTGCGCCAACTCGGCGCGCACGGTGTCGGACTGCAGCAGCGCCAGCACGTCGCCGCTGCGCACCACGTCGCCCACCTGGGCGCGCACCTGAGCAATCTTCAGGCCACTGGCCTCGGCCCCAATCAGCGCCTCTTGCCAAGCCGCGATCGAGCCATGCGCCGGCAGCACCTGCGCCAGCTTCTGGCTTTGCGGCTGCGCGATGGTCACGGTCAGGGCTGGCCGCACAGTCGGCGCCTTATCCTGGGCCAGCGCCGCGCCGCCCCAGCATGCCCCCAGCAAAGCCAGGGGCCAGAACATTCTCGTTTTCATGGTTCGTCCTACGGGAAAACCCGCGTCAAGCGACAGTGTAGCGAGGCACTTGCGGCGCAGCCAGGCCTGGGGCCAGAGCCCCTGCTCAAAGTAGCGCGACAGCCCTCAGCCGAGCACCTGCTGCCAAAGCTGCAGCACGCACTGACGGGCCTGGCTGAGCTCGCTCAAAGCCAGCTCGGTGGGCTCTTCGTTGAGGCGGGCGCGGTGCTGGGTGCGGCGCAGCTCCCGGTAGGCATCGGCCGCGCCGTGGCCCAGCCCGGGCGGCAGCAAGCCGGCCTGCTCGGCGCGCTCGAGCAGGGCGATGTTGCCGGCGTTGTCGACCAGCGCGCGGTGGCGCGCCGCGTGGGCCAGCACCAGGTACTGCACCACGAACTCGACATCGACCATGCCGCCGGGGCTGTGCTTGACATCAAAGACGTCGCTGCGCCGCTGGGGATGGGCGGCGCGCACCTTCTCGCGCATGGCCACGATCTCGGCTCGCAAGGCCGGCGCATCGCGATCGGCGGTGATGACCTGCTCGCGCACCTGCGCGAAGCGCTGCCGCAGGGCCGCCGAGCCGAGCACAAAGCGCGCCCGGGTCATGGCCTGATGCTCCCAGGTCCAGGCGGTGTTGCTGCCGCGCTGCTGCTGGTAGTCGGCGTAGGCCTCAAAGCGGGTGACCAGCAGGCCCGAGTTGCCGTTGGGCCGCAGGGCGGTGTCGATCTCAAAGAGGTCGCCCTCACTGGTCTTGACGGTCAGCCAGTTGATGAGCTTGCGGGCAAAGCCCGCATAGACCTCGCCGGCGCTCTCGTGCTCGTCGTCGTAGACAAACACCAGATCCAGATCGCTGCCGTAGCCCAGCTCCTTGCCGCCGAGCTTGCCGTAGGCAATGATGCCCAGCTCGGGCTCGGCGCGATGGCGGTGCCTGAGCCGCTGCCAGCACCACTGCGCCGTCAGGGCCAGCACCGACTCGGCCAACGCGCTCAAGTCGTCGGCCACTTGCTCGACGCTCAGTCGGCCTTCGACGTCGCGCGCGAGCGTGCGAAAGACCTCGGCATGGTGGGCCCGCCGCAGCAAGTTCAGACAAGCTTCCTCGTCGTCCTCGCCGGTGCGCTTGAGCGCGTCGAGTCGGCCATTGAGCTCCTCGGCAAAACCCTTAGGATCAAAGCGCTGCTCGAGCATCTGGCCATGGGCGAGCTCGTCGATCACGCCCGGATGCTTGAGCAGATAGCGCGCCGGCCAGCGCGCCGCGCCAAGCAGCCGCAGCAAGCGCTCGTGCACCGAGGGGCGCTCGAGCAGCAAGGCCAGGTAGCTCTCGCGGCGCAGCAAGGGCTCGATCCAGTCGAGCAGCCGCAGCGCGGCCTCCAGCGTGACCCGGCCGTCATCGAGCCAGGCCGCCGTGCGCTGCAGCAGGCGCAGCAGTCGAGCGCGCGAGGCCTCGCGCAAAGCCAGCACCCGAGGATGGTCCTGCCAGCTGCGCAGCCGCTCGCGCAAAGGATCGGGCCAGCTGACGGCCTCGCGCTGCAGCAGCTCGGCCAGATCCTGCGGCACGCTCTGGTCGAGCTTGAAGCAGCCCACGCAGTCAGCATGCCCGCCCAGCAGCTTGTCAAATTCCTCGGCCACGAACTCGCGGTGGCGGTCAAGCTCGGCCAAAAACGCGCCGGTGTAGGCAAAGCCCAGGGTGGCGGCGATCCAGGCCAGATCGGCATCCTGGGTCGGCAGCACATGGGTCTGCTGGTCATCGAGGTACTGGATGCGGTGCTCGACGCGGCGCAAAAAGTCATACGCCTGGGCCAAGGCGCTGGCCGTTGCCGCCGGCATCAGGCCGGCCTTGCTCACACGTGCAAGCGCATCGACCGTGGGGCGCGTGCGCAGCTCGGGGAATTGGCCGCCGCGCACCACCTGCAGCAATTGCACGGTGAACTCGATCTCACGGATGCCCCCGCGCGAGAGCTTGACGTCGTTGGCGCGCTCGGGGTGCCCGGCGGCGCGGCGCGCCGCCTGCTCGCGAATTTGCCGATGCAGCACCCGCAGCGACTCGAACACGTTGTAGTCGAGGTAGCGGCGAAACACAAAAGGCAGCACCAACTGACGCAGGGCCTGCAAGGACGCATCGCTGCGCGCCTGCATCGGGGCCACCACGCGGCTCTTGAGCCAGGCAAAGCGCTCCCACTCGCGGCCCTGCACCTGGAAATACTCCTCAAGCGCACCGAGCGAGACCGCCGGCGGTCCGGAATTGCCATTGGGCCGCAGCGCCAGATCGACCCGAAAGACAAAGCCGTGCTCGGTCACATCGCCAATGAGCGCCTGCACCGCCTTGACCTGCAGCGCAAAGTACTCGTGGTTGGAAATCACCCCACGCCCATCGGGGCGGCCCTGGGTCTGACCCTGCTCGTCGTAGATGTAGATCAGGTCGATGTCGCTCGAGACATTGAGCTCGCGCGCCCCGAGCTTGCCCATGCCGACGACCCACATGCAGGCGCGCCGGCCGGCTGCGCCGGCCTGGGGCGGACCGTAAAGCGCATCGAGCATCTGGCTGCTGTGCTGCATGGCCACATCGAGCGCGAATTCAGCCAGCTCGGTCATCGCGCCGGTGACCAGGGGCAGCGGCGCCTGCTGGCCCGCGCCGGTATCGATGACCACCAGGCGCTCGAGCACGAGCTGGCGCAAGATGCGCAGCGCCGCACCGGTGTCGTGGCCTGCAGCGCGCAGCGTCTCGTAGGTCTGGGTCAGGGCCTGAGGGGTCGGTGCGCCCTCAGGCAGGCCACCGAGCCACTGGGCGTAGCGCCGGCGGATGCGCTGCACATAACGGCTGTGCTCCGGCGCGCAGGCCATAGCCGGCGGCCCGGCCAAGACCGGCGGGTCCGCAGTGGAGGGCTCGGCAGGGGGCAAGGTCATCGGGGTCACAACGCGGCAGCAAACAAGGGCGCAGATCACCCGCTGCGAAGGTGATAATTCCTGCAACCCATGTCGCCGGAATCCGCACCCACGCCAACGATCCTGCCGCCGCGGCTCAAGCTGTGGTCGAGGGCCACCGGGTGGCTGCTCGCGCTCGTCGTGTCTTTTGCCCTGCTGCTGGCTCTGTTTTGGGGCCTGCTCAACTGGCTCATTGTGCCGCGTATCGATGAATTTCGCCCGGCCCTCGAGCGGCTGACCCGACAGGCAACAGGCCTACAGATCCAGATCGGCCAGCTGCAGGCGCGCTCGGGCGGCTTGATCCCCTCGTTCGCGCTGCGCGATGTGCGCCTGCTCGATGCCCAGGGCCAGCCCGCGCTGCAGCTGCCCGAGGTGCTGATCGCCATCTCCCCGCGCTCGCTGCTCAAACGCGGGCTCGAGCAGCTGGTCATCGACGGCGCGCAGCTGGAGATCAAGCGCACGGCCGATGGCCGTTTTTGGGTCGCCGGCATCGACGTCGGCAGCTCCGTGCCGAACGACCCACAGCCCCTGCTCAACTGGCTGTTTTCCCAGACCGAATGGGCCTTGCTCAATGGCACGGTGCTCTGGCGCGACGAGCTGCAGGGCAAAAGCACCGAGCTCCAGCAGGTCAACTGGGTCATGCGCAACAGCGGCCAGCGCCACCACATGCGCCTCGATGCCACGCCGCAGACGCAATGGGGCGATCGCATCAGCGTGCGCGGCATGCTGCGCCAGCCCCTGCTGTCGGGCGCGGCGGGCAACTGGCGCCAGTGGAGCGGCGAGCTGTACGCCGAGCTGGGCCGCATCGAGGCCGAGCCGCTGCAAGCCTATGCCCGGCTGGCGGGGCTGCAAATCACCCAGGGCCGCGGCGCGCTGCGCACCTGGATCGATGTCGAGCGCGGTCGCATCGTGGGCGCGCTGGCCGACGTGCAGCTGTCGCAAGTGCAGACCCAGCTGGACAGCAAGCTGCCCGCCCTGACGCTCAACTCGGTCAGCGGCCGGCTGGGCTGGCAGCGGCTCGAGCGCTCGACCCAGGTGCGCGCCGAGGCCCTGAGCTTTGAAAGCGCCGATGGTGTGCGCTGGCCAGCAGGCAATGTGCAGTGGACCGGCCAAGAGGCGCCAGCGGGCCAGGCTGCGCGCAGCCAGCTCAGCGCCGAGCGCATCGATTTGCAAGCACTGACAGCTCTGGCGCAGCGGATGTCGATGCCCGGGCAGCTGCACGAGCAGCTGCGCAGCCTGCAGCCCCAGGGCCTGCTTGAGACGCTGCAGCTCAGCTGGGTCGGGCCGCTGAGCCAGCCCGAGCAGCTGCAGGCCCAGGGGCGGGTGCGCCAGCTCGCCTTGTCGGCCCAGCCGGCCGAGCGCGGCCCAGGCCGGCCCGGGGTGCAAGGCGCCGACGTTGACTTTCAGTGGAAGCGCGACTCCAAGCAACTCAGCGGCCAGGCCAGCATCAACCTGCAAGGCGGCCATCTGGAGTTCCCGGGCGTGTTCGCCGAGCCTCGGCTCGCGCTCGATGGACTCAAAACCAAAATCAAGTTCACGCACAGCGCCGCCGCCAGCTCGATCGAGTTCGAACCGAGCCAGCTGCAGGCCCAGGACGCCCAAGGCCAATTCCAGGGCAGCTGGAGCCGCCAGGGCGAGGGCCTGGGCCAGCTCGATCTGCAAGGCCAGCTCAGCCGCGCCGACGCCAGCCGCGCACACCGCTACCTGCCGCTGAGCATCCCCGAGTCGGTGCGCCGCTATGTGCAGGCGGCCGTCTCTCAGGGCCAGCTCAGCGACGTCGGCTTCAAGGTCAAGGGCCCGCTTGCACGCTTTCCCTTCGCGCAAGCCGGGGAGGGGGAGTTTTTCGTCAACGCCAAGCTGCGCAATGCCCGCTACGACTATGTGCCCTCTTACCTGTCGCCCAAAGCCAAGCCCTGGCCGGCCTTCGAGCAGCTCGATGCCGACCTGAGCTTTAACCGCGCCAGTCTGCAGCTGAGCAACGCCCGCGCCCAGATCGCCGGGCGGCCGGGCCTGGTCATGCAAAAAACCTTGGCCCGCATCGCCAGCCTGGGGCCGCAATCGAGCGTCGAGGTCACTGGCGAAATCCGCGGGCCACTCAACCAGGGGCTGCAGCTGGTGCAAAGCTCGCCGCTTGCGGGCATGACGCGCGAGGCGCTCTCTCAGGCCAGCGCCAGTGGCTCGGGCGAGGTGCAGCTGCGGCTCAATTTGCCGCTGCGCGATCTGGAGAGCTCGACCGTGCAAGGCAGCTTGCAGCTCGGCGGCAACGACGTACAGCTCGGAGCCGATCTGCCGCTGCTGGCGCAGACGCGCGGCACCGTGCAATTTACCCAGGCCAGCGTGCAAGTCAGTGATGCGCAGGCGCGTGTACTCGGGGGCGATATGCGTTTTGAGGGCAGCATCCGGCCCAAGGGCGGCAGCGAGCCCGAAGCGCTGTTCAGGCTTCAGGGTCAGCTCAGCGCCGACGGCCTCAAACAGGTGCGCGGCCAGCCCTGGCTGAGCGAGCTGGCCCGCCACGCCAGCGGCAGCACCAGCTACAGCGCCACCCTCGGGCTGCGTGAGGGCTGGCTCGAGGCCAGCGTGCAAAGCCCGCTCAAGGGCCTGGCACTGAACCTGCCCGAGCCCCTGAACAAGCCGGCCGATGCGCAGTGGCCGCTGCGCATCGAGCGCGCCATGGTGCCAGCCAGCCTGGGGACCGATCGCAAGGCACAGGACCGCATCACGCTGCAACTCGGGCCAGGACCCGGCCTGGCGGGCAGCCTCAGTGCCAGCTACCTGCGCGATGTCAGCGGGCCGACGGCACAGGTGCTCGCCGGCGACATTGCCCTGGGCAGCGCGCCGCGCGATCTGATCAATGGACAGGTGCGCGCGCAGATTCAATGGCCCTCGCTGGACCTCGACGCTTGGGAAGAAGCCGGCCCTGGCCTGTGGGAGAGCAGCCGCGGGCTGGGCCAGGGCTACCTGCCCAGCGCCATCACCCTGCGCTCGCCCCAGCTGCGGCTGCAGGGCCACACCTTGCAGCAAGTGGCGCTCAATGCCACGCGCGAAGGGGCGCTGTGGCGCGGCACCATCGATGCCAGCGAGGTCAGCGGCCAGGCCGAGTACCGGCCCGCCAGCGCAGGCAGCGCCGGCCGCCTGTACGCACGGCTGTCGCGCCTGAGCCTGGGCCAGGTGACCAGCAACAGCGTGGAAAACCTGCTCGACAAGCAGCCCGCGAGCATGCCGGCTCTCGATATCGTGGTCGACGAGCTCGATCTGCGCGGGCGCAAGCTCGGCCGCCTTGAGATCGAGGCGGTCAACCGCAACGCTGCGCAAGGCTCGCGCGAGTGGCGCCTGGCCAAGCTCACCTTGGGTGTGCCCGAGGCACGGCTGATTGCCACCGGCAGCTGGGCCGCGCCGCCCACCACCGCGCCTGGGCGCACGGGCGAGGCGGCGCAGCGGCGCAACACGCAGATGACGTTTCGGCTCGACATCAACGACTCGGGTGAACTGCTCAAGCGCCTGGGCATGGACGGCGCGATTCGGCGCGGCAAGGGCAAGCTCGAAGGCCAGATCGGCTGGAGCGGCTCGCCCTTGAGCCTGCACACGCCAAGCATGAGCGGGCAATTCACGGTGGATGTGGAGTCGGGCCAGTTTCTCAAGGCCGAGCCCGGCGTGGCCAAGCTGCTCGGGGTGCTCAATTTGCAAGCCCTGCCACGGCGGCTGACGCTCGATTTTCGCGATGTGTTCTCCGAAGGCTTTTCCTTTGACTGGGTGCGCGGCGAGGTGAGCATCGATCAAGGCGTGGCCAGCACCGACAGCTTGCGCATGAAAGGCGTCAATGCCGCCGTGCTGCTGGCCGGCTCGGCCGACATCGGGCGCGAGACGCAAGACCTGCGGGTGGTGGTCGTGCCCGAAATCAATGCTGGCACGGCCTCGCTGCTGGCCTCGGCCATCAACCCGGCGGTCGGTCTGGGCACCTTCATCGCGCAGTGGCTGCTGCGCCGACCGATCAACGAAGCGAACACGCAAGAATTTCTGGTGCGCGGCACCTGGGCCGATCCGGTGATTGAGCGGGTGGTGCGCAGGCCCGCCGCCGCAACGCCACAGACGCCCTGACCCTGACTGCAGCCGTGCCCCCAACAAACGCCATGAGCCCACGACGATGAAAGTGGCCGCCATTCAGATGGTTTCGGGCACCGATGTGCAGGCCAACCTGCGCGCGGCCGGCCAAGCCTTGGCGCAAGCGGCCCAGGACGGCGCCGAACTGGCGGTGCTGCCCGAGTATTTTTGCCTGCTCGGCCAAAGCGAACACGACAAGCTGGCCCTGGCCGAATCGCCCGGGGCCGGGCCGCTGCAAGATTTCGTGGCCGAGCAAGCCAGCCGGCTCGGCCTTTGGATCGCTGCGGGCACGCTGCCACTCAAAAGTGCCGAGCCACAGCGCGTGCTCAACACCACCTTGGTCTTCGATCCGCGCGGTGCGCAGGTCGCCCGCTACGACAAGATCCACCTGTTTCGCTATGCCCAGGGCGGGGAGAGCTACGACGAGACGCGCACCATTGCCGCCGGCAGTCAGCCCGCCGCCTTCGAGCTCGTCTCGCGCGACGGCTGGCCCTGGCGCATTGGCCTGAGCGTGTGCTACGACCTGCGCTTTCCCGAGCTCTACCGGCAACTGCAAGCGCATCTGCTGCTGGTGCCCAGCGCCTTTACCTACAGCACCGGACAGGCGCACTGGGAGGTGCTGCTGCGCGCGCGCGCCATCGAGAACCTGGCCTTCGTGGCCGCCGCCGCCCAAGGCGGCGCGCACGACAACGGCCGGCGCACCTGGGGCCACAGCATGCTGGTCAACCCCTGGGGCCAGGTGCTGGCTGTGCAGCCCGAGGGCGCGGCCGTGGTGATGGCCGAGCTGAACGCCCAAGACTTGCAAAGCCGGCGCGGGCAGCTGCCGGCGCTCGATCACCGCGTGTTGGGATGAGCAGCAGCCAGCCCGAGCAGCACGCCGTCCCAAGAGGGCTGCTGGCGCTGCGGTCAGCCTGGCAGTCGCTGGCGCGGCTGGCCAGGCGCCTGCGCGGGCGCAACGTGCTGTGGAGCCTGCTGATGCTGCTGCTGGCCGCCTTGCTCGGCCTGCTGGTCTGGCTGACCGGGCGCTATGAAGACGACGCCGTGCAAGACCGCCTGGACTTTGAGACAGCCGCCATCGTGGCCGATCTGCGCGGCGCGCTGGCGCGCAACTTGCTGCGTCTGCAAGCGCTGCCTCACCGGCAGCCCAGCCTGTGGAACGAGCAGGCCAGCGCCTTGCTGCAGCAGCAGCGCGAACTGATACGGCTGGAGTGGCGCGACGAGAAGATGGCGCTGCAACTGAGCCTGGACTCGCCGCGCCAGCTGGCGGCGTTTTCGCGCATGCCGCGCGAGCAAAATCAGGCCGACCTCAATTTGGCGTGCCGCGCCGCCGCGCGCTTTCAGAGCCCGGCTTACTCCAACAGCTACTTTGTCCCGCAGGCCGATGGCCAGGGGCGCGAGCTGATGGAGCTGTGCATTGCGCAGATCGAGTCCGGGCGCATCGTCGGCTATACAGTGGCCACCTATGCCCTGAGCGACTTGCTCGCCGAGCTGGCGGGCCCGCAACTGCCGCGCGGCCGCGCCCTGGCGTTTACCGAAGCCGATGGCACCCGGCTGGCCCTGCATGGCCAGCTCGGCCCAGGCGAGCGGCTCTACAGTGCCCAGCAGTTGCTGGATCTGCCGGGCAACACCCTGGTGGTGCGCATGCAGGCCCGGCAAGGCCGGGCGGGGCTGTTCCCCAACCCGCTCAGCGCCCTGGTCAGCGCCATGGCCCTGGCGCTGGTGCTGGTGCTGGCCCTGCTGGTGCGCGATGTGCGCCGGCGCCAGCGGGTCGAGCAGGATCTGGGCGAGGCCCTGGCCTTTCGCAAGGCGATGGAAGACTCGCTGAGCACCGGGCTGCGAGCGCGCGACCTGCAAGGGCGCATCACCTACGTCAACCCAGCGTTTTGCAAGATGGTCGGTTTTGAGGCGGCCCAGCTGCGCGCGCACGAGCAGCAGGTGCCTTACTGGCCGCCCGAGATGGCGCCGACCTACCGGGAGCGCCAGCAGGACCGGCACAACGATCTGGCGGTGCTGCGCGGCGGGCATGAATCGGTCTTCATGCGCAGTGACGGCACGCGCTTTCCGGTGCTCATCATGGAGGCGCCGCTGATCAACGCGCAAGGCCGCCACACCGGCTGGATGAGCGCGGTGCTCGACCTGAGCGAGCAAAAACGCAGCGAAGAGCGGTCGCGGGCCACCCAGGAGAGGCTGCAGGCCAGCGCCCGCCTGGCCCTGGTCGGCGAGATGGCCTCCTTGCTCAGCCACGAGCTCAATCAGCCGCTGGCAGCCATTGCCAGCTATGCCAGCGGCTCGCTCAATGTGTTGCAAGACGCGCTGCAAAGGCCGCCGGCCGACGCCGCCCAAGCGACGCAGCTGGCGCAGGGGCTCACTGGCGCCGTGCAGCGCATCGCGGCCCAGGCCGAACGCGCCGGCAAGGTCATCCGCAGCGTGCACAACTTCGTGCGCCGCCGCGAGCACCAGCGCGAGGCGGTGGCACCGCAGGAGCTGCTGGAGGCCATCATGCCGCTGATCGCGCTGCAAGCGCGCAAGCTTGGCGTGCGCATCGACGTGAGCGTGGCGCCGCTGTGCCCGCCGGTGCTGTGCGACCGCACCATGGTCGAGCAGGTGCTGCTCAATCTGGCGCGCAACGGCATGCAGGCCATGCACAGCAGTCCATTGGACAAGCCCGTGCTGTCGCTGCAGGTGCGCCTGGCCGAGCCTGCGGCAGGTGGTGCAAACGGTGCTGAAGACAGTACTGCAGACGGTGGCTGGGCCGGCGCGGGGGCCTGGGTCGAATTTTCGGTCAGCGATCTGGGCCACGGCATCACCGAGGCGGTGGCCGCGCAACTCTTCACCCCGTTTTTCACCACCAAAGACGAGGGCATGGGCCTGGGCTTGAGCCTGTGCCGAACGGTGGTCGAGCAGCATGGTGGCTCGCTGCGCTTTGCCCCCCAGCAACCGCAAGGCACCGTGTTTTTGTTCACCTTGCCTGCCGCGCGCGCCGACGCCGGCACACCTTCATGAACCCCTACCCCAATTCCACGGTCTATGTGATCGACGACGATGCCGGCGTGCGCGACGCGCTGGCCTGGCTGCTGCGTTCGCGGCGGCTGCTGAGCGAAACCTTCGACTCGGCCGAGGCCTTTGAGGCCCACATCACGCGCGAGGGCTTTGCGCTGCGCGAGCCGACCTGCGCGCTGCTCGACGTGCGCATGGGCGAGCTCAGCGGCCTGGCCCTGTTCGAGCGTCTGATCGAGCGCCAGCTGCCCAAGCTGATGCCCGTGATTTTCCTCACCGGCCATGCCGATGTGGCGACGGCGGTCAAAACGGTCCAGCGCGGCGCCTTCGACTTTTGCGAGAAGCCCTTTTCCGACAACGCCCTGATTGATCGGGTCGAGCAGGCCCTGGCCGCCTCGGCCGCCGCCCTGGCCGCCCACCGCCGCCGCCACGAGTTAGGCGAGCGGCTCGCAGGCCTGACCGAGCGTGAGCACGAGGTCATGCGCTGTGTGGTCGACGGACTGGCCAACAAGCAGGTGGCCGACACGCTGGGCATCAGCGTGCGCACGGTGGAGGTGCACCGCGCCCGCATCTTTGAAAAAATGGGGGTCCGATCAGCGGTGGAGCTGGCCAACTTGCTGCACGAGACGGGACTGCCGTGATGCTGATGATGGCCATAACGGCCATAACGGTCGTAACGACCGCAACGACCATCCCGGCCCGAAGTCGCCTGCGCTCTAGCGCCGGCCGTCTTCATCGGGCGGCTGCTGATCGGGGCGCTCCCCCTTGGGGCGTCCCGAAAACATGGTCCACCAGACGATGAACACCAGCAAGGCCAGCGCCAGCAAGGCTTCGAGCAACAACAAGGTCATGAGGGGCCGTCCACGCCACTGCGGGCGCGCCTCAATTATCTCTGCCTGCCTGATCCTGACGGCCTGTCTGGTTTCTTGCAGCGCCCCGCGCCAAGCCCCGCCCGCGCTGCCGGCCAGTGCGCCAGGACTGCCCTCGGCCCCACCGCCCACCCAGACGCCCACCCAGCCGCCCCCCCAGCCGCACCCCCAGCCGCACTTGTCCCGCGGGCCCGCGCCGGCCCCAACCAGCGCCGCTGCACCGGGCTGCGCAGCGGGCAGCGTGCGCGCGGGCAGCAGTTGCTGGGCGCCCGCGCAGTGGTCCGACCTGCCGGGCTGGGGCCAAGACCCGCTGGCCCAGGCCTGGCCCGCGCTTGTGCGCAGCTGCCAGCGGCCCAGCCCGGCCTTCGCTGCGCTGTGCCCCCAAATGCGCCAGCTGGCCCTGGCCAGCGCGCAGCAACAAAGCCAATGGCTGATGGACACCCTCAAGCCCTATCGCGTGCTCGATCTGGAGGGCAGGGCGCAAGGCTTGCTCACCGGCTATTTCGAGCCCATCTTGCCGGCGCGGCGGCTGCCTGCTGCCGACCATCCGGTGCCGCTGTACCGCCCGCCGGCTGGGCTGGCCGAGCGCACGCCCTGGTTCAGCCGGCGGGAGATCGACACCCTGCCGCAGGCCATGCAGGCGCTGCGCGGGCGCGAAATCGCCTGGCTCAGCGACCCGATCGATGCCCTGCTGCTGCACATCCAAGGCTCGGGGCGGCTGGAGCTGACCGAGGCCGACGGCAGCTCGCGCCAGGTGCGGGTGGCCTTTGCCGGCACCAACGGGCAGCCTTACCGCAGCGTCAACCAGTGGCTGCTTGAGCAAGGCGTGCAGCGCATCGCCCCCTGGCCGCAGGCGACCAAAGCCTGGGCCGCGCAGAACCCGCAGCGCGTGCCCGAGCTGCTGTGGAGCAATCCGCGCTACGTGTTCTTTCGGGAAGAGCCGATCGGCGATCCGGCCGAGGGCCCGCGCGGCGCGCTGGGCGTGCCGCTGAGCGCCGGCCGCTCGATCGCAGTCGACCCCAGCAGCATCGCCCACGGCACGCCGGTCTGGCTGGTCTCCCAAGGCCCGGCGGTGCAATTGGCTCGGCTGGTGGCCGCGCAAGACAGCGGCGCGGCCATCGTCGGGGCGCTGCGGATCGACTACTTCACCGGCACCGGCGCGCAGGCCGGCGAGCTGGCCAGCCGCATCCGCCAGCCGCTGCAGGCCTGGGTGCTGTGGCCACGCTAGCGCTCGAGCGGGCACGGCCCGCGGGGCCAGATGCGCCACCGGCGGCGCTTTCGGGCGGGGACCAAGCCCTTGCGCGCTCGCGGGATTGCGAGCGCCTGATCGGCTCGGGCGCGTGGGCCGCCGCATACAATCGCCCTTTTGCGCCGAGCCCGCCCTGCTTAGGGACAGCCTGCACAGCCCCGTCATCGCGAGGAGCGCAGCGACGTGGCAATCCATCAACCGCTGATTGATCAACGTTTTTTGGATTGCCACGCTTCGCTCGCAATGACAAAACGCACTTGTGCAGACCGTCCTTAGGCCTCGGCGCGCCAGAGCCTGCCGTGCAGGTCAGGCCAGGCCAGCATCCACCCCTTTTTGGAGTTCAAGCCGTGTTCATTTCCTCTGCTTATGCCCAGACCGCCCCCGCCGCCGCCGGTGGTGGCGACATGATGTCCTCGATGGCCAGCATGCTGCCGCTGCTGCTGATGTTTGTGGTGCTGTATTTCGTCATGATCCGCCCCCAGATGAAGAAGCAAAAGGAACACCGGGCCATGATCGAGGCCCTGGCCAAGGGCGACGAGGTGGTCACCGCCGGCGGCCTGGTCGGCCGAGTGAGCAAGATCAGCGACGCTTTCATCGGCATCGAATTGGCCGAGGGCGTGGAAGTGCAGATGCAGCGCGCCTCGGTGGTGCAGGTGCTGCCCAAGGGCAGCATGAAGTGATGCGGCTGCGCACCGGTGCGCCCGCCCGGTTCGCAAGCTCAGCTGCCAGTTCAGCTGCCGACTCAGCTGCCGATTTGCCCCCGGCCTGGGCCCAGCGCCCGTCAGGCCTCTCCCGGAATCGACCATGAACCGCTACCCGATCTGGAAGTATCTGATCATCGCCATCACCCTGGTGATTGCTGCGCTCTACACCTTGCCCAATTTCTTTGGCGAGGCGCCAGCGGTGCAGGTCTCGAGCCTCAAGACCATGGTCAAGATCGACGACAGCACCGTCGATCGGGTGCAAGAAGCGCTCAAAGCGGCCGACGTGCAAGCCCAAGAGGTGGTGCTCGACGGCAATTCGGTGCGCGTGCGCCTGGACAGCCCCGACACCCAGCTCAGAGCCAAAGACGCCATCCAAAAGGCGCTGGTCAACGCCGCCGACCCAAGCTACATCGTTGCACTCAACCTGGTGTCGCGCTCGCCGGCCTGGCTGCGCAGCGTGCATGCCATGCCCATGTACCTCGGCCTGGACCTGCGCGGCGGCGTGCACTTCATGCTGCAAGTGGACATGCAGGCGGCGCTGACCAAACGCGTCGACTCGCTGGCCGGCGACCTGCGGCTGAACCTGCGCGAAAAAAGCCTGCGCTACGAAGACCTGAGGCGCGAAGGCCAAGGCCTGCAGATGCGCCTGCCCGATGCCGCCACGGTCGAGGCGGTGCGCAAGCTCATCGACGAGCAGTTTGCCGATCTGCAGGTGCGCACCGAGCCCGACGGCGCCAAGACGAGGCTGCTGGCCAGCATCAAGCCCGAGGCGGTGCGCCGCGTGCAGGAGCAGGCTCTCAAGCAAAACATCACCACCTTGCACAACCGCATCAACGAACTGGGCGTCTCTGAGCCGGTGATCCAGCAGCAAGGGCTTGACCGCATCGTGGTGCAGCTGCCCGGCGTGCAGGACACGGCCAAGGCCAAGGACATCCTGGGCCGCACCGCCACTTTAGAGATGCGCCTGGTTGACGAGAGCGCCGAGGCGCGCGCGGCCGAGCTCGGCGGCGGCCTGGTGCCCTTCATGAGCGAGAAATTCCTCGAGCGCGATGGCCGCCCCATCATCCTGAAAAAGCAGGTGGTGCTCACGGGTGACAGCCTGACCGACGCGCAGCCGGGCTTTGATTCGCAAACCCAGCAGCCCAAGGTCGACCTGACGGTCGATGCCAAGGGCGGGCGCATCATGCGCGACGTCAGCCGCGAGAACCTGAAGAAGCGCATGGCCATCGTGCTGTTTGAAAAAGGCAAGGGCGAAGTGCTGACCGCGCCGGTGATTCAGGGCGAGCTGGGCAACCGCTTCCAGATCTCGGGCTCCATGACCACGGTCGAGGCCAACGACCTGGCCCTGCTGCTGCGCGCTGGCTCCCTGGCCGCGCCGATGGAGATCATCGAAGAGCGCACCATAGGCCCGAGCCTGGGCGCCGAAAACATTGCCAAGGGCTTTAACAGCGTGACCTGGGGCTTTCTGGTGATCGTGGCCTTCATGGCCATTTACTACATGCTCTTTGGCCTGTTCTCGGGCCTGGCGCTGGCGGTCAATTTGCTGCTGCTGGTGTCGGTGCTGTCCATGCTGCAGGCCACGCTGACCCTGCCGGGCATGGCGGCCATGGCGCTGGCGCTGGGCATGGCCATCGACTCCAACGTGCTGATCAACGAGAGGGTGCGCGAAGAGTTGCGCAACGGGGCGGCGCCACAGGCGGCCATCCACGCCGGCTACGAAAGGGCCTGGGCCACCATCTTGGACTCCAACATCACCACCTTGATCGCCGGCCTGGCCCTGCTCATTTTTGGCTCGGGCCCGGTGCGCGGCTTCGCCGTGGTGCACTGCCTGGGCATCTTGACCAGCATGTTCTCAGCCGTGTTCTTCTCACGCGGCTTGGTCAACCTGTGGTACGGCCGGCAAAAGAAACTCAAGTCGGTGTCCATCGGCACCGTCTGGCGCCCAGACGCCAGCACCAAGCCCTAAAACCGCGCGTCACGACCGAAAGAGCCATCATGGAACTGTTCAAAATAGGCCGCGACATCCCGTTCATGCGGCATGCCAAGATCTTCAACGCGATCTCATTCATCACCTTCGCGCTGGCGGTCTTTTTCCTCTTCACCCGTGGCCTGCACCTGTCGGTCGAGTTCACCGGCGGCACGCTGATGGAGGTGAGCTACAGCCAGCCGGCCAATTTGGAAAAGGTGCGCGGCACCGTCGCCAGCCTGGGTTACGCCGAAGTGCAGGTGCAAAATTTTGGCACCGCCCGCGACGTGATGATCCGCCTGCCGGTGCAAAAAGGCGTGACCACCGCCCAGCAAAGCGATCGGGTGCTGCAGGCGCTCAAGGCCAGCGACCCCAGCGTGACGCTCAAGCGCACCGAATTCGTCGGGCCGCAAATCGGTGAGGAGCTGGCCACCGATGGACTCAAGGCACTGGCCATGGTGGTGGTGGGCATCATGATCTACCTGGCTTTTCGCTTCGAATGGAAGTTCGCGGTGGCCGCCATCATTGCGAACCTGCACGACGTCATCATCATCCTGGGCTTTTTTGCCTTCTTTCAGTGGGAATTCTCGCTGGCCGTGCTCGCTGCGGTGCTGGCGGTGCTGGGCTATTCGGTCAACGAGTCGGTGGTGATCTTTGACCGAATCCGCGAGAACTTTCGCCGCCTGCGCAAGATGGACACGGTGCAGATCATCGACAACGCCATCACCTCGACCATCAGCCGCACCATCATCACGCACGGCTCAACCCAGATCATGGTGCTGTCCATGCTGCTGTTTGGCGGGCCGACGCTGTTTTACTTCGCGCTGGCCCTGACCATCGGCATTTGCTTTGGCATTTACTCGTCGGTCTTCGTTGCCGCCGCCGTGGCCATGTGGCTGGGCCTGCGCCGCGAAGACCTGATCAAGGCCGAGCCGAAAAAAGGCGACCAAGATCCCAAGGATCCCAACGCCGGCGCGGTGGTTTAAAAGCCGGGGGGTGGGGGCCGGCAGCGCTCAGTGCGCGAGCCGACCCTGGCTGTCGTCGCACAGCTCGTCGAGCACCAGGGCGTCGGGCTCCTGGCCCAAGCTCCAATAGACCATGAGCACGATGATCTTGAGGTCGTCCAGGCTCAGGGGCTCTCCCGCCACCGCCATGGCGCGGTCGACCACGATCTCGCGCATGTGCGGCGGCAGCACATCGGCGCCTTCAAGAAAGCTGATGAAGCCCAGCGCATCGACACCGAGCTGCTGGCACTCGGCCGACGAGTAAACGCGCAGGCTGTCGGCTGACTGCGGCAGGGCGCAATCGGCTGCGCCACGCGCATCGGCCGGGCACACCCGGCTGGTCTGAGCGGCCAGCTGCAGGCCGTCAAGCCAGATCAAGGCGGCCTCGATCTCCTCGGGCTCAAAGCCGGCCGCACTGAGCTTGCGACCCAGGGCCGGCGCCTCGGGGCAGGCGTCGCCTTGCCAATAGTTTTCGTAGACGTAAACCAGCACCTCAAACATGGCCCCAATATAACGCACAAGGACGGGGTGGGCGCAAGTGGGAGGCCGCTAAACCACGCGCTGAAACAGGCCGCCGGGCAAGCGCCCAAGCGCGCCCTCGAGCTCGAGTTCAAGCAGCCGGGCCTGCAGCCGCTCGGTGGGCCAGCCGCAGCGGGCCTGCAAGGCGTCCAACCCGACCGGCTCAAAGCCCAGGGCCTGCAGCAGCGGCCCATCGTCGCTGCGCCCGGGGGGCAGGGCCGAACCTGGCTGCTGGCCCGGTCGGTCGGCCGCCGCTGCGGCGTCAGCACAGCGCGTCGCGCCCAAGTCACCGAGAGCCTGCAGCACATCGGCCACGCCGCCCACCAGCCGCGCGCCCTGCACGATGAGCTGGTGGCAGCCGCGCGACTGCGGCGAGTCGATCGAGCCGGGAATGGCCATCACCTCCTTGCCCTGCTCGGCCGCCAGCCGCGCCGTGATCAAGGAGCCCGATTGCAAGTTCGCCTCGACCACCAAGGTCGCCTGCGCCAGGCCGGCCAGGATGCGGTTGCGCTGCGGAAAGTGGTGGGTCAGCGGTGGCGCCCCGATGGCAAATTCGCTGACGATGGCGCCCTGATCGAGCATCTGGCGG
Source organism: Comamonadaceae bacterium (assembly GCA_027491035.1). Classification (GTDB taxonomy): domain Bacteria; phylum Pseudomonadota; class Gammaproteobacteria; order Burkholderiales; family Burkholderiaceae_C; genus Polaromonas. The sequence continues at coordinate 946 of JAIXWZ010000003.1, read as the reverse complement.
GCCAGCGCCAGGTGTTGGCGCGGATACACCCGGTCCAACCCCGTACCCACCACCGCCACCGTGCTGCCGCCAGCCTGCATCGCACCCTGATGCGCCGCGCCATCAATGCCCAAGGCCAACCCCGAGACAATGCACACGCCCGCCTGGGCCAGCGCGTGCGCAAACTGCTGCGCATGCCGCTGACCCTGTGGTGTCGGGTTGCGACTGCCCACCACCGCCAGCATGGGCAGGCCCCCGTGCTCACCGGCGGCCCAGCGCCGCGCCAGCGCGCCCATGGCGTAGAGCAGCAAAGGCGGGTCGTCGATATCGAGCAGCTGCGGCGGGTAGCCCGCATCGCCCAGGGTGAACACAAAACGATCGCCGCCACCCTCGAGCCACTCAAGCGTGGCCCGCAACTGGCCGTCAAGCTCGGCGGGCCTTGCGGCCAGCGCCGCGGCGCAACGCTCCAGGCCCAGCGCCTGCAACGCCGCATGGCTGAGCTCGAACACCGCCTGGGGGGAGCGAGCAGCAGCCAGCAAATGCCGAGCCTGCACCCGCCCCACGCCGGGCGTGAGCAACAGCCTGAGCCAAGCCTCGAGTTCATCGACAGGCATCCCAACCTCCTGCACGCGGCTGCGCCTGGGTGCAATTGCAACCTGCGCAAAGGCGCGCAGTGTATGGCGCAGCCAGGCTCTTGAGCACAGGCCGCAAGGCGTGTCGACCATCTTTAACTTTTGCTTTGCGCACGCCCGGCCCTGTCATGGCGAGGCGCGGCCACCACCCCGTCATTGCGAGGCGCAGCCTTTAGCCGCGAGGAGCTTGCGACGTGGCGGGCCGGCTCCTACGTCATTGCGAGGCGCGCAGCGCCGTGGCAATCTATGTCGTTGCACAAGCGCCGATGGATTGCTTCGTTCCTCGCAATGACGGACCAAGGGTGCAATGACGCAGTTAGCGCAACCTCTCGGCG
>JAIXWZ010000178.1 GCA_027491035.1 Comamonadaceae bacterium | reverse complement strand
GGCCACGCGGCGCACCGAGTTCGGCAGCTTCGACCACGGCGTGCAGTACTTCACCGTGCGGGACGCGCGCTTCAAAAAGGCGCTGGCCGCCACGGGCGCGCCCGCTGCGCCCTGGCAGGTCAATACCGTGCGCATCATGGACGAAGCCGGCCGCGTGGTGGCGGCCTCTGGCCGCAACGCCGAAGTGCACCACGTGGCCACGCCGGGCATGAGCGCCTTGGTGCAGCACTGGGCCGCCCCCGTTGAAGCCTTGCACCGCCAGAGCCTGGTCACCCGCATCGAGCCCGACCGGCTGCACAAGGCGCGCTGGCAGTTGCACACCGAGGGGCCGGGCGCGCAGACGCAAATTCACGCCGGATTTGACGCGGTGCTGCTGGCCCTGCCCTCAACCCAGGCCGCCACCTTGCTGCGCGCCTCGCAGTTGCACCCCGAGCTGCAAAAAAAGCTCGACGCGGTGCGCGTGGCGCCCTGCTGGACCCTGATGCTGGCCTTTCCACAGGCCGCAGGGCCCCTGGGCCCGAGCTGGCATGCGGCGCGCAGCGAGCACCACCGCATCGCCTGGCTGGCGCGCGAGGCCTCCAAACCCGGGCGCGAATCGATCGAGCGCTGGACGGTGCAGGCCAGCCCCGAGTGGTCGCAGCGCCACCTGGAAGACGATGAAGAGCGCGTCAAAGCCAAGCTGCTGCGCGCCTTCACCGAAGTCACCGGCATCCGGGCCGAGCCCGGCCACGCCCAGGTGCACCGCTGGCGCTACGCGCAAACCCTGGCACCACTGGGCCAGAGCCATCTGTGGGACGCGCGCAGCGGCATCGGCCTGTGCGGCGACTGGTGCCTGGGCCGCCGCGTGGAAGACGCGTTTGTCTCCGGGCTCGAACTGGCCTTGAACGCGGCCTGAACGCGCAGGCCAGTGCGTGCGGCCTGGGGAGCCACGCCCATTGAAAGCGCCTGGCTACATCGGCCGCTTTGCGCCCTCGCCCACCGGCGCCCTGCATGCCGGCTCGCTGGCCAGCGCCCTGGCCAGCTGGCTCGACGCCCGGGCCCACGGCGGCCAGTGGCTGGTGCGCATCGAAGACGTCGACACCCCGCGCTGCCTGCCAGGAGCTGACCAGACGATCTTGCAGCAGCTCGAGCGCTGCGGCCTGCGCAGCGACGCCCCAGTGCTCTGGCAAAGCCAGCGCAGCGCCGCCTACCAAATTGCCCTGGAGCAGTTGCTCGCCCAAGGCCTGGCCTACCCCTGCGGCTGCAGCCGCAAGGACATTGAAGCCGCGCAAGCCCACGCCACAGCCCGCCACCAGGCGCCCACCTACCCCGGCACCTGCCGCGCAGGCCTGAACGGCAAACCAGCGCGCGCCTGGCGGCTGCATCTGCCCGCGCTGCGCCAAGCGCTGGCTCTGCCTGAGCACACCGACTGGCACGACCGCAGGCTGGGCCCGCAAAGCCAGGACGTGGCCCAGGTCGTGGGCGATTTCGTGCTCAAGCGCGCCGATGGCCTGTGGGCCTACCAGCTGGCGGTGGTGGTCGACGATGCAGCCCAAGGCATCACCCACGTGGTGCGCGGCCAAGACCTGACCGACAACACCGCCCGCCAAATCCTGCTGCAACGCGCCCTGGGCCTGCCCACACCGGCCTACCTGCACACCCCCCTGGTGCTAGGCGCCAACGGCGAAAAGCTGAGCAAGCAAAACGGCGCAAAGCCGCTGGACCTGAGCGAGCCCCTGGCCGCGCTCAACGCCGCAGCCCAAGTGCTGGGCCTGCGGCCTGCGGGGGGTGTGGGGGTGCAGGAGGCGCTGGGGCGGTGGGTGGGGGATTTCAGGGTGGCGATGAAAGCAATGACAAATAGGATCTTGTAGTTTCGTGGTCGGCGTTGCGAAAAACATCCCGCAGCATGAGCGAATCGCAGGCAATCACGCAGGCGATGCACCAGAGACTGCTTGAAACTTGAAACGGTACTTGCACCAACTGAAAGCCGCAGAAGCGGCATCCCTGCCAGGTGCAAACGCCAGCTCGACCAAGCGCCTCACACACAGAAATACTGACAGTCCCCTGGCAAACCCAGCACACCTGCATCCAATGACGACCTTCTTCGGCAGCCGTCACCCCGGCGCCATCGCCTGGGCCGCGCAACAAGGCCTGCGCATCGACCAGCATTTGACCCATTTGGATACAGCGCTCATCCAGTTCGGCGACACCGTCATCGGCACCTTACCCGTGAATCTGGCGGCGGCGGTTTGCCAGCGTGGCGCTCGTTTTTTCAATCTCAGTCTGGACCTACCCGCCCAATGGCGTGGGCGCGAACTCAGCGTCAGTCAATTGCGCCAGTGCAACGCCCGGCTGGAAGGCTTTGACATCCGCTCGTACGACCAACCGCTTGATCAATTGGCCTGTCAAGGCCAGGCCTGAAAAAACCATGCACAAAACCCAAGTGCCTCAATCGATGCGGCTTTGTACAAAAAGCTGCATCCAAGCATCGCGTGGACTCAAGATCTGCATGCCCTCCCGCGTACCCCAGGCCAACACCCGCCGGTCCCCCGTGACAAACACTGCGACTCCAGCATTCAGTGCCGCCTGCACCAGCCGTGCATCGTTGTCATCTGCGGGTTCATACACGTCGGGTACGCATGTCGCTTCGATCCAAATCGCGTCAAACAAAGCCTGCGCCTCGGGCAAATGCGTAAATTTTCGGCCCAAGACCTCGTGCGCTTCTTGTTGCACCAGCCGGGTGGTCACCAGCCAAGCGCGCCGGGCAGACTCGATCAGTATCGCCTCGCACAAACCAGCGAACACCGTGGCCGACAACCACACATTGGTGTCCAAAAAAACCTTCACGACACGTCTCGCAAAATGTCGTCCTCGGTCAGCCAGCCCGACTGCCGCGCTGCGGGGCCCAGTTCAGCATGCGCCGCTTGCAAAGCCGCTCGCAGGCGATACCCCCGCAAGGACTCGGCCAGCAACTCACGTACCACCTCGCTCTTGGTCTTGCCCGTTTGCTCGCAAGCCAGCTGCAAATCGCGGTCTTCACGGTCGGTCAAACGCACGGTCAAGGTACTCATTTCATTCCTTTCAGCGCACCTCTCGGATGCGTATGACATCGTAATACAACGACCTAACTTGTGCAAATCCCCGTGAACACACCCGCCAGGGGATTAAGACAGAGATGATTCTTTCTTGCCGATCTGAACAGTGTCCAAACCACCAGCCCCGAACCTCAGAAGATTCCGGCAGCACGAAACATCACCGGATGCGCGGCCAAGGCCTGACCGACAACACCGCACGCCAAATCCTGCTGCAACGCGCTCTGGGCTTGTCGCTTTGCTCGCAAGCCAGCAGCAGATCGCGTTCTTCGCGCCCGGTCAGGCACACGGTTTATTGACACATTTGAGCCCTTTGGAGGTACCGCGTGAAAGTATGGGCCACAGCAATACAGTCATCGCGAGGAACGAAGCGATCCATCGGCCGTACTCGAGAAGACATGGATTGCCACGGCCCGCCACGTCGCTTTGCTCCTCGCGGCTAAAGGCTGCGCCTCGCAATGACGGATTCGGCGAGGCGCCCAGCGATGGCGGGTTGAGCTGCGCGCCTCGCGATGAAGGGACACGGCGTCAGCGCAATAAATTCGTCATCGCGAGGAACGAAGCGATCCATCGGCCGGTCGTGAGAAGACATGGATTGCCACGGCGCTGCGCGCCTCGCAATGACGGAGTCGGCGGCTGCGCCTCACAGCGGCGCAAGCGCCCCAGAGTGCAAGGAAGACGGTCGCCGCGGGCTATGTAAACGCGAGCCGCGATAATGCGGTCGCCTTTTCACCCCATGAACACCCCCGCCCCCACCCCTGCCAACGACGCGGTGCCGCATCCGCGTGCCATCAAGAGCTATGTGCTGCGCGCTGGGCGCATGGGGCCGGGGCAGTTGCGCGCCATTGAGCGGCATGGGCCGCAGTTTGTACTGCCCTACCGCAGCCAGCGGCTTGATGCGGCCGCGGCGTTTGGCCGCGCGGCGCCGCTGATCCTGGAGATCGGCTTTGGCATGGGCGATGCCACGGCGCAGATTGCGCTGGCGCGGCCGCAGGACAATTTTTTGTGCTGCGAGGTCCACCAGCCCGGCGTGGGCGCGCTGCTCAAGCGCTGCGGCGAGCAGGGTATTACCAACATCCGCATCGTGCAGCACGATGCGGTCGAGGTGATGGACCACATGCTGGGCCCCAGCAGCCTGGACGGCGTGCACATCTTTTTCCCCGACCCCTGGCACAAGGCGCGTCACCACAAGCGCCGGCTGATTCAAGGCCCGTTTGTGCAGCGGCTGGCCGAGCACATCAAACCGGGCGGCTACCTGCACTTGGCCACCGACTGGGAGCCTTATGCCCAGCAGATGCTCGAGGTGCTGTCGGCCCAGCCGATGCTGCGCAACACCAGCGATGGCTTTGCGCCCAAACCCGACTACCGGCCCCTGACCAAGTTCGAAAACCGCGGCCTCAAACTCGGCCACGGCGTCTGGGATTTGGTGTTCGTGCGCACCTAAACAGCGGGCATGGCCCACCAGCCCAAGAACCCGCACATTGCCATGAGGGGCGGTGTCTCGCCCAGTTGCGTGGCCCTGCCGCGCATGAAACAAAGCCCTTGGCCCACGCTGCTGGACCACCTGGCCGAGCGCTTGAGCGCGGTCAGCCGCAGCCAGTGGGCCCAGCGCATGGCGCAAGGCAGCGTGCTGGGCGAAGACGGCCAGCCCCTGCCGCCCGATGCCCCCTATGTGCACGGTGCGCGGGTGTACTACTGGCGCGAGTTGCCCGGCGAGACCGCCATCCCCTTCGAGGCGGGCGTGGTCTTCGAAGACGAGCTGCTTTTGGTGGCCGACAAGCCGCATTTCCTGCCCGTGACGCCAGGCGGGCGCTACGTGCGCGAAACCCTGCTGGTGCGTCTGAAGGCCCAAACCGGCTGCGCCGACTTGAGCCCGCTGCACCGCATCGACCGCGAAACCGCGGGTCTGGTGGTGCTGTGCAAACGGCCGCAGGACCGCGATGCCTACCAGGGGCTGTTTCGTCAGCGGCAGGTGCACAAGGTCTACCAGGCGGTGGCGCGCTGGCGGGCCGATCTGCGCTTTCCGCTCAGCCGCGGCAGCCACATCCTGGAAGACGAGGGGGCTTTCTTCCGCATGCGCGAGGCCCGGCCCGAGGAAGGCCTGCCGCCCAACAGCCACACCGACATCGATTTGCTCGAGCAAAGCGGCGCCCGTGCGCTCTACCGGCTCGAGCCCACCAGTGGCAAGCGCCACCAGTTGCGCGTGCACATGAACGCCTTGGGCCTGCCGATCGAGGGCGACCAGTTTTACCCCGAGGTGCTGCGCGGGCCCGAGGAGCCCGAAGACTTTGCGAGGCCCCTGCAGCTGCTGGCACAGTCGCTGGCCTTTGTGGATCCGGTCACAGGCGTGGCTCGAGCGTTCGAGAGCAAAAGGCGCCTGAACTGGCCCAATCAGTAAGGCCAGACTCTATTGCGCCGAGTGCGGCGCTCCTACATCGGACTCAGACCCTCTGGGTCACCCAGGCCTGAACACTGGCCAGCGCCTGCGGCAAAGCGGCCGCGTCCGTGCCACCGGCCATGGCCATGTCGGCTTTGCCGCCGCCTTTGCCGCCGACTTGGCTGGCCACGAAGTTGACCAGCTCGCCGGCCTTGACCTTGGCCGTGCTGTCGGCCGTCACGCCCGCGGCGATCTGCACTTTGTCGCCCTCGACGGTGGCCAGCACGATGACCGCGGTCTTGAGCTTGTCTTTGAGCTTGTCGAGCGTCTCGCGCAAGGTTTTGGCGTCGGCGCCTTCGAGGCGGGCGGCCAGGACTTTGAGTCCCTTGATGTCGGTGGCCTGGGCCATGAGCTCGTCGCCCTGGCTCGACGCCAGCTTGCCCTTGAGCGCAGCGACTTCTTTTTCGAGCGCCTTGACCTGCTCGAGCACCTGGGCGATGCGGGCATTGAGCTCGGCCGTCGGTGCCTTGAGGCTGCCCGCGGCCTGGGCCAGCGTGCCTTCGAGCGACTGCAGGTAGGCCAGCGCGTTTTCGCCCGTCACGGCCTCGATGCGGCGCACGCCAGCGGCCACGCCGCTTTCGGCCACGATCTTAAACAGGCCAATGTCCCCGGTCGCCTTCACATGCGTGCCGCCACACAGCTCTCGGCTCGAGCCGATGTCGAGCACGCGCACCGTCTCGCCGTATTTCTCGCCAAAGAGCATCATGGCGCCGGTCTTTTGCGCCGACTCGATGTCCATCACCCGCGCCTGCGCAGCGGCATTGGCCAAGATTTCAGCATTGACCTGGGCTTCGATCTGGCGGATCTGCGCATCGCTCACCGGCGCGTTGTGCGCAAAGTCAAAGCGGGTGCGCTCGGCATTGACCAGGCTGCCTTTTTGCTGCACATGGCTGCCCAGCACTTCGCGCAGGGCCTTGTGCATGAGGTGGGTGGCGCTGTGGTTGCGCACGGTGGCGGCGCGCTGGGCCAGGTTGACACTGGCCGTCACCGCATCGCCCACGGCCAGCGTGCCTTGCTCGACGCTGCCGTGGTGACCAAACACATCGGCCTTGATTTTTTGCGTGTCGGCCACGGCAAAGCGGGCCGAGCCGGTGCTGATCGCACCCTCGTCGCCCACCTGGCCGCCGCTTTCGGCATAAAACGGCGTGGTGCTCAAAACCACCACGCCCGACTGACCGGCCTTGAGCTCGGCCACGGGCGTGCCCTCAAGGTAGAGGGCCAGCACCTTGGCGCTGGCCTGGAGCTGCTCGTAGCCCACAAACTGGTTGCCAGCGCCGCTGTAGTCGAGCGCCTTGTCCATCTTGAACTTGCCGGCAGCGCGGGCCTGCGATTTTTGCTTGTCCATGGCGGCAGCAAAACCGGCTTCGTCGACCTGAACGGCGCGCTCGCGGCAAACATCGTTGGTCAGATCGAGCGGAAAACCGTAGGTGTCGTGGAGCTTGAAAGCGACCTCGCCGGGCAGCAGCTTGACGCCCCCCGCCAGGGCCTCATCAAGAATCTGCATGCCAGTTTCTAGGGTCTCGTAAAAACGCTCCTCCTCGGCCTTGAGCACCTCGGTGATGCGCTGGGCCTGCTCGCGCAGGCGCGGATAGGCCGCGCCCATGAGCGCATCGAGCTGGGCCACGAGCTTGTGGAAAAACGGCTTCTTCTGGCCCAGCTTGTAGCCGTGGCGGATCGCGCGGCGGATGATGCGCCGCTGCACATAGCCGCGCCCTTCGTTGCTGGGCACCACGCCGTCGCTGACCAAAAAGGCGGTGGCGCGCAGGTGATCGGCAATCACACGCAGCGAAGGGCTGGCCAGATCGGTGCAGCCGGTTTCGCGGGCGGCCGACTTGATGAGTGCGTCAAACAGGTCGATCTCGTAATTGCTGTGCACATGCTGCAAGATCGCCGCCAATCGCTCCAGGCCCATGCCGGTGTCCACGCAGGGCGCCGGCAGCGGGGTGAGCGAGCCGTCTTCATGCATTTCAAACTGCATGAACACGTTGTTCCAGATTTCGATGAAGCGGTCGCCGTCTTCGTCGGGGCTGCCGGGCGGGCCGCCGGCAATGTGGTCGCCGTGGTCGTAAAAAATCTCCGAGCAGGGGCCGCAGGGGCCGGTGTCGGCCATCATCCAGAAGTTGTCGCTCTTGTAGCGCCCGCCCTTGTTGTCGCCGATGCGGATCACGCGCTCAGGGCTCAAGCCAATTTCTTTCGTCCAAATGTCGTAGGCCTCGTCGTCTTCGGCATACACCGTGGCCAGCAGACGCTCCTTGGGCAGCTTGTAGACCTCGGTGAGCAGCTCCCAGGCCCACTTGAGCGACTCGCGCTTGAAGTAGTCGCCAAACGACCAATTGCCCAGCATCTCAAAAAAGGTGTGGTGGCGGGCGGTGTAGCCCACGTGTTCCAGGTCGTTGTGCTTGCCACCGGCGCGCAGGCAGGCCTGCACCGAGGCCGCGCGCACATAAGAGCGCTTGTCGCTGCCCAGAAACACATCCTTGAACTGCACCATGCCGGAGTTGGTGAACATCAGCGTCGGATCGTTGCCCGGCACCAGCGGGCTGGATGCGACCACGGTGTGGCCTTTGGCTGCGAAGAAGTCAAGAAAGGACTTGCGAATGTCAGCGACACTCATGACAGGCTGGGTCATGTCGGTTATCTCGTGAATTAGAGGGTGAGCTGAAATGGATCAGCGCCGCGCAGGCTGGACCAACCCGCCATTATCGCTGGCGGGCTCCCACGGGTTGAGGACGCTGGCGCCCGTCGCTTCAAAGTCAGCCACGTTGCGGGTGACGACCGTCATGCCGTGGACCAGGGCGGTGGCCGCGATGAGTGCATCGCGCTCGCCGCGCTTGTCGGGTACGTGAAGGCGCGCACAGCGCTGCGCGACCGCTTGATCGATGGGCAAGGTCCGGTCGGCAAATTCGGGCAAAACCTGCTGATCCATCCATGACCTGAGCAGGGCGCCCTGCGTGCCGTCCTTGCGCTCGATCAACAAAATGCCCTGCTCCAACTCCAAGATGGTGATGGCAGAGACGAACAGGCAGGAAGCATCGACACTTTGGGCCCACGCAGCGACATGCGGATCGGCTCTGCCCGCCTGAATTTTTCGCAACTCCGACACCACGTTGGTGTCGAGAATGAACATCATGACCAGTCAACCGGACGGGTTGTGATCAGGGATCGAGGGGGCTCAAACTCGGTCTCTGGCATGCTGGGCATGGCCAATGCATGGGCGATGTTGCGGCGCTGCTGCGTCAGTCGCTGGTAGTCCTCGATGCTCAGCAAGACATGCGCGGGCTTGCCACGGTCGGTGATGAACACAGGTCCCTCGAGGGTTGCCTTCTTGGCGCGGCTGACGTCCTGGTTGAGCTCGCGGCTCGAGAAAGTCGTGATGGTCATACCGGCACCCCCATAAGCAGATGTAGGTATGTTACTACATTAATGGCCAGGTTCACGAATAACTGCTCGCGCCGGTGCTGGGGCCGGTCAACAGCCCCAGCAAGGCCGATAAACTGGGCGCCAATCACAAGACGCTTTAAACCGCAGGACCCAGCCCGACCATGGACATGAAAACCTCTCCCCTCGCCCTGCTCAAAGACCCCAGCCTGCTCAAGACCGATGCGCTGATCAACGGCCAGTGGCTCAAGGGCAGCGCACGTTTCGACGTACTGGACCCTGCCACCGGCCTGAAACTGGCCGATGTGGCCAACTTGGGCCCGGTCGAGGCCGAGGCAGCCATCGCCGCGGCCAACGCCGCATGGCCGGCGTGGCGCAGCAAGACCGCCAAAGAGCGCAGCATCCTGATGCGCAAATGGTTCGACCTCTTGATCGCCCACACGGAAGACCTGGCGCGCATGATGACCGCTGAAAACGGCAAGCCCCTGGCCGAGTCACGCGGCGAGGTGGCCTATGGCGCGAGCTTTGTGGAGTGGTTTGCCGAAGAGGCCAAACGCGTCAACGGCGAGACGCTGCCGCAGTTTGACAACAACCGGCGCCTGCTGGTGCTGCGCCAGCCCATCGGCGTGTGCGCGGCGATCACACCCTGGAATTTCCCGCTGGCCATGATCACCCGCAAGGTCGCGCCGGCGCTGGCCGCAGGCTGCCCGGTCGTCATCAAGCCAGCCGAGTTGACCCCGCTGACCGCCCTGGCTGCGGCCGAGCTGGCGCTGCGCGCCGGCATCCCGCCCGGGGTCATCAACATCGTCACCAGCGACGCGCCTGGCAGCATCGAGGTCGGCAAGGTGTTTTGCGCCAGCGACGTGGTGCGCCACATCAGCTTTACTGGCTCCACCGAGGTCGGCCGCATCCTGATGGCGCAGTCGGCCCCCACCGTCAAAAAGATGTCGCTCGAACTGGGCGGCAACGCGCCCTTCATCGTCTTTGACGACGCCGACATCGACTCGGCGGTCGAGGGCGCTTTTGCCAGCAAATACCGCAACGCCGGCCAGACCTGCGTGTGCTCGAACCGGCTGTATGTGCAAGAGTCGGTCTACGAAGAGTTCAGCCAGAAGTTTGCCGCCAAGGTCAGGACCGCCAAGGTGGGCAACGGTTTTGAGGAGGGCGTCAACCAGGGCCCGCTGATCGAGCCGGCCGCGCTGGCCAAGGTCGAGCGCCATGTGCAAGACGCCCTGGCCAAGGGCGCCCGCGTGCTGGTGGGCGGCAAGCGCCTCGAGGGCCAGTTCTTCGAGCCGACGGTGGTGGCCGATGCCAGCGCCGACATGCTGTGCGCGCGCGAGGAAACCTTTGGCCCGTTTGCGCCCATCTTCAAGTTCAAGACCGAGCAAGAGGCCATCGCTGCGGCCAACAACACCGAGTTCGGCCTGGCCAGCTACTTCTACAGCCGCGATGTGGGCCGCATCTTTCGCGTCAGCGAGGCGCTCGAGTACGGCATGGTGGGCATCAATGTCGGCATTTTGGCCACCGAGCACGTGCCTTTTGGCGGCGTCAAACAGTCGGGGCTGGGCCGCGAGGGCTCGCACCACGGCATGGACGAGTACGTCGAGATCAAGTACCTGTGCATTGGCGACGTGCTGCGCTGAGCCGTCACAGACTGATATCGGCCAGCAAGGCCGGCCTGCGAAACGCGTAGTTGGCCAGCAGCGTCTCGTGCAGCCAGCGCGTAGGCTCCTGCCAGGCCGGCTGCGTGCGCAAACTCCACTCGACAAACGGCGACAGCAGCGGCTGGGCCGAGCGCAAAGCGGGCCGCGTGATTTCGGCGTAGGCGCGCGGCTGCATCTCGTCGGCCAGCGCCAGCCAACTGCCTGCGAGCAAACCCAACCAAAGCAGCAAGAACACCGCAACGGGCCGGCCGCTGGCCGCCGCGATGCGGCGCGGACCCCAGCGCTGCAGCATCAGGCTGAGCAAGAGACTGACGTTGGCCAGGCCAAACAGGAGCGAGACCGCCAATGCGATCGGCACCGTCACCGCGCGCCGATAGGCGTCGCTCAGCGGCTGCGGCGACAGCGTGGCGTTGCCGATCCAGGCCTGAACCTCGCGCACTTGCAACTCGTGCGGCTGCAGGCCCAAAAGGGTGGCGGGCAGCAAGGCCTGCCAGGCCTGCAACGCCGGTGGCGACAGCTCACCCACCTCGAGCAGGCGCTGGCCGCGCACCGTGACCTCGCCGCCAAGCAAAGCCGGCGCCAGCTGTCCGGCGTAAAGGCTCATGATCTTGTCTTGCTCGCTGGCGCGCTCGACGATGGCCTCGACCAGCCAGCGCTGCAAGTGCCACATCACGCCGATGCCCACCACCACACTGAGCAGCACCGCCAGCAGCGGCGCCAGGCCGCGCCGCAGCAAGGCGCGCATCAGCCACAGCGACAGCCCCAGGCCCGAGATCACGCGCGCCCAGAACTCGAGATCGCGCAAAGAATCGGGGTCGACCAGCGCCGCCGAGCTGGCCTGCATCAATTGGTGGTTGAAGGACAACTCCAGCACCGCGTAGGCGGCCAGCAGGGTCAAAAACCACGGGGGCGGCAGTTGGGGGCTCGGAGCATGAAGAGGCGGTGACACGCAGCGCATTGTGCTGGAAGATGCAAGCATGAACGCGCTGCTCGGGCTCTGTCACCGCCGTGGCGCCACCCCTTGACCGCTCGGGTGGCCGCTGGCCTAGAATGGCAGCTCCTGCGGGCGTCGTTCAATGGCAGGACCTGAGCTTCCCAAGCTCAAGACGTGGGTTCGATTCCCATCGCCCGCTCCAGCACCTCGCCCATGCTCGACCCACAAGCCGCCCTGGCCCTGCAAAAACTGGCCTCGCACAATGCGCAGGCTGGCCCGCAACCGAGCCCCGAGCAGCTGCGCGCGCTCTACCAAAGCCGCCGCCCCTTCACCGAAGCGCCCATTCCAGCCGTAGGCATCAGCCGCGACCACCGCCTCAGCCAGGGCAGCGCGACCCTCACCGTGCGCGAGATCCGGCCGGCGCAAGCCAGTGCCCAACAGGTGCTGCCGGTGCTGCTGTATCTGCACGGCGGCGGCTGGATGGTGGGCGACATCGAGACCCACGACGTGATCTGCCGCACGCTGGCCAATGCCGCCGGCTGCACGGTGATCTCGCCCGACTACCGCCTAGCGCCCGAGCACCCCTTCCCGGCCGCTTATGACGACACGCTGGCAACCCACGCCTGGATGCTGGCCCACGCCGAGCAGCTGCGAATTGCACCCGATCGGATCGCGGTTGGCGGCGACAGCGCCGGCGGCAACCTGGCGGCGGCCGCCTGCCTGGGCCTGCGCGGCTTGCCACACGCGCCCGTCTTTCAGCTGCTGATTTACCCGGTCACTGGCGTGCGCACCGACACCGCCAGCTACCAGGCCAATGGCCAGGGCTACGGGCTGACGCAAGCGGGCATGGCCAACTACGTGGCGGCCTACCTGGGCCCCGCGGGTCCGGACGGCCTGACCGAGCCCTGGCGCGCCGCGCCCATGCTCGCTGCGAGCCTCAAAGGCCTGCCACCGGCCCTGGTGCTGACGGCTGGCTTCGATCCGCTGCGCGACGACGGCCAGCTCTACGCCGACGCCCTCTCGAGCGCGGGCGTGCCCACGCAGTACGTCTGCTTTGAGCGCCAGATCCACGGCTTTGTGGCCATGGGCGGGCTCATCGACGAGGCCCACACCGCGCTGGCGCTGTGCGGCTGGGCCTTGCGCCGGGCGCTGGGCTGAGGTGGGCACTGCCGCTCAGGTTGCGGCCAAGGCCCCGCGCCGGATCTGATCGCGCTCCAGGCTTTCAAACAGGGCCTTGAAGTTGCCCTCGCCAAAGCCTTCATCGGCCTTGCGCTGAATAAACTCGAAAAACACCGGCCCGAGCAGGGTGCGGCTGAAGATCTGCAGCAGCAGACGCTTCTCACCCTGGGCGGTCGAGCCATCGAGCAAGATGCCGCGTGCCTGCAGCTCGGCCACGGGCTCGCCGTGGCCGGGCAAGCGCTCGGCGAGCATCTCGTAGTAGATCTCGTTGGGCGCGGTCATGAGCGGGATGCCGGCGAGCTGCAACGCATCGACACTGGCGAGCAAGTCGTCCGTGAGCAAGGCGATGTGCTGGATGCCCTCGCCGTTGAACTGCATCAAGAACTCCTCGATCTGCCCGCCGCTGCGGCCCGACTCCTCGTTGAGCGGAATGCGGATCAGGCCGTCGGGCGCGGTCATGGCGCGGCTGGTCAAGCCGGTGTGCTGGCCCTGGATGTCAAAGTAGCGCATTTCCCTGAAATTGAAGATGCGCTCGTAGAACTGGGCCCAAAAGGCCATCCTGCCCTTGTAGACATTGTGGGTGAGGTGGTCGATGCGGTACAGGCCATGGCCCTGCGGATGACGCTCGGCGCCTTCGATGAATTCAAAGTCGATGTCGTAGATGCTCTTGCCCTCTTCGAAGCGATCGATCAGGTACAGCGGCGCGCCGCCAATGCCCTTGATGGCCGGCAGGCGCAGCTCCATCGGCCCGGTGGGCACATCGACCGGCTGCGCGCCCAAGTCGAGCGCTCTCGCATAGGCCTTGTGCGCATCCTTGACCCGAAAAGCCAGCGCGCAGGCACACGGCCCGTGCTCGGCGGCGAAGTAAGACGCCAAGCTCCTGGGCTCTCGGTTGACGATGAAATTGATGTCCCCCTGGCGGTACAGCACGACATCCTTGGAACGGTGCCGCGCCACCAGGGCAAAGCCCATGCGCTCAAAAAGGGGCTCCAGCACCCCGGCCTCGGGAGACGCAAACTCGACGAACTCAAAACCACACAACCCCATGGGGTTGTCCAGACGATCACTCATGAAAACCTCCGACAAAAACAAACGCAGACGAAAGAGTCAGTGCGCTGAATTGGGAGGCGCGCAAGGCCGGCCCCGCGTGCTGCGAGCCAGGTGCATGCCGATGATGAGGACTTGTCTGCCCATGGAAAAAGTGGCCAAAAGAGGGCTGGAGTTTGCCCTGAACGGACGGCAAAGTCCAGCCTGCTCTGGTGGCTTTCAGAGCCGCCAGATCCAGCGTTTGCACACTTCTGTGGTGATCGCATAGGCCACGACAAGCAGCAAGCACATACCCAGAACTGGCACTGGCAAGGGCACAAAGCCTAGAGAGCTGTTAATCGGGCTGGCATAGGGCAAGGCCAGGGCCAAGATCGCAGCGCCCAGGGTGGCCGCGCCCAGCCATGGGCTACACCGACTGCGCCAAAATGGCTGGCGCGTGCGCAACACCAGCAGCACCAGCAACTCGGTCAGCAAAGACAGCACAAACCAGCTGGTCTGGAACAGGGCCTCGCCGACTTCAAAGGCCCACAGCAAGACAGCGAAAGCCAGCAGATCAAAGACGGTGCTGATCAGGCCAAAGCCGAGCATGAAGCGACGCACCCGCGGCGCGTCCCAGCGCTGGGCACTGCGCAGCTCCTGCGCATCGACCCGGTCGGTGGAAATCATCAGCGAGGGCAGGTCCGAGATCAGGTTGTTGAGCAAGATCTGCTTGGCCAGCAGAGGCAGCCAGGGCAGCAGTGGCGTGGCAATGGCCATGCTCAGCATGTTGCCGAAGTTGGCGCTGGTGGTGATGCCGATGTATTTGAGCGTGTTCGCAAAGGTTGTACGCCCCACGATCACGCCATCGTGCAGCACATCGAGGTGGCGCTTGAGCATGACGATGTCGGCAGCCTGGCGGGCGATGTCCACCGCGTGCTCGGCCGATATGCCCACATCGGCCGCATGCAACGCAGGCGCGTCGTTAATGCCGTCGCCCATGAAACCGACCGCCTGACCTCTACGCTGCAAGGCGCGCACGATTCGCTCCTTTTGCTGCGGATCGACCTCGGCGAACACGTCGGTGCGCACGGCCAGTGCCCCCAGGGCGTCGTCGCCCAACTCGGACAAAGCACGGCCGTTGAGCAGCGCCTGTGGATTCAGGCCAATCTGGGCAGCCACCCGGGCGCAAATGTAGCGGTTGTCGCCAGAGACGATTTTGGTCTCAATGCCCAGCTTCTTGAGTGCATTCAATTGGGCGGCCATGCCTGGCTTGAGCTGATCACCAAAGAGAATGAAGCCCTGCAAGTTCATGGCCTGCTCGTCGGCCGCACTGTAGTGTCGATCCCTGGCCAGGCTGCGCGTCGCCAGGGCCAGTACGCGGTAGCCCTGCTCGCTGCTCTGCTCAAACCAGGCCTGGTGGTGGCGGGCCAGCGCCACGCCGCCTTCACAGACCGCCAGCACGGTGTCGTAAGAACCTTTGGTGATGAGCAGCGGATCGCCCCCGGCGCGCTCCCGCACGACCACGGTCAGACGCTTGCGCTGAAAGTCGTAGGGAATCTCATCGACCTTGCTGACATCGCCCTGCACGGCCTGCAGATCTTGGGCCGCACGAACGATGGCCTCGTCCAGCGGGTTGGCAACGCCACCTTGCAAGCTCGCATTGAGCACCGACAGTCGCAACACCGACGCGCTGGGCAGGCCGTCCAGCCCGAGGCAGGCATGCAGCTTGATCTGATCTTCGGTGATGGTGCCGGTCTTGTCGGTGCACAGCACCTGCATGCCCCCCAGGTCTTCGATGGCCTGCAACCTGCGCACCAGCACCCCGCGATGCGCCAGATTGCGCGCGCCGCGTGACATGGTGATGCTCACGATGGCCGGTAACAACTCGGGGGTCAGGCCCACAGCCAGGGCCACTGCAAACATCATCGAGTCCAGGGCCGGCCGGCCCAGCCAGTAATTGACGGCCACAACCAGAACGACCACGGTCAACATGGTGCGCAAAAGCAGTTGTTCGAACTGGCGCACACCGCGCGCAAATTCAGTCGGTGGCGGCGCACTGACCAGTCGCTGCCCAATCTGACCGAACACCGTGTTCTTGCCCGTGTTGACCACCAGCACCCGGGCACTGCCGCTTCTGACAGTGGTCCCCAGGTACACGCTGTTGCTGCGTGCCGCCAGCGCCGTGTCGGCCGGCAAGATGCCAGGCCACTTGTCAACCGGGTGCGATTCGCCGGTCAGACTGGCCTGACTGACCAAGAAGTCTCGCGCCTCGATCACGATGCCATCGGCCGCAACCAGCTGCCCGGCGCCCAGCAACATGACATCGCCGGGCACTAGATGGCTCGACAGCCGTATCAAGGATCGACCATCGCGTGCCACCTGTGCCTTGAGCGCCAGGCGGTGCCCGAGTGCAGCCACCACCCGACTGGCCCGCCATTCCTGGCCGAAGGTCAACAAGGCACTGGCCAAGACCATGGCCAGGATGATCAGCGCATTGACCCATTCGCCCAAGGCCAGAGAGACACTGGCGCCAAAGACCAGGATCAGGACCAACGGGCTCGATGCCTGCCGCAGCAGCAAGAGCCAGGCCGTCGGCTCACGCTCGTCGTCGAGGGTGTTGAGACCCCAGAGTTTGAGTCGCCGCGCCGCCTCTGGAGAGGCCAGACCGGCGCTGCTGGTCTGCAAGGCCAGCATCAGGCGATCGACGCCCTGGGCCCAGGGCTGATCGATCGCGATGGGCTGCATGGCCTCATGCTCGAGTCACGGCCTCCGCCGCGCCATCAGCCGGCAGCGGGCTGACTTGCCAGCCAAACACCCGGACTGCGTGCCAGCTCAGCCCTCAGCTGGGCCTCAGCGCAGCACCACCAGCACCACGCCGGCCATGGCCAGCAAGCTGCCGCCGATGAGCTTGAAGGTCCACGGCTCGCTGTTGGCAAACATCCAGCGACTGAGCGGAAACACCAGCAGGGGCGTGCACATGGTCAGCAAGACCGCCACGCTGATCTCAATGTGCCGCATCGCACCAATCATGAAGACCTGGCCGCCGATATTGCCCATGCCAACGACCACAAACAGCCAAAAGCCACGCCGATTCGCGCGCATGAGCTGCTGCACCAAGTCGCGCTTGCCGGGCGTGACCGCCAGGTGCAAGATCAGGCCGGCCACGGCACCCACCAAAGCGCCGAGCACCGGCTCGGGCCACTCGCGCACCGCATAACCGCGCATCAGGTTGCCGCTGGCATAGGCCAGCGAACTGCCAAAGCCCAGCGCCAGCAACGAATGGACCACCGACAGCTGCCCAGTGGGCGAGCGCGGCGCGTTGGCGCCACGCTTGTAGCCGACGATCATGAGGCCAGTGACCGCCATGCCCATGCCCAGCAAGGCCGGCGCGCTGAGCCGCTCGTCAAACAACAGCCAGGCCAATGCGGCGGTAAACACCGGGATGCCAATCTGGAACACGCTGGTGCGCTCGGGCCCAAAGCGCGCCACCGCTTCGTAAAACAGCCAGCGCCCCATGAAGGTGGCGCACACCCCGGCGGCAGCAAAAAGCCAAAAGGCCTGGGCGTGCCAGCCGATCGGGTGAACCCGCCAGACCTGCTGGAGCAGCACCAACAAGCCGGCGACGATGACATTGACGGCGGTCGAGACCACAAAGCCCAAGCCCATCGACATGAAGGGCGTGGCCAATCGCGTGACCATGATGGACGCGGTAAAGCTCACCAGGCTGGCCAGGGCCAGCAGGTAACCCATCACCTCGTCGCTCATGCAGGCGTGCCGGTCAGAAGATCAGGTTGACGCTGGACTTGGCGGCAATGAGCTCCCGGCTCACGCCCGGAGCCAGTTCCACCACCTTCAGGCCCTCAGGCGTGACGTCCATCACGCCCAGGTCGGTGATGATGCGGTCGACCACACCCACGCCGGTCAGCGGCAAGGTGCATTGGGTCAGGATCTTGTGGTCCTCGCCACCGTCCTTGCGGCGCGCCACATGCTCCATCAGCACGATGACCCGCTTGACACCGGCCACCAGATCCATGGCACCACCCATGCCCTTGACCATCTTGCCCGGAATCATCCAGTTGGCCAAGTCGCCACGCTCGCTGACCTGCATCGCCCCCAGGATGGACAGATTGATCTTGCCGCCGCGGATCATGGCAAAGGACTGGTCGCTGCTGAAGATGGCCGTGCCCGGCAAGGTCGTCACCGTCTGCTTGCCCGCGTTGATCAGATCGGCATCGACCTGGTCTTCGGTGGGAAAAGGGCCGATGCCCATCATGCCGTTTTCAGATTGCAGCCACACCTCTTTGTCGCCGGTGTAGTTGGCCACCAGGGTCGGAATGCCGATGCCCAGGTTGACGTAAAAGCCGTCTTCGAGTTCCTGCGCGGCGCGCGCGGCCATCTGTTCTTGCGTCCAGGGCATGATCAAGCTCCTTGCGTGGTGATGGTGCGCTTTTCGATGCGCTTTTCGGGCGTGGCATTGAGCACGATGCGGTGCACATAAATGCCGGGCAGGTGGACATCGTCCGGATGCAACTGGCCCATGGGCACGATCTTTTCGACCTCGACGATGCACAGCTTGCCGGCCATGGCCACGGCCGGGTTGAAATTGCGCGCGGTGTAGCGAAAGCGCAAATTGCCAGCAGTGTCGGCCACATCGGCCTTGATCAGAGCCAGATCGGGCACCAATGCGCGCTCCATCAAATAAGTCTCGCCCTCAAACTCACGGGTCTCCTTGCCCTCGGCCACCAGGGTGCCGACGCCGGTCTTGGTGAAAAAAGCCGGGATGCCGGCACCGCCCGCGCGCAGCTTCTCGGCCAGCGTGCCCTGGGGCGTGAATTCAAGCTCGAGCTCTCCGGCCAGGTATTGGCGCTCGAACTCCTTGTTCTCGCCCACATAGCTGGAGATCATTTTTTTGATCTGCCGCGTCTGCAGCAGCTTGCCCAGACCGAAGTCGTCGACGCCGGCGTTGTTGGAAATCGCCGTGAGGTTCTTCACGCCGCAGTCGCGCAAGGCATCGATCAGCGCCTCGGGAATGCCGCACAGGCCAAAACCGCCCACCGCAATCAACTGGCCGTCATGGACCGCGCCCTTGAGCGCGTCCGCGGCCGATGGAAATACCTTGTTCACCACATCCTCCTGTCTTTGACCCCAAGCCCAAACATCGGGCCTCGCAATGTCGCTGCAACGCCACAACGGTGCTGCGCACACAAACGCGTAGTATTGCCCAAAAGTCCACCCTGTGGTCAAGCCGGCCGGCCTGATCACGCCCGCCGGCGGGTCTGCATCCCTGCGCGATGCACTACCCGCGCGCAATAGGCGCGCAATAGGCGCGCAATGGGAGCGCAATGGGCGCGCAATGGGAGCGCATCGACCACCGCACAACGGGCGCACAAGCGCCCCCCGGGCCGACCGCCCACTGGCTGCGCTGCGGCCTCGCATGCGCTTAAAACCTTAACTATTCTTATTAGTTTTTGCTGCATTGAGGGACTAAATTTCGCCCGCATCACCGGGCCCGTCGGCTCGGGGCGCAAGAAAGTCAGCCCCATGATCGAACTTCCTGCTCTCCCCATGGCCCGCTCGCGTCTGCGCGCCACTGCTGTCTTGGCGGTGCTGGCAGCGGCCTGCTTGAACGCTTTGGCGCAGTCGGACACGCCCCGCTGGGACACTTTTGCGCAGGCTGCCGACCGCCCCCGCCTGAGCACCCCCCAAAACGCCGCACTGCTGGTGTTTTTGCGAGCGCTGGACGCGCCCGAGCTTGCGCAGGCCAAGCCCATGCCCACCGACATCCTGATCGACGGGCGCTTTCACACCGCGCTGCTGCCCGGCGGCTTTTCCGAGGCGCTGGTCTGCCCGGGCATTGCCCAGTTGCAAGTCGGCGGGCAAGCCACCAACGGGCTGCGCAACAAGCCCTCGACCCTGATCGAGGTCAGGCCCGGCAGCGTCAACTACATCCGTGTGGCCCAGCCCAACGCCGCGCAAATCTTCGTGGTGCAGGCCGCTGCGACGACCGATGCGTTGCGCGATCTGCGGCGCCAGGTGCATGCGCGGTCACGACTGCCCGAAACCGGCGACTGCCGCCTGTCAATCGAGCCCGAAAACCTGCTGGCCATGCGGCCGCCCACAACGGCTGTCATACCCACACCCGCACCCACACCCGCAGCGCTGATCGCCCTGGCGCCGCTGTTGGCTGCTGCACCTCCCGCACCCACCCCACCTGCTCCCCCGCCCGCGCCACCTGCTCCTGCGGCAGCACCGGTATCACCGCCACCTCCTCCACCCGCGCCGCCTCCACCCGCGCCGCCGCCTCCGCCTCCGCCGCCTCCGCCGCCGCCTCCGCCGCCTCCGCCGCCTCCGCCGCCTCCGCCTCCACCGCCGCCACCTCCACCGCCGCCGCCCCCACCCGCGCCGCCGCCTCCTCCGCCTCCACCTGCGCCGCCTCCCGTCGCTGTGCCACCGCCGCCTGCCCTTCAAACGGTGGCCGCTGCGCCGGCGCAAGCCGATCCCGAACCCCCTGCGGCGCCGGCAGCAGAGCCCACGCCCCTGAAGCGGCGCCACAACTTCTCGGCCGAGTTGCTGTTTCGCTTCGGCGGCTACCGAGTGGAGGACCTCACATCGCAGGGTCACGCCGAGATCGTCAAGCTCGCCCGTGTCATCAAGGAGCAGTCGCGCCAAGTGCAAAGCGTGCTGGTGCAAGGCCACACCGACCCGATGGGCCCGGCGGCCAGCAATTTGCGTATCTCACGGGAGCGCGCAGAGACAGTGCGCAAGATCTTGCTCAACAGCGGTCTGCCGGCGCGCAAGGTGCAGGCCGAGGGCCGGGGCAGCTCCGATCTGCTGGTGACCGATTGCAAGCCCAAGGCCACGTCACGGCAGGACCGCCTGGCCTGCAACGCACCCAACCGCCGGGTCGAGATCCTGGTCATCAACACCAAGAACTGAGGCGCCCATGAGCACGCAATACCAGATCATTGTCCAGACCGCCGCCCGGGACAGCTCGGCCGCCGGCGCGGTCAGCACCTCCAGCACGTCCAGCACCGCCTCAGCCAACGGCACCTTGCCCGAGGTGACAGCTCCCACGCGCGTCACCCATCTGATCAACCAGAGCGGCGCCAGCTTGCGCATTGCAGCCCAGCCCGGCGCCCGCTACGAGGTCAACCAGGTCGAAAGCGGCCGCGCGCCCCAGCAGCTGCACACCCGGCGGCGCGGCAACGAGCTGCACATCCACCTCGACGAGTTCAGACCCGAAGCGCCCGATGTCATCGTCGAGAACTTCTACGACATGGCCCCCGGAACCTTTGCCGGCGTGGCCGAAGACAACCAGCTCTACCCCTTCATCCCCAACACCGCGGCCCTGGGCGATGACATCGTGGCCCTGGCCGACGGGGCGGCCATCTCGCAGGTGCTCGGCGGGGCCCAGCTCGGCCTCTTCGGTGCCGGCGGGGCGGTGGGGGCCGCAGGGGCCGCGGGGGGAGCGGCTGGTGGAGCGGCAGCAGGCGCAGCCGCCGGGGGCGCGGCCGGCGGCATCGGTGCGGGCACGCTGGGCGCAGGCGGCCTGGCCGCTGCAGCCCTCGGGGGCGGCGGCGGGGGCTCGGGCAGCGAGGCGACCGATGCCGGACCGCTGAGCGTGGGGCTCGATGCGCGCAGCAACTCCGGCGGCACCAACGACACCGTCACCAGCACGCGCAAGCCCACCCTCAACGGCAAAACCCTGCCGGGCAACCAGGTGCAGATCAAGCTCAAGGATGGCACCATCAGCTCGGCCACGGTCGACGATCAGGGCAACTGGACCTGGTCGCCCAGCACCGACCTGCCCGAGGGCGTCCAGACCTTCGAGGTCATCGCACGCAACCCAGCCGGCAAGACCACCACCCAGTCTTTCGAAGTGAGCGTGTTTTTCAGTCCCTGGTCGGCCAGCATCACCAGCAACCTCGCCGCGCTCGAGCAAAAGTCGGGCGCGGTTCGAGCTGGCGACAACACCCTCAACCAGGTGGAGGGCGCCGACGGCCTGACCACGACCATCCGACTGTCGCGCACGCCCAGCCGGGCCTTGACCCTGGACGATCTGCAAATCAATGAAATCGATGGCGGCGGTCAGTTCGTGACGGCAAGCTTCAGGCAGATTGATCTGCAAACCTACACCGTGGTCGCCCGGCCCCGCGGGGGTACCGGGCAATTGAGCATCGGGCTCAAGACCCTGAGCGCAGTCAAAGACCTGGCGGGCAACGACTTTTTAGGGGCCAGCGCGCTCAATCTACCCTACGACATCACAGCGCCACGGTTGAGGTCCTTCACCCGAAGCTGGCAAGACAGCAACGCCGACAACGTCGTGAGCATCAGCGAGTCGGCCGCGGGGGTCCTCTACACCCTGAGCTTCGATGAGGCCATTGCCAACACCTGGTCATTAGCCGACTTCGTGGTCACCGGCGCAGCCCCACGCGCAAACTCACTGGCCGTCAACGCCGATCGCACCGCGGTGAGCTTTGTCGTCGACCCCACCCCGAGCGCCGCAGGTGAGGTGGCGGTGCGCCTGAGCGATGCCACCCAAGCGCTCATCCGCGACCAGGCCGGCAATCTGCTTGCGCCGCGCGACCCCATTGCAGCCCAATCCGTGGGCTACGACCTGCTGGCACCCAGCATCAACCAATTTGGCAACGCCTCCGGTGCTCCGATTCCCACTGTCGCCGGTCAGGCCCTGCAAATTGATGCCCAAGTTCAAGGAGCAAGCCAGGTCGGCGCGAGTGTGCTCGGTTACGAGCTGGCCATCGTCGATCGAAAGGTCGTCCTTCCGGCCGACAGGCTCAACTCGCTGCTTGAGGGTTTTTACACGGTCAGCCTGACCGCCGTGGATGCAGCCAACAACAGCACCACGGCCTATCAGGTGATCCAAAAAGACAGTGGCTCCAATTTAAGCGACTTCTGGACCACTGGCTCGGTGCCGCCAGTGGGAAATAGCAGCAATCAGGTGTTCATCAACCGCAAAGGCGATCAGGTCTACACCGGTGGCGGCGCCAAGGACACCTTCGTCTGGCTCAAGCGCGACGCCGGCACGGCCGGCAAACCCGACATCGACACCATCACCGACTTCAGCGCCAGCCTTGGCGGCAACGGCGATGTGCTCAACATCGCCGATCTGCTTGGCCGCAGCACCTCCAATGACTTTTCCAAGCTCGGCAGCTTCATCCGAGCCGAACAGTTCGACAGCGGCGGACCGGCAGGCGTCGACTCGACCCGCCTGTGGATCAGCCAAAGCGGGCAATTTGGCCCGAGCAGCAACGTGTCCCAGGTGGCCGATCAGGTCATCATCTTGCAAAACTGCCTGACCGATCTGCAAAGCCTGAACACCAACGGCAACCTGGTCTGGCAAACCTTCTGGGCCTGAGGCAAGGCCTAGCGGGGCGCCTCCCCGTCGACCACCTCAGCAGCGGTGCGAAAGGCATCGACGGCCGTGGGAATGCCGCAGTACACCGCCGCATGCAGCAGCAACTCTTGCAGCTCCTGGGGTGTGACGCCGTTGTTGAGCGCGCCACGCACATGCCCCTTGAGCTCGTGCTGCTTGCCCAAAGCCGTGAGGATGGCCACGGTGATCATGCTGCGCGTCTTCAAGTCCAGCCCAGGTCGTTGCCAGACGTCGCCCCAGGCTTTGGTGGTGATGTGATCTTGAATCGCCTCAGAAAACTCCGTCGCACCGCTCAGGGCACGCGCCACATAGGCCTCGCCCATGACCTGCTTGCGCAGCTTGAGCCCCTTGTCATAGGCCGGGCTTTTGCCGGCGGGCGAGTCGTCTTGAGGATGGGACATGCGCAGCTCCTGGAGGGTTGAGGTTGTAAAGAGCATAACTGGCGCCCTTGGCGCGGGGGTCAGGATCAGCCTGCGTATGATGCCCACTTCCCTCCAGCCCGCTCAAGCCATGAACCGCTACCCCTTCCCCGCCCTGACCGATCTGCCTGACGACATCCGCGCCCGTATTGTGGAGGTGCAGGAAAAAGCCGGCTTCGTGCCCAACGTGTTCCTCGCCCTGGCCCGCCGGCCCGCGGAATGGCGCGCCTTTTTTGCGTACCACGACGCCCTCATGCTCAAGGAAGGAGGCGGTCTGAGCAAGGGCGATCGCGAAATGATCGTCACCGCCACCAGCGCGGCCAACCACTGCCTGTACTGCGTGGTGGCCCACGGCGCGATTTTGCGCATCTACGAGAAAAAACCGCTGGTGGCCGACCAAGTGGCCATCAACCACCGCAAGGCGGACATCACGCCACGCCAGAAGGCCATGCTCGACTTCGCGATGAAGGTCTGCCTGCGCTCACACGAGATCGAAGAGTCCGACTTCGCCGCCTTGCACACCCACGGTCTTGACGACGAAGACGCCTGGGACATTGCCGCCATCACCGCCTTCTTCGGCCTGTCCAACCGCATGGCCAGCTTCTCGGGCATGCAGCCCAACCCCGAGTTCTACCTGATGGGCCGGGTGCCCAAGCAGAAGTAAAGCCGGGTTTTTGCAGTCGGCAGCGGCGCGATTGCGAGGCGTCCGTACTGTTCCGTCATTGCGAGGCGCATAGCCCCAATCCCGTCATTGCGAGGCGCGCAGCGCCGTGGCAATCCATGTGCCTGTGTAGAGGCCGCAGTGGATTGCTTCGTGCCTCGCAATGACAAGGTGGGGGCGCATTGACGGGGCGGCGGCGCAGTGACCACCCCTTGCGTCATTGCGAGGCGCGCAGCGCCGTGGCAATCCAGGTGCCTGTGCCAAGGCAGCAGTGGATTGCTTCGTGCCTCGCAATGACGGAGCAGCGGCGCAGTGACGGGGCGGGGGCGCAGTGACCACCCCTTGCGTCATTGCGAGGCGCGCAGCGCCGTGGCAATCCATGTGCCTGCGCCAAGGCAGCAGTGGATTGCTTCGTGCCTCGCAATGACGGGGCGGAGGCGCATTGACGGGGCGGCGGCGCAGTGACCACCCCTTGCGTCATTGCGAGGCGCGCAGCGCCGTGGCAATCCACGTGCCTGTGCCGAGGCCGCAGTGGATTGCTTCGTGCCTCGCAATGACGGAGCGGGGACGCAGTGACGGGGCGGCGGCGCAGTGACCACCCCTTGCGTCATTGCGAGGCGCAACGCGGCGTGGCGGGCCGTGGCAATCCACGCCTTCGTCTCAGGGCGTGACGATGGCACGCAGCCAGTCGGGCAATGGCATGGCTTTTTGCTTGGGGAAATCGACCCACATCGTGGTGGCACCACCGGCCGCGTGGATCACGCCGGGCGAGTCGGTGCGCTCCATCGTGACCCAGGTCTCGAAGGTGGTGCGGGCGGGCTCGCTCGCGTACATCTTCAGGCGCACCGTACCCGGGTACTCAATCTGCCGGTAAAAGTTGCAGAAGGCGTTGACGATCACCACGCCCTCCTTGGCCGGACCCGGTTGCTGGCCGAGGCTGACCAGCCAGTCGATGCGGATGGTCTCGAGGTAGCGAAAGTAGCTGGTGTTATTCAGATGCCCCATGGCGTCCATATCGCCCCAACGGATCGCCATGTCCATTTCGTACACGAGCTTTTTCTTTTCGGGAATTTCAATTCTCATGCCCTGTCCTCCCCCAGGCGACGGCCGGCGCTCGCTGGGCCCGAGCGATCCGCGCATCCCATCGTTTGCATAAAATCGACGCTCCCGCAGACGGGCAGACCACCGACCTTGAGTCGGGCATTATCACGGAGCGCTATTCATGACCCCCCAAGACATCCTTGAGCAGTTCGGTCCCCGCGAGGCCATGGAGTACGACGTGGTGATCGTGGGCGCGGGGCCGGCGGGGCTGGCTGCGGCGATTCGCATCAAGCAACTGGCGGCCGAGTCTTCCAAAGACGTCTCGGTGGTGGTACTTGAAAAAGGCTCGGAGCCGGGCGCGCACATCTTGTCTGGCGCGGTGATGGATCCGCGCGCCATGAACGAGCTCATCCCCAACTGGAAGGAGCTGGGCGCGCCGCTGAACCAGGCGGTGACCGGCGACGATCTGCTGGTGCTGTCTGAAACCGGCGCGCAGCGCACGCCCGACTGGCTGATGCCGCGCAACTT
>JAIXWZ010000220.1 GCA_027491035.1 Comamonadaceae bacterium | reverse complement strand
TTTTTGACCTCTTGCTCGTCATCGCCCTGGGCGCTGCCGCGGCTTTTGGCTGGATGCGCTACCAAGCCGGCGTTGCTGTCGCAGCGCAGGTGGCCGAGCTCACGCCGCAGACTGCCGGTGCGGTGACCAAGCTGGCCGAGACCGAGAAGGCGCTCGAGCAGGTGCAGGCCGAACTGGCGCCGCTGCGCGAGCAGGCCGAGCAGTTGAGTGTGTACAAGTCGGTGTTTGCCAATGGCGATATGCTGCGCGATCTTGATGCCGCCTACCGCAAGGAAAAGGCCCCACTGAGCCCGGAGCGCCAGCTCGGTCTGGGCACGCTGCGCCTGCTGACCAAGGGCGGCAGCGATCCGGCGGCGGTCGATGCCTTCACGCGGGCGCTCGATACGGCCGACTGGGGGTCACGCAAGGCGGTGATCTGTGCTGCGCAAAACGCGCTGGCTTCTGCCGGACAGAAGGTCGAGGTGCTGCAAAGCTGCCAGCAGTTGGCCCAGAGCGAGCCTGCGGTGGCACCCGCCCCGAGCGATGCGAAGGCGCAGTCTGAGCCCGCGGGCGCGAGCGAGGCCGCAGCGGTGACCAAGGCGGGCGATGCGCCAAAAAGCCAGGCCGAGCGCCGCCTGGAAGAGGCCGCTCGTCAAAAGAGTGAGGCCAAGCCGAGCGCCGGCCTTCCGCCTTGGGCCTTTGAAGGCCCCTTGGGCCCCGAGAACTGGGGCGAGCGCTACGCCATGTGCGCGCGCGGTCGCAATCAGGCGCCCATCAATATCGCGGGGCCCTTGCTGCGCGTCAAATACGATTTGGTGCAGGACTACCGCAATGGCCCGCTGGCCATGGTCAATGACGGCAAGACGGTGGTGGTCAATGTGGCGCCTGGCAGCCGCATGCGCATCGACAGCCTGCCTTATGAGTTGGTCAGCATGACCTTTCAGCGCCCCAGTGGCGAACAGATCGACGGCAAGCCCGCCCCCATGGGCATCCACTTGCTGCACCGCGACCTCAACGGCAAGATGGTGACCGTGGTGGTGCTGCTCAAAGAAGGCAACGAGAACCCGGGCATCAAGCTGCTGTGGTCGCACATGCCGAACAAAGAGGGACCTGAAGTCAAACCCGAGGGCGTGACCTTCAACCCGGCCAATTTTTTGCCGCGCGAAATGAAGTTCTTCCGCTACGACGGCTCGCTCAGCACGCCGCCGTGCAGCGAGAACATGCGCTACTACGTGCTCAAGGAGCCGGTCAATATCGCGCGTGAGCAGATTCTGCAGTTCCCCTACAAAGTTGCCGCGCGACCGGTGCAGCCGCAAAACGGCCGGCCGATTGCCACCAATTGACGCGAGGCCGCAGCATGAAACGCCTGGTGCTTGAGTTTTTTCTGCTGGTCGGTGCGGTGGTCGCGGGCGTCTATGCCTGGCACCTGCACACCCAGGTCGGGGTCGACACGGCCAAGGTGCAGACCATGACCGAGCGCGGCGAGCAAGCAAGCGCCAAGCTCGAAGAGGCCACCAAGGCGCTGGAAGCGGCGCAAAAGGAGATCGAGCCGCTGCGGCCGCAGTCGCAGCAGATGCAGGCTGTGCGTGCGGCTCTGGCCCCGGGCGTGACCCTCAAGGATTTCGAGGCGGCCTATGCGAAAGAAAAAACGCTCAGCCCCGAGCGCCACCTGGGCATGGGGACGCTGCGCATTTTGTCGACCGGCAAGGCCGACGATGCGAGCTTGCAGTCGATCAAGAAAGCCCTCGATGCCTCCGACTGGGGCAGCCGCAAGCTGGTCATCTGCGCCGCACAAAACGTGCTGTCGTATGCCGGCCAAACTGTGACGGTGCTGGCCGAATGCAAGCCAGAATTGCCCCAGCCCGCGGCCAAGCAGGCTGATGACAAAGCCGCTCCCGCCAAAGACGCGCCCGCCGATCAAAAGGCGGCCGGCTGAAGCGGAGATTGCCACGGCGCTGCGCGCCTCGCAATGACGGGGGACTGTCATTGCGCTCTGCCCGGTCATTGCGAGGCACGAAGCAATCCATCGGCCGCCGCACAGCAGCCTGGATGGCCACGGCGCTGCGCGCCTGGCAATGACAAGTCAGAGGGGGACGCCCCCCGTCGCGAGTGGGCTTAGGTGCCGCCCCGCTCGAACACCGCCATGCTTTCCACGTGGGCGGTGTGCGGGAACATGTTGACCACACCGGCGGCCACGCAGCGGTAGCCCGCTTCGTTGACCAGCAAGCCGGCGTCGCGTGCCAGCGTGGCCGGGTTGCAGCTGACATAGACAATGCGCTTGGGCGCTTGCCAATAAGCCGGTGGCGTGACGGGCGGGATAAAGAAGTCGTCGGTTTGTTGGCCGTCCTTGTGGATGCGCGCCCGCTGCTGGCCCATGGGGTGCAAGGCGGCCAGGGCCTTGAAGAGCTCGTAAGCGCCCTCGCGCGGAGGATCGACCAGCCACTTGTCGGCTGGGCCATCGGCGGCGAGCCGATCGGGCGTCATTTCGAATAGATTGCGGGCTGCAAAATCGGTCGTGCACAACCCCGGCAGGCCCAGCTGTTCGCGGCGCGTGCGGTTGTAGGCCAGGTTCTCGCGCGAGCGAGCGACCAGGGCGCTGCTGCCTTCAATGCCCAATACCTCGCGGGCAAGACTGGCCAGGGGCAAGGTGAAATTGCCCAGGCCGCAGAACCAATCAATCACCCGCTCGTTGGGCTGGACCTCGAGCAGCCGCAAGGCGCGCTCGACCAGCACTTGGTTGATGTAGGGGTTGACCTGCGTGAAATCGGTCGGCTTGAACGGCATGACGACGCCAAAGCGGGGCAAGTCATAGGCCAGCTGCGGCCCGCCTTCATCGAGCAGATGAACCGTATCGGGCCCCTTGGGCTGCAGCCACCACTGCAGGCCCGGCCGCCCGGCCGCGAAGTCGCGCAGCTTCTGGGCGTCGGCCGCACTCAAGGGCTCCAGGTGCCGCAGCACCAGCGCGGTGATGCGCTGGCCGCCCACCTCGCCGCAGGCCAGCTCGATCTGGGGGCAGGTCTCGCGCGCCTGCAAGCTGCCTATGAGCGCGCGCAGCGGCATGAGCATGTCGCTGACATCTTGGGGCAAGACCAGGCACTGTCCGATATCGGCCACGTATTGGCTTTTGCGCTCATGAAAGCCAACAAGCACCGTGTCCTTTTTGCGCACATAACGCACCGACAGGCGCGCGCGAAAACGGTAGGCCCAGGCCGGTCCTTCGATTGGCCGCAGCAGGCGTTCGGCGCGCAGCTTGCCCAGGTGGGCGAAGTTGTCCTCGAGCACACGCTGCTTGACCGCGACCTGCGCGCTCGGGTGCAAGTGCTGCATCTTGCAGCCGCCGCAGGCGCCGTGGTGCAGACCAAAGTGCGGACAGGCCGGCCGCACGCGCTGAGACGACTCGCGCAGGACCTGCTGCACGCTCGCTTTTTCGTAGCTGCTCTTCTTGCGCAGGATCTGCGCGGTCACGCGCTCAAAGGGCAAGGCCCCTTCCACGAACACGACCTTGCCATCGGCGCGATGGGCAATGCCCTGCGCATCCATGTCGAGGGATTCGATCCAAAACACATCGTCGGTGCCGGCTGCATTGGCAGCGGCTTGGGGGGGCGTTGAACTCATGACCCGATTGTCTCAGGCCCGCTGCCCACATTGGAGCGGCTCAGGCCCAGGCGTCGAGGTACTGCTGCCAATGGGGCTCGCTGCCGGCCAGCTCAGCCAGGGTGGTCTTGACCCGCTCGATCTCCTGCGCGTACTCGGCCTCGAGCAGACCGCCGCGCATTTTCTGAAAGCGGCAGTAGAGCAGGTAAGTGTTCATCACATCGGTTTCGCAATAGCGCCGAATGTCCTCAAGCTTGCCCTCGCGGTAGGCGCCATAGACGGCCGAGCCATCCATGCCCAGCTTGCCCGGAAAGCCGCACAGCTTGGCCAGGCTATCGAGCGGGGCATTGTTTTTGGGGCTGTACATGGCCAGCAAGTCCATCAGGTCCAGATGGCGCATGTGGTAGCGCCCGATGTAGTTGTTCCACTTGAATTCGCGGCTGTCGTGGTCCCCGCCCTCGCCCATGTCCCAGTACTTGCTTGCCACCACGCCGTGTTGCATCCCCCGGTAGTGCAGCACCGGCAGATCAAAGCCGCCGCCATTCCAGCTGACCAATTGGGGTATATGCTTTTCGACCGTGTTGAAAAACGTCTGGATGATGCGCCCTTCCTGGCTGACGCCCTCTGGCTCGCGATCGACAAAAGAATGAATGCGCAGCCCCTCGGCATTGCGAAAGACACAAGAGATCACCAAGACCCGCTGCAAATGCAAGGGCGCAAAGTCACTCTTGCCATCGGCCGCGCGCTGCGCCGCCCAGGCGGCATAGGCCTGCGCGTCATCGGCCCCGCTGGCCAACCCCAGGGCACGCATGCCGGCCACATCCGGGATCGATTCGATGTCAAACACCATCACAGGCCAGCTCATATGGGCTCCTTGCAAGCAGGCCGCAAGGATAAATCAATTGCGCGGGTGTCAGAGGTGCACGGTGGATTGCTTCGTGCCTCGCAATGACGGGGCTGGGGCGCAATGGCAGGGCTGGGGCGCGATGACAGGGCGTCGGCGCAATGGCGTGGGGCGGGGTGGCAATGGCGCCCACCCCATCATTGCGAGGCGCGCAGCGACACCCCTTTGCGTCATTGCGAGGCGCGCAGCGACACCCCTTTGCGTCATTGCGAGGCGCGCAGCGCCGCGGCAATCCATGTCTTTGTGCGAGCGCCGATGGATTGCTTCGTTCCTCGCAATGACACAGCTGGGGCGCTATGACAAGGCAGGGGCGCAATGACAGGGCAGGGGCGCAATGACAGAGCCCGGCCCCAATGACACGCCGCGGCCTGGCGCTTGAGGTCTTGTCGCCTCAGTAGGCTTGGCGGTTGCCGTAGCCGCTGCCTGAGGACTCCTTCGGGCGCGACAGGTTGACCACGATGGCGCGGCCGTCGACCGACATGCCGTTGAGCCCGCCGATGGCCGCTTGGGCTTCTTGGGCGCTGCCCATCTCGACGAAGCCAAAGCCCTTGGAGCGGCCCGAGTCGCGGTCTGTCATGACCTTGGCGGATGCGACGACGCCGTATTGCGAGAAGTTGTGGCGCAGGGCGGCGTCATCGATGGAATAGGGCAGATTGCCGACGTAGATTTTGGTGCTCATGATGGAGTCTTTCAGACAAGTTGCCGCTCCACCCAGAGGGGGGCGCGGCGGGGACAAGGCGGTTTCGCAAGATTCCGCCAGAAATTGCTGACCTGGGTCGGGTCAGCTCAGGGCGGCACGCAGAGTCTGCAGCCAGCCATGGGTCAGGGCCACCAGATGCGCCGCTTCGGCCGATGCGAAGGGACGGGCGAAGCGGGTGATGCGGTGGTGGGAGCTCGGTCCACGGCCACTGGAGACGGTCACCCGGGCCCAGTAGGCGCCTTGGTCGCAACGTTCGGTGGTGGATGAGATGCGGAATTTGCCGCTGCTGACGCAGGGGCGATGAGAAGGCAAAGTCAGAAGGGTCCAGAAACCACAAGCCAAACGATCGCTTGTGCGGAGCTTTGAGGGGCAGAGCAGGCGCTGCGGCTCGGCAGACCTGCACATGTACGCATGTCGTACAAGGCCGACGTGCGCAAGGCTCGTCGGGTGACCAGGCGTTTGCACTTGGTCAGGTCAGATCATAACTTAAATCTATTTAAAAAGGTAATTTTATTATTTTTTGTTTTCTTGTCCAGCCAGGCGGCTCGCGCGGGCGTAAAAAAGGGGCCCGAAGGCCCCATGAAACCGGTTGGGCGGCTGTCAGTCGCGCTCGCCACCAAAGAGGCCCAGCAGAGCCAGCAGGCTCTGGAACACGTTAAAGACGCTCAGGTAGATGCCCAGCGTTGCGGTGATGTAGTTGGTCTCGCCGCCATCGATGATGCGCTTGAGGTCGTACAGGATGAAGGCCGAGAAGATGCCCACGGCCATCATGCTGATGACTGCCATGCCGGTGGAGGAGCCGACAAAGACGTTGATGATCGCCCCGACCATGAGCACCAGCGCGCCCACCGTGAGCCATTTGCCCATGCCCGAGAGGTCGCGCTTGATCACAGTGGACAGGCTGGCCATCAGCACGAACACGCCAGCGGTGCCAGCGAAGGCGGTCATGATGAGTTCAGAGCCATTTTTGAAGCCCAGCACCATGGCCAGCAGACGCGAGAGCATCAGGCCCATGAAGAAGGTAAAGCCCAGCAGCATGGGCACGCCCGCGGCCGAATTTTTGGTTTTTTCGATGGCGAACATGAAGCCGAAGGCGCCGCCGAGGAAGACCAGCAGGCCGACAATGCCGCCGAGCGAGGCGGTAATGCCGGTGGCGATACCGACCCAGGCGCCCAGCACGGTGGGCACCATGCTCAGGGCCAGCAGCCAGTAGGTGTTGCGCAGCACGCGGTTGCGCTCGACAACCGATGTACTGATGTGATCAATGGTTTGGTAGCTTTGGCTCATGTGGATCTCCTTGAAAGCCGGACCAGGGCTGCGGGGCTGCCTTGACTGTCCTCCGTTCTGGCCGTGGGTCAAATTGTAGGGAGCCTATGCAAAAGTCAAGTCCCCGTCCTATTTTCTGTGCGGGTTTGGCTTGGGCCCACTGATCTGGGCCCGGCCGGGCGCGCAGGCTGCCGGGCGCTAAACTTGCAGGCTTTGCCGTTTAACGATTCCCCATGAAAACAAAATCCACCCTTGAGTTGGCCGACGTCAAGAAAATTGCCGCTGCTGCCGAAGCCGAAGCCCTTGCCAACCACTGGGCGGTGACCATTGCAATCGCCGATGAAGGCGGGCACCTGTTGCACCTGGCCCGCCTGGACGGCGCGCCGGCGATTTCTGCGCACATTGCGCCGGCCAAGGCCCACACGGCCGCCCTGGGCCGGCGTGAGAGCAAGGTGTACGAAGACATCATCAATGGCGGCCGGCTGGCCTTCTTGACCGCGCCCGGCGTGCAAGGCCTGCTCGAAGGCGGCGTGCCTATCATGAAGGATGGCCACTGCCTTGGCGCGGTCGGAGTCAGCGGCGTCAAGTCAAGCGAAGACGCCCAGATCGCCAAGGCTGGGATCGCTGCACTGGGGCTCTGAACGGGGTCGTGGCCGGCTCCAAGGCCCCATCGCGCCGAGGGCGGCACTCCCACAGTTGCCTGGCCCGCCCTTCGGTCGTATGCCGTCCTTTAGGCGCCGCGCCCTCGCGGCGATTGGGTGCCTGATCAGGGCCGGCGATCGGGCGAGGTCATGATGGCCACCTTGGTCAGGCCCGAGCGCCGCGCCGCCTCCATGAGCACAACCACCGGCTCATACGCCGCATCGCGATGGCCCCGAATTTGGACCGTGGGCTGAGGATTTTGCTGGGCGGCTGCTTGCAGTCTTGTCTCGAGGCCAGCCAGGTCGGTCGGATCGGTGTTGACGAAGTAGCGCCCTGAAGCGTCGACACTGAGCACCAGGGTGCTGCCGGCCTGAGCGGGCGCTGTGCTGCTGACTTGCGGCAGTTGCACCGGGATCGCGTGCTGGAGCACCGGGATGGTGACCATGAAGATGATCAGCAGCACCAGCATGACGTCCACCAGAGGCGTCATGTTGATCTCGTTCATCACCTCGTCGGTGTCGTCTTGTGTACCAAACGCCATGGGCCAACTCCTCAGTCGCGCTCGCTCACGCGCGAGCCGGTGAGCAGGTGGGCATGCAGATCGTGGGCAAAGCGATTGAGCGGCTGCAGCAGGGCTTTGTTGCCGCGCACCAGGGCGTTGTAGCCCAGCACGGCCGGAATCGCCACGATCAGGCCGAAGGCGGTCATGACCAGGGCTTCGCCCACCGGCCCGGCGACTTTGTCGATGGTGGCCTGGCCCGTGGCACCAATGGCCACCAGGGCATGGTAGATGCCCCAGACGGTGCCAAACAGACCAATAAAGGGAGCGGTGGAGCCCACCGAGGCCAGCACCGCCAGGCCCGATTGCAGCCGGGCGGTGAACTCGTCGATGACTTGCCGCAAGTTGCGCGTGATCCAGTCGTTCATGTCGATGGCACAGGCCTGCGCGGTGCCGGCGGCTAGGTGGGCGCGCGCCCGGCGTCCGCGCTCGGCCATGAGCACATAGGGGTTGTCTGCTTGCGGCTCCAGCGCAGCCAGCGCACGCTCGAGATCGCTCTGCGACCACAGCGCCTGCGCCGCTGCAGCCATCTTGCGGTAGCGCGCCAGATCGAGCGCCTTGAGCACGATGACCGTCCAGCTCGCCAGTGACATCAGCAGCAGCACGATGGCCACGGCCCGGGTGACAAAGTCGCCCTGCGCCCAAAGTTGGGCCAGGCCCATTTGCGAATTCATTGAAAGTCCTCCATCTCGCCCTGACTCGGTGGCCTAGGCTTTGCGCCAGGCAATTTCGTATGTTAAGTCTGCGCTGTTGACACTCACGCCATCACGCAGACACGGCGTGAAGCGCATTCGCTTGGCGTAGTCTTCGGCAATTTCATCGAGGTCGATGGAGCCGCTGCTATTTTGCACCCTGACCCTGATCGGGCGGCCTTCGCGATTGATGGTGATGAGCAGAAGGGTCGGCCGAATGCCCCGCGTGAGCAAGTCTTCGTCAACAACCGGCGGCCTGATCTTGTCGGTTCGCGCAACACTGCAGCCTGCCGATGTGGCCCATGAGGATGCGCTGGGTGCCGGCGGCGCAGGCGCGGGCCTGGGCGCAGCGGCCGCGGCTGGCGCAGCCGCTGCTGGGCTTGGGGCCGCAGGGACTGGGGCGGGTGCGGGTGTTGGGCTAGGCGTTGGGGCTGGCGTTGGGGCTGGTCTGGCGATGGGGGCTGGCGCCGCACTTGGAGCAACACTTGGAGCGGCGGCCTCGGGCCGCGCCGCTGCTTGGCTTGCAGGTGGTGCGGCAGCGGGGGGCGGCGCCGCTGCTCGAATCGGGGCTTGGGCGGGAGCAAGGGCTTGCGCCGGCGCCGGCGCCGGAGCAGGAGCAGGAGCAGGAGCAGGAGCAGGAGCAGGAGCAGGAGCAGGAGCAGGAGCAGGAGCAGGAGC
>JAIXWZ010000050.1 GCA_027491035.1 Comamonadaceae bacterium | reverse complement strand
TGTCGACCTATCTGGGGGTCAACGCCAAGGGCGCCGCCTCGATCGTGCCCGCCATCAAACGCTGAGGAGTTGCGCATGAAATCCAAAACATGGATCCGGCTGGTCCCAGCCATCGCAGTGTTGACGCTGGTGGCCGGTTGCGCCAGCCTTCCTTCGTCTGCCGAACTCGATGCGATGACCGATCGCATCGTCAAGGCGTCCTTTCGAAGCGAGGGGATCGCCAGCGTGGACAGGCTTTTGGCCACCGATGAAACCAATCGCTTGTGCAGCCAGGCCGATGCGGCCGGCAAGCCGCTGGACGAAAAGACCGCCAAGCGCATTGAGGAGACCAACTTCAAGGCCATCAAGTGGCCTGCCGATGGCAAATTCCTGGGGGACTGGAAGCAGGGGGAGACGATTGCCCAGAGCGGGCGGGGTCTGACCTGGACCGACAGTGCCACGGCCGCTGCGGGGGGTAATTGCTACAACTGCCACCAGATCAGCAAGGAGGAGATCTCCTTTGGCACGCTGGGGCCCAGCCTGTACAACTACGGCAAGATCCGCGGCGTCAAGGATCCCAATGACCCGGCCTCGCGGGCCATTGTCGAGTACACCTGGGGCAAGATCTGGAACTCCAAGGCCTACAACGCCTGCTCCAACATGCCCCGTGCCGGTCATGCCGGTGTGCTCAACGAGGCGCAGGTGCGTCACATCGTGGCGCTCTTGCTCGACCCCAACTCGCCGGTCAACAAGTAAGCAGACTCAACCCGGCGCTGGCCGGGTTTTTTTGCGGCCCATATATCAGTCAAGGGTAATTGATGAATCTCTCCAAGCGCGAATTCCTGCAAGTCATCGGTGCCGCCTCCGTGGCCGGCATGGCCCTGGGCCGCCATGCTCAGGCCGATGCGGCCACGGCCGCTGAAAAGCTCTACGAGGTGCCTCGGTTTGGGCAGGTGTCTTTTCTGCACATGACCGACTGCCATGCGCAGCTCAAGCCGATTTACTTTCGCGAGCCCAGCATCAATCTGGGTCTGGGCAGCATGCGCGGGCAGCTGCCGCATCTGGTGGGCGAGCATTTGCTCAAAGTCGCTGGTGTGGCGCCCGGTACGGCCGAGGCCCATGCGCTGACCTATCTGGACTTTGAGCAGGCGGCTCGCCGCTACGGACGCGTGGGCGGTTTTGCCCACTTGGCCACCCTGGTCAAGCGGCTCAAGGCCAGCCGCCCCGGTGCGCTGCTGCTCGACGGAGGGGACACCTGGCAGGGTTCCGGCACGGCGCTGTGGACGAACGGCCAGGACATGGTCGATGCCTGCAAGCTGCTGGGCGTGGATGTGATGACCGGCCACTGGGAGTTCACGCTGGGCATGGAGCGCGTCAAGGAGATTGTGGAGAAGGACTTCGCCGGCAAGGTGGATTTTGTGGCGCAGAACATCAAGACCACTGATTTTGGCGATCCGGTGTTCAAGCCCTATGTGATCCGGGAGATCAATGGCGTGCCCTGCGCCATCATCGGGCAGGCCTTTCCCTACACCCCGATTGCCAACCCACGCTACATGGTGGCCGACTGGGAGTTTGGCATCCAGGACCAGAACATGCAGGCCATGGTCGACGAGGCCCGCGGCAAGGGGGCGCAGGTGGTGGTGGTGCTCAGTCACAACGGCATGGACGTCGACCTCAAGATGGCCAGCCGGGTCAGCGGCATCGATGCCATCTTGGGCGGTCACACCCACGACGGCATGCCGGTGGCCTCGATCGTGGCCAACAAGAGCGGCAAGACCATCGTCACCAACGCGGGCTCCAACAGCAAGTTTTTGGCGGTGCTCGACTTGGAGATCAAAGACAAGAAGGTCAGCGACTTTCGCTACAAGCTCCTGCCGGTGTTTGCCAACATGCTCCCGCCCGATCGGGAGATGGACGCGCTGATCGACCGGATCCGCGCGCCCTATGAGGCCCGTCTTGCGCAGCCGCTGGGCATCACCGACGGGCTGCTTTACCGGCGGGGCAATTTCAATGGCACGGGCGACCAATTGCTGGTCGATGCGCTGATGGAGGTGCAGGGTGCGCAGATCGCGTTTTCGCCGGGTTTCCGCTGGGGCACGACCTTGCTGCCCGGGCAGACCATCACGCGCGAGTGGCTGCTCGACATGACCGCCACCACCTACTCCTATGCCACCGTCACCGAAATGACGGGCGAGACCATCAAGACGGTGCTCGAGGATGTGGGTGACAACCTGTTTAACCCTGATCCTTATTACCAGCAAGGCGGTGACATGGTGCGGGTGGGCGGCTTGACCTACAGCTGCGATCCGACCGCCCGCATGGGCCAGCGCATCAGCGACATGCGTCTGGGGGGGCAGCTGATTGATGCGTCGCGGCGCTACAAGGTCGCCGGTTGGGCGCCGGTGGCCGAAGAGGCGCGCCGGGCCGGTCATCCGCAGGTGTGGGATGTGGTCGAGCAGTGGCTCAAGGCGCAGGGCGGACGTATCAAGCCCAGGCCGCTGAACACGCCCAAGATCATCGGTGCCTTGCCCAATCCGGGATACGCTTCTTGATGGGTCAGCCTCCCAGCCTTCATGGTCCAAGTCGGCGTCTGAGCCGGCGTGGGCTGCTGGGCGCCTCGGCGCTATTGGGCGGTGCCATGGCGGTCCCCGAGGTCACGCTGCTGGCGCAGCAGGCGCGCGACTTTATCGAAGGCCCGCCCGTGCCCGATATCGCCCCGACCCGGCTGTCGCAGCGGGTGTGGATGATTTTCTCCCCCGACGGTTTCCCCACACCGCAAAACCAGGGCATGATGTCCAATGTCACCTTTGTGGTGACGTCGGCCGGCGTGGTCATCCTCGATTCGGGCAGCTCGCTGCAGATCGGACAAATGGCCATCCGCATGATCCGCCAGGTCACCGATTTGCCGGTGGTGGCGGTCTTCAACAGCCACTACCACGGTGACCATTGGCTGGGCAACCATGCGTTTGCCAAGACCTGGGGCGCGCAGCTGCCCATCCATGCGCTGCCAGGCACGATCGAGGCGATCAAGGGCACGGCCGGCAGCAGCTGGCGCAGCCTGCTCGAGCGCTGGACCAACCAGTCGACCATGGGCACCGAGGTCGTGCCCCCCAACACCCCGGTGGTCCACGCTCAGGTGCTGCGCTGGGGCGACACGCGTTTTCGCATGCACCACTACGGCACGGCCCACACGCCCTCGGACCTGTGTGTGGAAGTGGTCGAAGACCGGGTGACCCTGGTCGGCGACATCGCCATGACCAACCGCATCGCCAACATGGATGACGGCTCCTACCCGGGCACCTTCAAGTACTACGAGGCCCTCGGCCGCGCTGCCGGTGAGCAGTTGTGGGTGCCAGGCCACGGCCAGGCGCAAGCCGATCTGCTGCGCACCTACGGGCAGTTCATGGCGGGTATCTGGGAGCCGTGCTTGCAGGCGGTCAAGGATGGTGCCAGCGAGGCCCAGGCCAAGGCCGCGGTGCTGCGCGATCCGCGCGTGGCCAGCCGCGCCGCCACCATGCAGGGCTTTGAGGGCAATATCGGCAAATATGTCAGCCTGGCCTATCTGGAGGCGGAAAAAGAGGCGTTCTGATCCAGCAGGCGCTCGATGCCGCTTGGTTTTTTGCATTCAAGGCCTGCGCTTAGGCTGGTGCTGTCGCACAATCGGCTGACCGCTTGCGCCCCATCATTTGAGCCCATGGCCCGATCAACCTCCTCAGCCCCCTCGAGCCCCTCAAGCCCCGAAGACCCGGCCTTGACCGAGTCCCATGAAGTCTTTGAGAAGGCCGCCGAGGTCTTTCGGGTGATGGCCGCACCCATGCGCCTGCGCATCATCAGCAGCTTGTGCCAGGGCGAGAAAAACGTCAGTGAATTGCTCGAGGAAATCGATACCACCCAGCCCAATATGTCGCAGCATCTGAGCACGCTCTACCAGGCCGGCGTGCTGGGCAAGCGCCGCGACGGCGTGCAGATCTACTACCGCATCGTCAACCAGCGGGTGGTCAATTTGTGTCGGGCGGTTTGCACGCAAATCGCCGTGGAGGACTGACTTGCCCGCTCGCCGCGTGGACTTGGGGCGCCGGTCGTGCTTGGTTGCTGCCTTGTCGGCGGTGGCGCCCTGGGGTCATGCTGCTGGCTTGCCGCCGGCCCGCAATCTGGCCGCTGAGGCCGACCTGGCCCGCCAGAGGGGGCAGCCCTTGCTGGTGATGGTCAGCTTGCAGGGCTGTGTGTACTGTGAGCGGGTGCGTCGCAGCGAACTGATGCCCCGGCTGCAGGCCGGCCAGCCGATTGTGCAGGTCGATATGCGCAGCGCTCAGATGCTGCTCGATTGGCAGGGACGCAGCCTCAGTCACGATGAACTCGTGCGCCGCTGGAAGGTCGGCCTTGCACCGACAGTGCTGTTTTTTGGCCCCACCGGTCGGGAACTGGCCGAGCGGATGGAAGGCGCCTACTCGAGCGACTTTTATGGCGCCTATCTGGATGAGCGGCTCGAGCAATCGCGCCAGCGGCTCCTGACGCGCTGAGCCCGCGCCATAAAAAAAGCCCGCATCAGCGGGCTTTTAGGCTGTTGCCGAGAAGAATTACTTCTTCTTGCAGTCAGCGTGGTCCTTGTTCTTTGCATCCTTGCAGTCCACCTTGGCGGCAACCTTGTCGGCAGCGGCCAGAGCGGGCACGGAGATGAAGGCGAAGGCTGCGATGATGGCGGAAATCACGACTTTCATGGGACACCCTTTTAAGATCAAATGGTTCAAAAACGCAGGTCGATGAAATCAACGTTCTGCGCTGTGAAGGTTAGCTGATCAGGACGGAAAGTCTTTTAAGGTTTCCCCTGAGATGTTGCGCTAATGCAAATCTTTTTAGCCCAATAAGGGTTATTGCTTATTTGAAACGAGGTGGGCTGGGCGGTCAGTGAGCCGCCAAGCCGCCGTCCAACAAAGCCTGCAAGCCGCCCTCTGAGGGTTCGAATCGGCCGTTGCGGTAAACCAGGCGGGTCGGGCCGTTCCATGCCGGCTGCTGCACGGTGTGGTCTGGGTCGCCCGGATAGCACAGCACCCGTTGTCCATCGACGTCTTGCGGCTCGGGCTGGATCTGGATCGGCGCCCGGCGGCTTGCCGCCTCGATGGCCTGCTCGGCGCGCTCGAGCCGGTTGATTTGCATCAGCGTGATCAGTTGCACCGGCACCAAGGGCAGGCCGTCTTGCCAATACCGCTCGATCGCCTGCCTGGGCGTGAGCCACAAGGCTTCGGTGGTTTCATGGTCGTCTTGGCGAGCCTCTTGTCCCTCGGGCGCCACCGCAATGAAAAACCGCGTGTCAAAGCGGCGGTCGATCATGCTAGGGCGCCGCGGCGTGATCCAGCGCGACCAGGGGCGGATCAGCCGGGTTTGCAGCGGCCCCAGGCCGAGGGCCGACAAGGTGGGCAAGAAGGGCTCACCGGCCGCCAGACGCTGGCGCAGGCTTTTGCGCTGCAACTGCGTGTCGGCCGCCGGCGCAGCGTGCAGCAGCACACCGCATTCCTCGAAGGTTTCGCGCAGCGCGGCCACATGCAGCCCGCAGGCGGTGGCCAGATCGAGTCCAGCCTCGCCCAGGGCTTGCTGCATGGCCGCTGCCGGCTGGTCGAGTTCGGCCGATTCGACCAGGCAGTCCTGCCGGTCGAGCTTGCCGCCCGGAAACACATAGGCGCCGCCAAGCACACGCGACTGGCTGTGGCGTTTGACCAGCAGCACCTGCAGCCCCTGTGGGCTGTCGCGCAGCAGCATGACCGATGCGGCATCGACTGGCGGCGTCAACACTTCGTTTTGGTTGATTTCGAAGTTCATGGCCCGATTGTGGCGCTTGCATGAGGGGGCGGCGGCCGGCCGGCAGGTCGGGCCGTCGCCTTTGCTACAGTGCGGCCAGGAGGACATCGCATATGCATCACCGTACACGACAGGGCTGGGTCTTGGGCTCGATGCTGCTGGCTTCGGTGGCTCTGGCTCAGCCCATCCGGCTGCAGTGCGAGGTCGAAGGCAAGTTTGCCGACGCTGAGGCCAAGGCCGCGCCGGCCAAGGTGGCGATAGAGCTGCAGGTGATCGGGCGGCATCTTTACTTTACGGTGATCGGCCCGCGACCCTACGAAATGCGCGTGAGCACCTTGGTGACCGAGGACTACGAGGGCACCAACCTGACCTCGGCCAGCCAACTCGGCGCGCGCCGCCGGCACCGCGCCAGCGGCCAGGAGACCAGCTTGTTGATCGAGCGCGGCTCGATCGAGTTGGCTGCCCACAACGATGTGTCGGTGCAGGGCAAATTACAGCGCTTCAAGTACACCGGCAAGTGCAAGCCGCCGGCTTGAGCAACCTCTGATCTAAGCCTGGGCTTAGACGATATCGACCGTGTGCACGCCCCAATGCCCGCGGCGGCGGTCGTCGAAATAGCGCTCGAGGGTTTCTCGCACCGTGCGAAAGGCGATCTCATCCCAGGGGATGGTGTCTTCGGTAAACAGACGCGCCTCGATGGTCTCGTGACCGGGGTTGAAGTGGGTGCTCAGCAGGCGCGCCCGGTAAAAAAGATGGACCTGGCCGACCCGCACCACATTGATCAGGCTGAAAAGCTCCTGCATCTCAATGCTCGCCCCAGCTTCCTCATCCGTCTCGCGAGCCGCCCCTTGCGCCGTGGTCTCGCCCAGTTCCATGAAACCGGCTGGCAGGGTCCATTTGCCCCAGCGCGGCTCGATGTTGCGCTTGCACAGCAGCACCTGATCGCCGGTCTCGCCCCACCAAGGGACGGTGCCGACCACGTTGATCGGGTTTTCGTAGTGCACGGTTTGGCAGACGGTGCAGATCGCGCGTTCGCGCGTGTCACCGTCATCGGGCAGCCGGATCACCAGGGCTGCGCCGCAGGCTCGGCAGTGCTTGAGAGGAGGGCGTTGCATCAGAGGCGAGCGATCCGGTGACGGGGCTGTGGCGCAGCCGCCGTCAGACCACCTTGACGCGCAGACTGCCCAGACCGGTGATGGCGCCGTGCATCACATCGCCGGCCACCACGGCAGCCACGCCCTCGGGCGTGCCGGTAAAGATCAGGTCGCCGGGCTGCAGTTCCCAGGCGGCCGACAGGTGCTCGATGGTCTCGCCGATGTTCCAGATCAACTTGTCGATCTGGCTGCGCTGGCGGTCTTGTCCGCCGACCTGCACATAGATGTCGGCCTGCTCAATGGCGCCGGCCTGAGCGGCCGGCGTGATCGGCCCGATCGGTGCCGACTGATCAAAGGCTTTGCCGATGCACCAGGGCCGGCCTTGCTTCTTCATGTCGTTTTGCAGATCCCGCCGGGTCATGTCCAGACCCACCGCGTAGCCAAAAATGTGCGCGTGCGCATCGCTGGCCCGGATGTTGCGCCCGCCCTTGCCGATGGCCACGACCAGCTCGATTTCGTGGTGCAGATTGTTCGTCTGGCTCGGGTAAGCCATGGTGCCAGTCGCGCCCTCGGGCACCACCACCAGGGCGTCGGCTGGTTTGAGGAAAAAGAAAGGCGGCTCACGTCCTGTAAAGCCCATTTCCTTGGCGTGCTCGACGTAGTTGCGGCCGACGCAGTAGATGCGGTGGACCGGGAAGACGGCGGGCGAGCCATGGACCGGAACGGTCACGATGGGCGCGGGTTCGTGCGTGTAGGGCATGGTGGGCAGGCGGGTCTGAGGAGAAAGATGGCTTTGACTGCATCAATTTGAACAGCTTTTTGCCTCGGTTGCCGCTGCGAGGCGACTTACACTGCCGGACATGGACAAGAGTTTTGACTTCGCCAAGGCGCCGGCCCACCTGATCCGGCGCGCGCACCAAATCGCGGTGGCCATGTTCATGCAGGAGGCGCAGGGTTTTGATGTCACGCCGGTGCAGTTTGCCGTGCTCAACGCCCTGATGGACGAGCCCGGTCAGGACCAGGTGTCGCTGTCGGCGCGGGTGGCCTTTGATGCCGCCACCTCAGGCTCGGTCATCGGCCGACTGGAAGCCAAGGGCTGGGTGCGTCGGCAGGCCGATGCGATCGATCGCAGGCGCAAGCGGCTGTGGATCACGCCCGAGGGCCGCGAGGTGGCGCTGCAGCTCAAGCGCACGGCCAGCCGGACTCAGCGCCGGCTGATGGCGCCGCTGCAGGCCCAGGAGCGCCAACAGCTGCTGGCCCTGCTCTCCAAGGTGGTGGGTGCGCACGAAAAGCCTGACCGCAGCACGCCTTAATCGTTGGCTCTTGAGGCGCCCGTGGCCGCTTGGCGCGATGCGGTGACCGATTTGAAGCGGCCCCGGATCCTCGCCTCTGAGACAATCGAGAGATGTCCACCTTGACCCCACAGACTGCGCCGACCCGCGGCCAGACAGCGCCCCGAGTGGGCTTTGTCAGCCTGGGCTGCCCCAAAGCCCTGACCGACTCCGAGCTCATCCTCACGCAGCTCAGCGCCGAGGGCTACCAGACCTCCAAAACCTACGAGGGTGCCGATTTGGTCATCGTCAACACCTGCGGCTTCATCGACGAGGCGGTGCAGGAGAGCCTGGAGACCATCGGCCAGGCACTGGCGGACAACGGGCGCGTCATTGTGACGGGCTGCCTGGGCGCCAAGACGGCCGAAGGCGGTGGCAATCTGGTCAAGAGCCTGCATCCGAGCGTGCTGGCCGTCACCGGCCCGCATGCCACGCAGGAGGTGATGGATGCGGTGCATCAGAACCTGCCCAAACCGCATGACCCCTTCGTCGATCTGGTGCCGCAGACGTTTGGGGCCGCCGGTATCAAGCTCACGCCGCGCCACTATGCCT
This sequence comes from Comamonadaceae bacterium, assembly GCA_027491035.1. Classification (GTDB taxonomy): domain Bacteria; phylum Pseudomonadota; class Gammaproteobacteria; order Burkholderiales; family Burkholderiaceae_C; genus Polaromonas. The sequence goes on along the minus strand of JAIXWZ010000050.1, from coordinate 39,221 downwards.
ATCTCAAGATCAGCGAGGGCTGCAACCACCGCTGCACCTTTTGCATCATTCCCTCGATGCGTGGCGACCTGGTTTCACGCCCGATCGGCGATGTGCTCAAAGAGGCGCAGGCGCTGTTTGAAGGCGGGGTCAAGGAGCTGCTGGTCATCAGCCAGGACACATCGGCCTACGGCGTGGATGTGCAGTACCGCACCGGTTTCTGGGACGGCAAGCCGATCAAGACCCGGACCTTGGAATTGGTGCGCGCCTTGGGCGAGTTGGCCGCGCCGCACGGGGCCTGGGTGCGGCTGCACTATGTCTACCCCTATCCGAGCGTCGACGAGATCGTCCCCCTGATGGCCGATGGTTTGGTGCTGCCTTACCTGGATGTGCCCTTCCAGCACAGCCATCCGGAGGTGCTGCGGCGCATGAAGCGCCCGGCCAGCGGTGAGCGCAATCTTGAGCGGCTCGCGCGGTGGCGCGAGCGCTGTCCGCAACTGGTGGTGCGCAGCACCTTCATCGCGGGCTTTCCCGGCGAGAGCGAGGAAGAGTTCGAGCACCTGCTGGACTTCATGCGTCAGGCGCGCATCGATCGCGCGGGCTGCTTTGCCTACAGCGCGGTGCAAGGAGCTGCCGCCAATGGCTTGCCCGACGCACTGCCGCAGGCTGTGCGCGAGGAACGCCGGGCGCGCTTTATGGCGGTGGCCGAAGAGGTGTCGACGCATAAACTGCGCGAACGCGTGGGCGCGACCATGCAGGTTCTTGTGGATTCGGCGCCCTCGCTGGGCCGCAAGGGGGCGATCGGCCGCAGCTATGCCGACGCGCCCGAGATTGATGGGCTGGTGCGGCTGCTGCCGCCGGAGAAGATCAGCAAGACCCTCAAGACTGGGGAGTTCACCCGGGCGCGCATCGTCGGCACCGAGGGTCACGACCTGATCGGCCTGCCCATTTGATCGTCGCATTGGACGCGTCGTACTCGATCGCCGGGCAAAAAAAAGCCGCTGCGTGTGCAGCGGCTTTTTGGATTTTTTCTTGTTCTTCTGGCTCTTGTTCTTCTTGGCAAAGTTCAAGAGGATACTTTGGTGCCCAGGAGAGGACTCGAACCTCCACGCCTCTCAGCGCTAGTACCTGAAACTAGTGCGTCTACCAATTCCGCCACCTGGGCAACATCTGGCAGTGTACCATTTAGGCAGCGGATTTCGCGACACCGAGGCGAATTTTTCTGGACCCACCGCAGTCCCGACCCCGCCGGCCGAGCCGGTTTCAACAGAGTACGCCCATCAAGACCACACATGCAACGGCCAGCGCCCCACCCGGTTTGCTGACCGAATTTGAAGGAACGGTTTTCGGCCACCGCGACGGTCACGGTTTCGTGCAGCGCGACGATGGCCAGCCCGATCTGTATCTGCCGCCCAACGAGATGCGCGCTGTCTTGCACAAAGACCGGGTCAAGGCCCGCGTCGTGCGGTACGACCGCAAGGGCAGGCCCGAAGGGCGCGTCACCGAGATCATGGAACGCTCGCCTCATCCGATCATCGGGCGTTTGCTGCAAGAAGGCGGGGTCTGGCTCGTGGCCCCTGAGGACAAGCGTTACGGCCAGGATGTCCTGATCCCCAAGCATGCGATAGGCGCCGCCCGCACCGGCCAGGTGGTGGTGGTCGAGTTGACCGAGCCGCCGGCGCTGTTTGGCCAGCCGGTAGGCCGGGTCAAGGAGGTGCTTGGTGAGATCGACGATCCGGGCATGGAAATCGAAATTGCGGTGCGCAAGTACGGTGTGCCGCACGCCTTCAGCGACGAAGCGCTGGCGCTGGCGCGCGCTTTGCCCGATGGGGTGCGGGCGGCCGACCGGCGAGACCGGGTGGACCTGACCGATGTGGCCTTGGTCACCATCGACGGCGAGGACGCCCGCGATTTTGACGATGCGGTGTACTGCGAAAGCGCGCGGGTGGGGCGGGGCAAGGGCTGGCGTTTGCTGGTGGCCATTGCCGATGTGAGCGCCTATGTCGAGACCGGCAGCGCGATCGACATCGACGCCTACGACCGCGCCACCAGCGTGTACTTTCCCCGCCGGGTCATTCCGATGCTGCCCGAGAAGCTCTCCAACGGGCTGTGCTCGCTCAACCCGGAGGTCGACCGTCTGTGCATGGTGTGCGACATGCTGATCACTGCCAAGGGCCAGGTGCATGCCTATCAGTTTTATCCGGCGGTCATGCACAGCCACGCCCGCCTGACCTACACCGAGGTGGCGGCCATTTTGGCCAACACCCGCGGTCCCCAGGCCGAGCAGCGCAAGCCGTTGTTGCCGCATCTGCTCAATCTGCATGATGTTTATGGGGCCTTGCTCAAGGCGCGCAGCGAGCGCGGCGCCGTCGACTTTGAGACCACCGAGACGCAGATCCTGTGCGATGAGGCCGGGCGGATCGAGAAGATCGTGGCGCGCACCCGCAATGACGCGCATCGCTTGATCGAAGAGGCCATGCTGGCGGCCAACGTCTGCTCGGCCGACTTCATCGCCCAAAGCGAACACCACGGGCTGTTTCGGGTGCATGAAGGTCCGACCCCCGAGAAGAAGGAGCTGCTGCGCAACTACCTCAAGGCCACCGGCGTGGGCCTGAGCATCAGCGACAACCCGACACCCGGTGAGTTCCAGCGCATCGCTCAGGCCACCAAGGACAGGCCCGATGCCCAGCAGATTCACACGATGCTGCTGCGCTCGATGCAGCAGGCCATCTACACGCCCGTCAACAGCGGGCATTTCGGTCTGGCTTTTGAGGCCTACACCCACTTCACCAGCCCGATCCGGCGTTATCCCGATTTGCTTGTGCACCGCGTCATCAAGGCCATCTTGAGCGAAGGGCGCTACCAGTTGCCAGCCTTGCCCACACCGGGCGAGGCGCATGCCAAGCTGGCGCGGCGACTGGCTGAGCGGGTGGCAGCGCCCCAGCAGCGCCCTGAGAAAGTGCGCAAGGCCAGCGCAGAGCAGCAGGCCTGGGAGGCCGCAGGTCTGCATTGCAGCGCCAACGAGCGGCGCGCCGATGAGGCCAGCCGCGATGTTGAGGCCTGGCTCAAGTGCAAGTACATGCGCGAGCACCTGGGCGAAGAGTTCGCCGGCGTGGTCAGCGCCGCCACTGGCTTTGGCATTTTCGTCACGCTCGATGCGATGTACGTCGAGGGCCTGGTGCACATCACCGAGTTGGGCGGCGAGTACTTCCGCTTTGACGAAGCCCGCCAGGAGTTGCGCGGCGAGCGCACCGGCATTCGCTATGCCATCGGCACCCGGGTGCGGGTGCAAGTCAGCCGGGTTGATCTCGACGGTCGGCGCATCGATTTCCGACTGGTCCATGAGGGCCAGGAGCTGCCCGTGCGGGTCGGCCGGGAGCGCGCAAGCGAGGCGCTGCCCAAGGGGCGCAAGGCCGGCAAGCCCACCAAGCATGGCGCGGGGCTTTCCGATGAGCCCGTAGCGCCGTCGGGCAAGGGCAGGGCGGCGCTGTTTTCGCCGCCGGCCTCGTCCTCGAGCTCACCCCTTGGCTCGCTCAAGGCAGCGGTCAAAAAGGCAGTGGCCAAGGCGACTCGCAAGCAGGGCAAGAAGCCGCGTCGCTGAGGATCTGGCATGCGCGTGCTCGTTTTTCTGATTGAGACGGTGTTCCAGTGGCTGGTGGGCGCCGCCTTGCTGCGCGCCTGGATGAACGGGCTGCGGGTCAATATGCGGGTGCAGCCTGGGCTGTTCGTGATGGCGCTAACCGATTGGATCGTCAAGCCCTTGCGGCGCTGGCTGCCGCAGCCGCTGGTCAAGGCCCGTCTCGACTGGGGCAGTCTGCTGGCGGCGGTGCTGCTGGCCATCGTGTGTGCGCTGGCGCTGCGCGCGCTCAGTGGCTCTTTGTCGGGCATGCTGCCGGGCATCGGCTGGGCCGCCAGTTGGCCGGCGCTGGCCCTGGTCTTTTTGCTGCGTACCGGCTTGCAGATGCTCAGCTTGTTGCTGCTGGGCGCGGTGCTGGTGTCATGGCTGCAGCCCGGCTCGTCTTTCTACGCCATGCTCGCGCGCCTGGTTGCGCCCCTGCTCGACCCCGTTCGGCGCGTGGTGCCGCCGCTCGGCGGCATTGATCTGTCGCCGGTCATCGTGCTGCTTTTGCTGCAAATGGGTGTGATGCTGCTCGGTTGAGTCCCCTAGCAGGGATCGCGCGCTTGCAGCAGCTCGCTGGCCGTCATGCTTTGCGCTCCCGCTTGAGCGGCCCGGGCATCGGCCCGCGCGCCGTGCCGGTGCACCATGAGTCGCGCGGCCTGCCAGCCGTCCAGGCCGTGGGCCATGGCAGCACCGATCATGCCGGCCATCACATCGCCTGTGCCTGCGCTGGCCAGCAGCGCGTTGCCTGTCGGGTTGATCTGCGGCAAGCGATCGGGTTGGGCCACGATGCTGCCCGACCCCTTGAGCACCACGGTGCAGGCCCATTGCTCGGCCAGAGTTTGCGCGGCCCGCACGCGATCGTGCTGGACCTGCTCGGCGCCGCAGCCGAGCAGGCGGGCCGCTTCCAGCGGGTGGGGCGTGAGCACGGTTTGCGCGATCTTGGCCCGCCGCCTCAATTGACGCTGCAGCGGTGGGTCCAGTGCGATCGTGTTGAGGGCGTCGGCATCGAGAACCAGGGGGCCGCGATGGCCCAGCACCTCGGGCAGTATGGGGGCCACTTCAGTGCCGCCGCCGCAGCCGCAGACCAGGCACAGGCGATCGTCGTCGGCAGGTAGGGAGGACCTGAACATGAGTTCGGGCTGCACCGGGTCGTTGTCCAGCGTCGGCTCGCCCAGCAGATGCAGGTAGACCCGGCCGGCACCGCTGTGCAAGGCGGCGCGGGCGGCCAGCACCGCCGCGCCGGCCATGCTGCTGCCGCCGCGCTGCGCGCCACCGATGACCATCACATCGCCGAAGCTGCCCTTGTGGCTGTCGTGGGGTCCACGGGCCTTGTCCAGGCGCGGCAGGCGATCGGCACCGATCAACTCGGCCGTTGCCGGGATGGCCTGCAAATCGGCGCCGAGTGCGTCAAACCACACCTGCCCGGCCTGATCGCGCCCACGGGCGGTGAACAGGCCCGGTTTGAGGCTGAGCAGGCTCAAGGTGTGGCGCTGGCCTTGCCGGGGCGCGGGCAGGCCGCCTTGGCCAGTGTCGCCGTGAAGTCCTGAGGGCAGGTCGACGGCCAGCACCGGCTGGCCACTGCTGTGCATGCGGATCAGCCATTGGACCATCTGCTCGGATCCGGGTCGCTGCTGCGACAGATCGCCGCCCAGGCCGAGCAGGGCGTCGATGGCCAGGTCGAATGCCTGCGGCGGCTGCTCTTGAATCTGCAGGCCGGCCCCGATCGCACGTGCACGGCTGGCTTGGGCATCGCGCGGGCCAGGCCCGGGACCCGTCCAAGTCAGGCAGACCTGCCAGCCCACTTGCTGCAGGTGCCAGCCCGCCTCAAAGCCGTCTCCCCCGTTGTTGCCCGGCCCGCAGGCGATCCAGACCCGTCGCGCATGGGGGGCGATGGCACGCGCCAGCTGCGCCACCGATGCGCCCGCCCGTTGCATCAGCTGGTGTTCGGGTAGGCCGGACTGGGTCAGGCGCTCGAGTTCGCGGCTGGCCGTCACGCCGTGCAGGGGCCAACTTATGCGCGTGTCGATGCGGTGGGTGCGGCGATCTATGTGTCGATTCATGTGGCGATCCATGCGCCGAGTGTCGCGGCGGGCCCGCGCGTCAGCGGCCGGCCAGCGCAGCTTCGATCTGTCCGGCCAATTCCAGGACGCGGTCGTCGTGCAGCGCGCCGTGCCAGAGCATGAGGCCGACCGGTAGCTGATCGGGCGCGTGGCAGGGCAGCGAAATCGCACAGCCGTCGAGCATGTTGGCCACTGAGGTGTTGCGCAGCAGCAGGGCGTTGACACGAAAAAAGGCCTCGTCGTCATGCTCGAGCGGGGCGATGGGCGGCGCCAAGATGGGCACGGTCGGTGAAATCACTGCGTCGTAGCCCTGCAGTTGCCGCTCCATGCTGGCAATCCAGCGCTTGCGCGCGGACAGCAGATCGAGGTAGTCGGCCGCGCTCATTTGCGCGCCGCGCAAAATGCGCTTGGCCACCCGCGGGTCGTACTGCTCGGCCCCTTGGGCCAGCCAGGGCCGATGCCAGGCATAGCTCTCAGCAGCCGAGAAGCCCCCGCCGGCATTGATCTGCGCCAGTTCGGCAATTGGCTCCAGGGCGATGTCCTCGATCTGCGCGCCCGCAGCGCTGAGCGTGCGCAAGCTGCGCTCGAAGGCGGCGGCCACCGGGCCCTCCATGTCGTCGAGCATCCAAGTGCGCGCCAGCGCCAGGCGGGCGCCGGCCAGGGTCTTGCCGCTGCTTTGCACGCGCCGCTGGGCCAGCACTTCGTGGGCCAGCACCGCATCGCGCACCGAGCCGGTGATGGCCCCGACCGTGTCGAGCGTGGTCGACAGCGGGATGGCACCCTCTGTGGGGACCAGACGGGCCGTGCTTTTGAAGCCCACCAGCCCACACAGCGCGGCCGGAATACGCAGCGAGCCGCCGGTGTCCGAGCCCAGCGCCAGCCAAGCCGCACCCAGGGCCACGGAGACGGCGGCGCCGCTGGAGGAGCCCCCAGGGATGCGGGGCGTGCGGCTGTCGGCCGGGTTGATGGGGGTGCCGTGGTGTGGGTTGATGCCGACCCCGGAGAAGGCGAATTCGGTCATGTTGGTGCGCCCGGCGATCAGGCCGCCGGCGGCGCGCACTCTGGCCACGGCCGGGCAATCCTGGGTGGCGGCGGGGCCTTGCAACACGACCGAGCCGGCCCGGGTGGGTTGGCCGGCGACATCGAAGAGGTCCTTGACCGACACCGGCAGACCCGCCAGCGGCGACCCATCAGGCGGGCCCTGGCGGCCAGCATCATCGATGGCCTGGCGCAACTGGGCCTGCGCGCCGAGCACATAGGCGTGGCGGCAGGCCGACTGCTCGCAGGCCTGCAGCGCCCGCTCGAGTGGCTCGGCCAGATGAATTTGGCCGCTTTCGATGCTCTGGCGCACCTGGTGCAGATCGGCTTTGGGGTGGGGCGTGGGCTTCATGGTTTGGCGTGTGCTGGCCTGCCTCTGTAGGGGCAGCCTGGGCGACGATGCTATACTCTCGTGGCTTTGCTGCTGATGGCTCCACCGGAACGCATTCTCGGCGCAAGGCAAATCGCAAATCAGCCACTGAAAAGGTGCCGCCGGCAGGCTCTGCCGAGTGGAAGGCGCTGATTTTAGACCCAACCTTAGGAGTTTTTATGTCGACAAGCATGCGTGAAATGCTGGAGGCCGGCGTCCACTTTGGACACCAGACGCGCTTCTGGAATCCCAAGATGGCCCCCTTCATTTTTGGCCATCGCAATCGCATCCACATCATCAACCTGGAAAAATCGCTGCCGATGTTCCAGGAGGCGTGCAAGTTTGCGCGCCAACTCGCCGCCAACCGCGGCACGATTTTGATGGTGGGCACCAAGCGTCAAGCCCGCGAGATCTTGGCCACCGAAGCGCGTCGCGCCGGCGTGCCGTTCGTCGATCAGCGCTGGCTTGGCGGCATGCTCACCAACTTCAAAACCGTCAAGAGCTCCATCAAGCGGCTCAAGGAGATGAAGGCTCAGCAGGAAGCCGGCCTGGAGGCTGTGAGCAAGAAGGAGCAACTGACCTTCACCCGTGAGATCGAAAAGCTCGAGAAAGACATCGGCGGTATTCAAGACATGGCCAGCTTGCCTGACGCGATCTTCGTGATCGATGTGGGCTTTCACAAGATCGCCGTGGCCGAGGCGCAAAAACTCGGCATCCCGTTGATCGGTGTGGTCGACTCCAACCACACGCCCGAAGGCATCGACTACGTCATTCCTGGCAACGACGATTCGGCCAAGGCCGTCGCGCTTTACGCCCGCGGCATTGCCGACGCGATCCTCGAAGGCCGTGCCAATGCGGTCAGCGAGATCGTCAAGAGCGCCGAAGGCACCGATGAGTTCGTCGAAGTCGAGAACGCGGCCTGAGGTTCGTTCGCAAGCACAGCACCAAGGGGCTCATGTAGCCCCTTTTTTACAACGCACTGAGCCCCCGCCGCAACGGCACGGCCACACCCGTTTTTTCAAGCTACAGGAGAATTGAAGATGGCAATCACCGCAAGCATGGTCGCTGAACTGCGCGCCAAGACCGATGCACCCATGATGGAGTGCAAGAAGGCATTGACCGAGGCCAATGGCGACATGGCCAAGGCTGAAGAGTTGCTGCGCGTCAAGCTCGGCAGCAAGGCCGGCAAGGCCGCCTCGCGCATCACCGCCGAGGGAGTGGTCGCGATCCACATGCAAGGCGGCGTCGGCGCGCTGGTCGAGGTCAACTGCGAAACCGATTTCGTCACCAAAAACGATAGCTTTCTGGCCCTGTCCAAAGCGGTGGCCGAGGGCGTGGTCAGTGCCAACCCGGCTGATGTGCAAGCCCTGGCGGGCCTGCCGTTTTCGCTCGACGGTTTTGGCCCCACCTTGGAAGATGTGCGCAAGGGCCTGATCGGCAAGATCGGCGAAAACATGTCGGTGCGCCGCTTCAAGCGCTTTGCCTCGGGCAGCAAGCTGGCGGCTTATTTGCACGGTACGCGCATTGGCGTGGTGGTGGAATTCGAAGGCGACGAGGCCGCTGCCAAAGACGTGGCCATGCATGTGGCGGCCATGAAACCGGTGTCCCTGACCAGCGCCGATGTGCCGGCTGAGCTGATCGAGCGCGAGCGTTCGGTGGCCACCGCCAAGGCCGCCGAGTCGGGCAAGCCAGCTGAGATCGCCGCCAAGATGATCGAAGGCTCGGTTCAGAAATACCTCAAGGAGGTGTCTTTGTTCAACCAACCCTTTGTCAAGAACGACAAGCAGACGGTCGAGCAGATGCTCAAGGAAAAGGGAACCACGGTCAAGGCGTTCACGCTGTATGTGGTGGGTGAGGGCATCGAGAAGAAGGTCGACGACTTTGCTGCCGAGGTGGCGGCCCAGGTGGCGGCCGCCAAGGGCGCTTGAGTGGGCTGCGTCAGGCGCTAAACTTCAGGAAAATTTCGCGGAACCTCCATGCCGGCCTACAAGCGCATCTTGCTCAAGCTCTCTGGTGAGGCCCTGATGGGCGACGATGCGTTCGGCATCAACCGTGCCACCATCGTGCGCATGGTCGACGAGGTGGCAGAGGTCACCCGGCTGGGCGTGGAGGTGGCGGTGGTCATTGGCGGGGGCAACATCTTTCGCGGAGTCGCCGGCGGCTCGGTCGGCATGGACCGCGCCACCGCCGACTACATGGGCATGCTGGCCACCGTGATGAACTCGCTGGCGCTGGCCGACACCATGAACAAGGCGGGCCTGACGGCGCGCGTCATGTCGGCCATTGCGATCGAGCAGGTGGTCGAGCCCTACGTACGCCCCAAGGCCTTGCAGTACCTCGAAGAGGGCAAGGTGGTCGTCTTTGCCGCGGGCACGGGCAATCCGTTCTTCACCACCGACACGGCCGCCGCCCTGCGCGGCGCTGAAATCGGCGCCCAGATCGTGCTCAAGGCCACCAAGGTCGACGGCGTGTACAGCGCCGATCCCAAAAAGGACCCCTCGGCCACCCGCTACGCCTCAATCTCCTTTGACGAGGCCATGGGGCGCAACCTCGAGGTCATGGACGCGACCGCTTTTGCCTTGTGTCGCGATCAGAAGTTGCCGGTCAAGGTGTTCTCCATCTTCAAGAGCGGCGCGCTCAAGCGCGTGGTGCTCGGCGAGGACGAGGGCACTTTGGTGCATGTCTGAACCAGCGTTTTGTCATTTCCTTCTTCGGCCTACCCACCATGAGCATCCAGGACATCAAGAAGACCGCTGAGCAAAAGATGCAGCAGTCCATCGAAGCCTTCAAAAGCAGCCTGACCAAGGTGCGCACGGGGCGGGCCAATCCCGGTTTGCTCGACACGGTGCAGGTCGACTACTACGGCTCCATGCTGCCCATCAGCCAGGTGGCCAATGTCTCGCTTCTCGATGCACGCACCATCGGCGTGGCACCCTGGGAAAAAGGCATGGGCGCGAAGATCGAGAAGGCCATCCGTGACTCCGATTTGGGCCTGAATCCGGCGTCGCAGGGCGACTTGATCCGGGTGCCGATGCCGCCCATGACCGAAGAGCGCCGCAAGGAGCTGACCAAGGTGGTCAGGGGCGAGGGCGAGCATGCGAAGGTTGCGATTCGCAATTTGCGCCGCGACGCCAACGAGGGCGTCAAAAAACTGGTCAAGGACAAGCAGGCCTCTGAGGACGAGGAGCGCCGTGCGCAAGACGACATCCAAAAGTTCACCGACCGCTGCATTGCCGAGGTCGACAAACTGGTGGCGGCCAAAGAACAGGACATCATGGCGGTCTGAGGACTGCCACAGATCCCATGCTACGGCAGCGCATCATCACTGCCGTGATCATGCTGGCAGCGTTGTTGCCGGCGCTTTTCTATCCCGAGCCCTGGCCTTTTGCCCTTCTGACTTTGGTGCTGATGGCCGCTGCCGCCTGGGAGTGGGGTCGGCTCAATGCGCTGACGCCCGCGCTGGCCGGGGCGATGGCGCTGGTCTGCACGCTCGCCTGTGTGGGCGCGTGGTCGGCCGGCTGGCTCGAGCGCGATTTGCTCGGTTTGTGGGTTTCGGCGGCGCTCGTCTGGGTGCTCGGCGGGGCTTTCTTGCTCGCCGGTGGGGTGGCGCGTTGGCAGGCCCTGGCCCGTTGGCTGCGCTGTCTGCTGGGCCTTTGGCTGCTTTGGCTGGCCTGGCTGGCCGTGGCCCAGGCCCATGCGGTGGGCATCAACTTTTTGCTCTCTGTGCTCACCTTGGTGTGGTTGGCCGATGTGGCCGCTTATTTTGCGGGCAAGGCCTGGGGCGGACGTCTGGTCGCGCGCAAACTCGCCCCCGGCATCAGCCCGGGCAAGAGCTGGGAGGGCGCCCTTGGCGGTGCTGCGGCCGTGCTCATCGCAGGGCTGCTGTGGTCCAGTTTGGAGGCGCTGTGGCCGGTCTCAGCAGCGCCCAGCCTGCACGCTCAGGTGCGCGCCGGTCACGGCGTGGGCCTGCTCGTGGCTGCGCTGCTTTTTTTGACGGCCATGAGCGTGGTCGGTGATCTGGTCGAGTCGCTGCTCAAGCGCAGTGCCGGCGTGAAGGACTCGAGTGCCTTGCTCCCGGGCCACGGGGGCGTGCTCGACCGCATCGACGCGCTGTTGCCGGTGTTGCCACTGGCCATGATGCTGTGGAGCTTTTCGAGGTGACGGCCATGAAACAACAGATCACCATTTTGGGCTCAACCGGCTCGATCGGCGTAAACACGCTCGACGTGGTGGCGCGGCACCGGCAGCGCTTTGATGTGTTCGCGCTCAGCGCGGCCACGCGGGTGGACCTCTTGCTGGAGCAGTGCCTGCGCTTTGAGCCGGTGCATGCGGTGATGACTCAAGCGGCGGCGGCCGCCGAGCTGGCCGATCGGCTCAAGCAGGCCGGCTCGCGCACCCGGGTGCTGGCGGGCGCCGATGCGCTCGAGCGCATCGCCCAGGACGAGCGGGTGCAGGTGGTGATGGCTGCCATCGTGGGCGCCGCCGGTTTGCCGGCCTGCTTGGCTGCAGCCCGTGCGGGCAAGCGCCTGCTGCTGGCCAACAAGGAGGCTTTGGTCGTCGGTGGCGAGGTGTTCTTGCAGGCGGTGCGCCAGGGCGGGGCCCGCTTGCTGCCCATCGACAGCGAGCATTCGGCCATCTTTCAATCGCTGCCCGAAGACCCGGCCAGCTGGCCCGAGCGCGTGGAAAAGATCATTTTGACCGCCTCGGGCGGCCCTTTCCTGGAGCGCGATCCAGCGAGCTTTCACCAGGTCACGCCTGAGCAGGCCTGCAAGCATCCCAACTGGGTGATGGGGCGCAAGATTTCCGTCGATTCGGCCACCATGATGAACAAGGCCCTGGAGGTGATCGAGGCGCGCTACCTGTTTGGCATGCGGCCCGATCAGATCGAGGTGGTGATTCATCCGCAGAGCATCATCCATTCCCTGGTGCAGTACCGCGACACCTCGGTGGTGGCCCAGTTGGGCACGCCCGACATGCGGGTGCCGATTGCTTATGGCCTGTCGTGGCCCGAGCGGGTCGAATCGGGCGCCCGGCCGCTGGACTTCAAGGCCTTGCCCACCATGACCTTTCTGGCGCCCGATGCCCGGCGTTTTCCTGGACTGGCCCTGGCCTGGGAGGTGCTGGCCGGCCCTGCGGGCAGCACTGCCGTGCTCAACGCGGCCAATGAGGTGGCGGTGCAGGCCTTTCTGGATGGCGCCATTGGCTTCGATCAAATCCATCAGGTCAACCGGGGCACGCTCGATGGCTGGTCAGCGCCTGTGGTGACGGCGCTGGAGGACCTGCTGGCCATCGATCAACAGGCGCGGGTGCGCGCAGCCGATTGGGTGCGTCGATTGGGCGCTCGATGACCACGGTGTTGGCCTTTGTCCTTGCGCTGGGCCTGCTCATTGCAATTCATGAATACGGCCATTACCGTGTGGCTGTGGCCTGTGGCATCAAGGTGCTGCGCTTTTCCATCGGCTTTGGCCGGCCGGTGCTGCGCTGGCGCCTGCGCGGCAACCCCACCGAATTTGTGATCGGGCTGCTGCCTTTGGGCGGCTATGTCCGGATGCTCGATGAGCGCGAGGAGCCCGTTGAGGCGAGCCAGCGGCATCTGGCCTTCAACACCCAGCCGCTGCGCACGCGCGTGGCGGTGGTGGCAGCCGGGCCGCTGGCCAATTTGCTGCTGGCCGCCGTGCTGTATGCCGCCGTCAGCTGGATCGGGGTCGAAGAGCCGCAGGCCATCGTCTCGACGCCGGCCGCGGGCTCGGTGGCAGAGCGTGCCGGCTTGCGATCAGGCGATTGGGTGCTGCAGGCAGCGGTGCAGGGTGAAGAGGCCGAGCCGGTGCGCTCTTTTGATGACTTGCGCTGGCGCCTGGCGCAGGCGGCTCTTGAGGGCGAGCGTTTGCTGCTGGTGGTGCAGGGCCAAACGCAGCGCGGGCAGGCCAGCCCGCGCGAGGTCTGGCTCGACCTCGGTGGCTTCAAGCGCTCTGAGGCCAACGCCCAGTTGTTTCGCGACATCGGCGTGGTGGCGCCCTGGAGCCGGCCGGTGATGGGCCAGGTGCAAGCCGGTGGTGCGGCCGACAAGGCCGGTTTGCAGGCGGGCGATCTGGTGCTGGGCATCGACGGGCGGCGCATCGACGATGCGGCCGCTCTGCGCGAAATCGTGCGCCAGTCGACTCCGTCGGCGGTGCAGTTGTGGCAGATCGATCGCAGGGGGCAGCGGCTGGAGTTGCCGGTGCAGCCCCAGATGGCCGACGATGGCGGCACGCGCATCGGCCGTATCGGCGCCTTCCTGGGCGAGCCGGCGCAAAAGGTGCTGGTGCGCCAAGACTTTTTGCAGGCCTCCTGGGAGGGCCTGGCCAAGACCTGGGAAGTCAGCGCCCTGACGCTGCGCATGATCGGCAGGATGTTGATCGGCGAGGCTTCGTTGAAAAACCTCAGTGGTCCTTTGACGATCGCCGACTACGCCGGCAAGTCAGCGGGCTTGGGTTTGACCGCCTACCTGCTGTTTCTGGCCATGATCAGCGTCAGCCTGGGCGTGCTCAATCTGCTGCCGCTGCCCATGCTCGATGGTGGACACCTGATGTATTATCTTTGGGAAGGCATCACAGGGCGCAGCGTGACTGAAATCTGGATGGACCGCTTGCAGCGCGTGGGCATGGCCGCCTTGCTCCTGCTGATGTCCATTGCCCTGTTCAATGACGTCATGCGCTTGTTGGGGTGACGCTTTTTCTTTCGCATGCGACGGCTGCAATTTCCTATGATCCAAGCGCTTCAAGGTTTCAGGTTTCGGTCCATCGTTTTGCTCGTGACAGCCTGGATGGCCTGCACGCTGTCGCTGGCCATCGAGCCTTTCGTGATCAAAGAGATCCGTGTCGAGGGTTTGCAGCGGGTTGAGCCCGGAACCGTCTTTGCGTCCATCCCCTTGCGCGTCAACGAGACGTTCAACGATGAAAAGGGCTCGGCGGCCATTCGCTCGCTGTTCGGTCTGGGCTTGTTCAAGGACGTGCGGCTGGAAGTCGAAGGCGCGGTGCTCATTGTGGTGGTCGAAGAGCGTCCTTCCGTCGCAGAGGTCGATTTCGTCGGCATCAAGGAGTTTGACAAGGACGTCCTTCGCAAGGCGCTTCGCGAATCGGGCCTGTACGAGGGCCAGCCCTTCGACCGGGCGCTGGCTGACAAGGCCGAGCAGGAACTCAAGCGCCAATACATCAACCGCAGCCTCTATGGCGCACAGGTGCTCACCACCGTCACCCCGATCGAGCGCAATCGGGTCAATCTGACCTTTACCGTCACCGAGGGTCAGGTGGCCAAGATCAAAGAAATGCGCATTGTCGGCGCGCAGGCGTTCAAGGAAAGCGAGCTGCGCGATCTGTTCGACCTCGATACAGGCGGCTGGCTCAGCTGGTACACCAAGTCCGACCGGTACTCGCGCCTCAAGCTCAACGCTGATCTGGAAAAGCTGCGCTCTCACTACTTGGCGCGTGGCTATGTGGACTTTCGCATCGACTCCACCCAGGTCGCGATCTCGCCAGACAAGCAGCAGATTTCGGTGACCATCAACATCACCGAAGGTCAGCGCTTCGTGGTCTCGGGCGTCAGGCTCGAGGGCAACTACCTGGGCCGAGAGCAGGAGTTCAAGACCCTGGTGACCATCAAGCCCGGTCAGCCCTACAACGCCGACCATGTGGCCCAGACCACCAAGGCCTTCACCGAGTACTTTGGCAGCTTTGGCTACGCCTTCGCCCGGGTTGAGCCCCAGCTCGAAATTGACCGCAGCAACAGCCGTGTGGCGTTTGTGCTGCAAGCCGAACCGGCGCGCCGTGCTTATGTGCGCCGCATCAACGTGGCGGGCAACACCCGCACCCGCGATGAGGTGGTGCGCCGCGAATTCAGGCAGTTCGAGTCCTCTTGGTACGACAGCGACAAGATCCGGCTGTCGCGTGAGCGGGTCGACCGCCTGGGCTTTTTCACCCAGGTCGAGGTGGAAACCCAGGATGTGCCGGGCACGCAGGATCAGGTGGACCTGACCTTCACGGTGTCGGAAAAGCCCACGGGCAATTTGCAGATCGGCGCGGGCTATTCGAGCGCCGAGAGCATTTCGGTGATGGCAGGCATCCGGCAGGAAAACGTCTTTGGCAGCGGCAACTACCTCGGCTTTGAAGTCAATACCAGCAAATCCAATCGCCAGCTGGTCTTGAGCACCGTCGATCCTTACTTCACGGCCGACGGCATCTCGCGGGCTTTTGACATTTACAGCCGCACCAACCGGCCCTTGACGGGCGAAGCCACCGACTACACCCTCAAGACCCAGGGCGCGAGTGTGCGCTTTGGCGTGCCTTTTACCGAAAGCGACACCGTCTTTATCGGCGTGGGCGCCGAAGACTGGACCATCTCGCCGGGCACCAATCCGGGCCTGGTGGACTTCACCAAGAACTATGGCTCCAAGGCGCAATCCTTCCCGATCACCCTGGGCTGGCAGCGCGATGAGCGCGACAGCGCGCTGGTGCCAACCAAGGGCTGGTACCAGCGCGCCAGCGGCGACTGGGGCGCCGCTGGCGATGTGAGATACCTGCGCGCGGTCTACCAGTTGCAAAACTATATTCCGCTCAACCGGCAGTTCACCGTGGGCTTAAACGGCGAAGTCGGCTGGGGCCAGGGCTTGTCCGGACAATCGTTCCCGGTTTTGAAGAATTTCTACTCCGGCGGTCTCGGTTCGGTGCGCGGCTTTGAGCAAGGCTCGCTCGGCCCGCGCTACGCCAACGGCGCTGCGCGCGGCGGCTCCAAGAAGATCACCCTGAACGGCGAGCTGATTGCGCCTTTCCCGGGCGCCGGCAATGACCGCACCTTGCGCCTGTTCGGCTTTGTGGACGCCGGAACGGTGTATGGCCCCGACGACCCGGTGCGTCTGCAAGACCTGCGCGCATCGACGGGCGTGGGGGTGAGCTGGATTTCGCCCGTCGGCCCCCTGCGTTTGGCTCTGGCCAAGCCCTTGCGGCGTGAGGCCGGCGATAGAATACAGGCCTTCCAATTTCAGATCGGCACCGCATTCTGATGATCAAATCTTTTGGCCCCCTCGTCCTGTGCGCAGGGCTTGCACTGGCGTCCTGGACTGCCAGCGCGCAGGAATTCAAGATCGGCATCGTCAATCTCGACCGTATCGTGCGCGAGTCCGGGCCGGCCAAGGCGGCGCAGACCAAGCTTGAGCAGGAATTTGCCAAGCGTGAAAAGGAAATCAACGACCTGGGCAACCAGATCAAGAACCTGTCGGACCGGCTCGAGCGCGATGCACCGACGCTGGCGGAAAGCCAGCGCGCGGCGCGCCAGAAACAGCTGGTCGATCAGGACCGTGAGTTTCAGCGCAAGCGACGCGAGTTCCAGGAAGACCTCAACGCCCGCAAGAATGAGGAGCTGCAGCTCATCATTGATCGTGCCAACCGGGCCGTCAAGGCGCTGGCCGAGAGCGAAAAATTCGACCTCATCGTCCAGGAAGCGGTCTATATCAATCCCAAGCACGACATCACCGACCGGGTGATCAAGTCACTCAACGCACCTGGTTCGCGCTGAGTCGAGTCAGGGTCGAACGCGGGCGCCCTGATGCTACTGCTCGGACAGATTGTCCAAGCCCTGGCCGCTGACTTTCAGGCCCGCCTGCTCGGCCCTGCAGATCTCCAAATCACGGCGTTGGCACCGATCGAGACGGCCTCGGTAGGCCATCTGAGTTTCGTCGCCCATCCCAAATACCAAAGCAAGCTGGCCCAGTCGGGCGCGGGCTGCGTGGTTGTCGGCCCCGCCTTGGAGGCCCTGGCTCTTGAGCGCGGCGCGGCCATTGTGGTCGACCAGCCCTACCTGTACTTTGCCCGCATCACGCAGCTGTGGAAGCTGCGGCACGGCCGCCCGGCGCAGGCGGGCATTCATCCCACCGCCATCGTGCACGAGAGCGCTCGCTTGGCCGAGGGCGTTGCGGTCGGCCCTTACGCGGTGATCGAGCAAGAGGCCGAGGTCGGGGAGGGTGCGAGCATCGGCGCGCACAGCGTGGTCGGCGCCGGCGCGGTGATTGGCGCGCACACGCAGCTGGCGGTGCGCGTGAGCGTCGGTCAGGGCTGCCGCATTGGACAGCGCTGCATCGTCCATCCAGGGGTGGTGATCGGTGCCGACGGTTTTGGTTTTGCGCCCGACGGTGGGCGTTGGGAGAAGATCGAGCAATTGGGGGCGGTGCGCATTGGTGACGACGTCGAGATCGGCGCCAACACCTGCATCGACCGAGGCGCCTTGGGTGATACGGTCATTGAGGACGGGGTTAAGCTCGACAACCTGATACAGATTGGTCACAACGTCCACGTGGGCGCGCACGCGGCAATGGCCGGCTGTGTCGGCGTGGCCGGCAGCGCCCGCATCGGCGCGCACTGCACCATCGGTGGCGGTGCGGTGGTGCTCGGCCACTTGAGCCTGGCCGATGGCGTGCATGTCTCGGCCAGCTCGGTGGTCACCCGCTCGATCAGCAAGCCGGGTTTGTACAGTGGCCTGTTTCCCATCGACGACAATGCGAGTTGGGAAAAAAATGCGGCCTCCCTCAAGCAGTTGCACGGACTGCGCGATCGCATCAAGCAATTGGAGGCGCGGCTGCGCCCACCGGAGCAGACACCATGATGGACATACACCAAATACTCAAAAAGCTCCCCCACCGCTACCCTTTCCTGATGATCGACAGGGTGCTTGAGATTGAAAAGGGCAAGCGCATCAAGGCACTCAAGAATGTGACCATCAACGAGCCGTTTTTCACGGGTCACTTTCCGCACCGACCGGTCATGCCGGGTGTGCTCATGCTCGAGGCCATGGCCCAGGCGGCGGCGCTGCTGGCTTTTGATGCGACCGGCGTCGAGCTCGATGACAAGACGGTTTACTACTTTGCCGGCATTGATGCGGCGCGGTTCAAGCGGCCGGTTGAGCCGGGCGATCAGTTGGTCCTGGAGGTCCTGCTCGAGCGGTCACGGGCGGGTATTTTCAAGTTCAACGGGGTCATTCGGGTCGGCCAGGACGTGGCCTGCGAGGCCGACCTGATGTGCACCATGCGCACTGTGGCCTGAGCCGGGTTTGGGCACCATGGCCACCATTCATCCCACCGCCATCGTCGATCCGCAGGCCCGCCTCGGCCAGAGCGTGAGCATCGGCGCCTACACCACGGTCGGTGCGCATGTGAGCATCGACGAGGGCACCCACATCGGCGCGCACTGCGTGATCGAGGGCCGCACGACGATCGGGCGCGACAACCGGATTTTCCAATTCAACTCGATCGGTGCGATTCCCCAGGACAAGAAATACAACGACGAGCCTTGTGAGTTGCACATCGGCGCGCGCAACACCATTCGCGAGTTCTGCACCTTCAACATCGGCTCGCCCGGCGGTGGCGGCCTGACCCGCTTGGGCGACGACAACTGGATCATGGCCTATGTGCATGTGGCGCATGACTGCCTGGTGGGCCACCACACCATCATCGCCAACGCCACTCAGCTCGGCGGCCATGTGCACATTGGCGACTGGGTGGTGCTTGGGGGGCTGACGGGCGTGCATCAGTTCGTGCGGGTCGGGGCCCACGCCATGGCCGGGTTTCAGACCCGGCTGTCGCAGGACGTGCCGCCCTTTGTCAACGCCGTGGGCAATCCGGCGCAGGCGCAGGGCATCAACGCCGAGGGCCTGCGCCGCCGCGGCTACACCGACGAGCGCATCACCCAGATCAAACGCATGTACCGCGCGCTTTACCGGCAGGGCCTGAGCCTGGCCGATGCGAAGGCGTCGTTGCTGGCCATGCGCGGTGCGTCGCCAGAGACCGACGGCGATCTCGATTTGCTGGTGTCGTTTCTGGACGCTGCCGAGCGCGGCATCGTGCGCTAAGGCGGCCATGTCCGGCGCCGCACCGCGATTGGCCATGGTCGCTGGTGAGGCGTCGGGTGATCTGCTGGCCGCTGCCATGCTCGCCGCCTGCCGCAGCCGCTGGCCTGCTGTGCAAGCCATGGGCATCGGAGGGCCGGCCATGTTGGCCCAAGGCTTTGAGGCCTGGTGGCCCCAGAGCCGGCTTGCCGTTCGCGGCTATGTGGAGGTGCTGCCCCGCCTGCGTGAGCTGCTGGCGATGCGCCGCGCGCTCGCACAGCGCCTGCTGGCACAGCCGCCTGATGTTTTCATGGGTGTCGATGCGCCCGACTTCAACCTCGATCTGGAGGTGGCGCTGCGCGAGCGCGGCGTGCCCACGGTGCACTTTGTCAGCCCCTCCTTCTGGGCCTGGCGCGCCAGCAAGATTGACAAGCTGCGGCGGGCGGCTGACCAGGTGCTGTGTGTTTTCCCTTTCGAGCCCGAACTGCTGCAGGCCCACGGCGTGCCGGCCACCTATGTGGGCCATCCCCTGGCCAGCATGATCGCGCTGGCACCTGACCGCGCGGCGGCGCGCCAGCAGCTCGGCCTTGATTCTCAAGACGTCGTGGTGGCTTTGCTGCCGGGCAGCCGCGAGGCAGAGATCGGGCATTTGGCGCCGCGGTTTTTTCGCGCCGCCCGGCACATGCTGCGCCAGCGGCCGGCCTTGCGTTTTGCCGTGCCCACCCTGCCGGCTTTGCGCGCGCAGGTGCAGGCTGCGGCGCAGGCGGCCGGCTTTGCGGCTGGCGACTCGGCCGTGCAGCTGTTTGAGGGCCAGTCCCACGGCGTGCTGGCGGCCTGCAACGTGGCCCTGGTGGCCAGCGGCACGGCCACCTTGGAGGCCGCCTTGTTCAAGCGGCCCATGGTTATTGCGTACCACATGCCTTGGCTAAGCTGGCAGATCATGCGCCGCAAGCAGCTGCAGCCGTGGGTGGGGTTGCCCAATATCTTGTGCCAGGAGTTTGTGGTTCCCGAATTCATTCAGGAGCGTGCCCAGCCCGATGCGCTGGCTGCGGCCGTACTCGATTGGCTCGACCGTCCACAGCAGGCCGCAGCCGTGCAGCAGCGTTTTGAGCAATTGCACCACCTGCTGCGGCGCGACACCGCCCGATTGGCCAGCGATGCGATCGAAAAAATCCTTCGCCGCGGCTGAGCAGGCGGTGCTGGCCTGGGACGCCCCCGGTCTGGTCGCCGGTGTTGACGAGGCCGGCCGCGGGCCGCTGGCCGGACCGGTGGTGGCTGCCGCCGTCATCCTTGACGAGCTTTGTCCGATTGCGGGCCTGGCCGACTCCAAGGTGCTCAGTCCTCGGCGCAGGGAGCAGCTTTACGAGCAGATCATGGCCCGCAGCCTGTGCTGCTCGGTCGGCCAGGCCAGTGTCCAGGAGATCGATGCCATCAACATCCTTCAGGCGACTTTGCTGGCCATGAGGCGCGCCGTCGATGGCCTGCGGCTCAAGCCGGTCAAGGTGTTGGTCGATGGCAACCGCCTGCCGGCTTTGCCCATGTTGGCTCAGGCCATCGTCGGCGGCGATGCCAAGGTGGCGGCCATTTCGGCGGCCTCCATCGTGGCCAAGGTGACCCGCGATCGCTGGTGCGAGCAGGTCCATGAGCGTTTTCCGCATTATGGATTTGACCGGCACAAGGGCTACGGCACGGCCGAGCATCTGGCGGCGCTGAGCCGCCACGGCGCAAGTCCCGAGCACCGCCGCAGCTTCGCACCGGTGGCTCGCGTCTCAAAGGAGCAGGCATGAGCCCGGTCGATCACATCAGTTCTCGCGCCAACCCGTTTATCAAGGATTTGCGGCGTCTGGCGCAGGACGCTTCGGCCTACCGCTCGCAGGGTGCCGTCTGGCTCGAGGGCGACCATTTGGTCGATGCGGCCGTGGGCCGCGGCCGGCGTCTGCAAACTCTGGTGCTGGCTCAATCGGCTTGCCCCACTGTGCCGCAGGCCTGGTCGCAGGCGGCCGAGCGCGTCGTGCGCGTGCCCGATGCGCTGTGGCGAGAATTTAGCGCGCTGCCTTCACCCGCGGGGCTGGGCGCGGTGCTCGACTTGCCGGCGGCCGCAGCGATGCGCCTGGACGACGCCTGCGTGGTGCTGGACCGGCTGCAAGACGCCGGCAATGTCGGCTCCATTTTGCGCAGCGCGGCCGCCTTTGGCGTCACTCAGGTGCTGGCCATGCAGGGCACGGCCGGCTTGTGGTCACCCAAGGTGCTGCGCGCCGGCATGGGAGCGCACTTTGCGCTCGATTTGTTCGAAGGGCTGCACCTGAGCGATGTGTCGCAGCTCACGGCGCCGCTGGCGGTCACCAGCTCACATCAGGGTCAGCTGCTGCACGAGCAGCCGCCACCGTGGCCCTGCGCCTGGGTGTTTGGACACGAAGGGCAGGGGGTCGATCCTGCGCTGCTGGACAGTGCCCGCCACCGGGTGCGCATCATCCAGCCCGCCGGTCAAGAGTCGCTCAATGTGGCCAGTGCTGCGGCCATCTGTCTGCACGCCAGTGCGGTGCTGGCTGTCGCGAGCAGACTATAATCGGGGGCTTTTCCAATCAGCCTCGCCCGGGCGCAGCAAAAGCCGATCTCAACCACCAGCAACAGCCAGCGCCCAAGGGATGTAGGCCCCTGTGCGCGTGCGGCCGGGCGAACCGTCAAACAAACGGAGACCCCAGTGCTTTTGTCCCTTCAGGGAAACCATCCCACGGCCATCTTGGCCCTAGCAGACGGCACGGTCTTTGTTGGCAACTCCATTGGAGCGTCTGGCTCCACAGTCGGTGAAGTGGTGTTCAACACCGCCATGACCGGCTACCAGGAAATCCTGACCGACCCGAGCTACTGCCAGCAGATCGTCACACTCACCTACCCGCACATCGGCAACTACGGTGTGAACCCTGAAGATGTGGAGGCCTCGCGCGTATTTGCCGCAGGCCTGATCATCAAGGATCTGCCGCAACTGGCCTCCAACTTTCGCCAGACGCAGGATCTGTCCAGCTATCTGCGTGCCAATGGCACGGTGGCCATCGCCAACATTGACACCCGGGCGCTGACGCGCCACCTGCGCACCCACGGCGCGCAAAACGGCTGCATTGCCGCCTTGCCGGCGGGCCAGGCCGTTGGCGATGAGCAGATCGCGCAGGCTATCGCGTCGGCCCGCAGCGCACCGAACATGGCCGGGCTGGATCTGGCTCAGGTGGTCTCGGTGACGCAGCCCTACGAATGGACGCAAACCGAATGGAAGCTCGGCCAAGGCTATGGCAGCCTGGCACAGGAGCGCTTTCATGTGGTGGCCTACGACTACGGCGTCAAGAAGAACATCTTGCGCATGCTTGCCGAGCGTGGCTGCCGCATCACCGTCGTGCCGGCCAAGACCGATGCGGCGAAGGTGTTGGCCCTGCGCCCCGACGGGGTGTTTTTGTCCAACGGGCCGGGCGATCCGCAGCCCTGTGACTACGCGATCGAGGCCGCCCGAACCATCATTGAGGCCGGCATGCCAACCTTTGGCATCTGCCTGGGCCACCAGATCATGGCCCTGGCCTGCGGCGCTCGCACGTTCAAGATGAAGTTTGGCCACCATGGGGCCAACCACCCGGTCAAGGACTTGGACAGCGGCCGGGTCAGCATCACCAGCCAGAACCATGGTTTTGCCGTTGACGCGGCCACCTTGCCGGCGCACCTGCGCGCCACCCATGTGAGCCTGTTTGACGGCACCTTGCAAGGCCTGGCCCACACCGACAAGCCCGCGTTTTGTTTCCAGGGTCACCCGGAAGCCTCGCCCGGCCCCCATGACATCGCCTATCTTTTTGACCGCTTCATTGGCTCGATGGAAGCCCGGGCATGAGTTTTTACGGCGTCACCGACATCTGGACTTACGCGCTGGGCGCACTGGGCATCATTTTGTTGCCCGGCCCCAACTCCTTGTTCGTGCTGTCAGTGGCCACGGCGCGCGGCGTCAAGGCCGGCTACCAAGGTGCGATGGGCGTGTTCGTGGGCGACACCGTGCTGCTCACCCTCACCGCTTTGGGCGCTGCCAGCTTGTTGCACACGTATCCGGCCTTGTTCATGGTCGTGAAGTACGCGGGCGCGGGCTACCTGACCTGGTTGGGCCTCAATCTGATTCGATCTGCCTGGGTGTCGCTGCGCACCCCGGCGGTGAACGCACCGACACCGGCGGCTCTAAGCCCCGTGCATTTGACCGATCCGTTCAAGCGGGCGCTGCTCATCAGCCTGCTCAACCCCAAGGCCATCTTGTTCTTGTTGTCGTTCTTCGTGCAGTTCATCGACTTGACCTACGAGACACCCGCCGTGCCTTTTTTGATACTGAGCGCCATCGTCATGGCCTTCAGTGCCCTTTATTTGTCTGCCCTGATTTTTGCCGGCGTCCGGCTGGCTCAGGCCTTCCGCCAACGCCAGCGCCTGTCAGCCGCCTTGTCCAGCGCCGTTGGGGGACTGTTCGTGTGGTTCGGTGCCAAGCTGGCCACCGCCAGCTTGAACTGACCCGCCGCCTGACCCGATCAAGAAAAAAATACACGAGTAGCGAACCATGCCAAAACGCACAGACCTCAAAAGCATCCTCATCATTGGCGCCGGACCGATCATCATCGGTCAGGCTTGCGAGTTCGATTACTCGGGCGTGCAGGCCTGCAAGGCCTTGCGCGAAGAGGGCTACAAGGTCATCTTGATCAACAGCAATCCAGCCACGATCATGACCGACCCGGCCACGGCCGATGTGACTTACATTGAGCCGATCACCTGGCAGACGGTGGAGAAAATCATCGCCAAGGAGCGCCCCGACGCGATCTTGCCCACCATGGGCGGGCAGACGGCCCTCAATTGCGCGCTCGACCTGTGGCGCCAGGGCGTGCTTGACAAGTACCAGGTCGAGCTGATCGGCGCCACGCCCGAGGCGATCGACAAGGCCGAAGACCGCCTCAAGTTCAAGGACGCCATGACCAAGATCGGTCTGGGGTCAGCTCGCTCGGGCATCGCCCACAGCATGGCCCAAGCTTGGGAGGTGCAAAAGCTGGTGGGTTTCCCGACTGTCATTCGACCCAGCTTCACGCTCGGCGGCACGGGCGGGGGCATCGCCTACAACGCCGAGGAGTTCGAGGCGATCTGCAAGCGCGGCCTGGAGGCCTCGCCCACCAACGAGCTGCTGATCGAGGAGTCTTTGCTCGGTTGGAAAGAGTACGAGATGGAGGTGGTGCGCGACAAGAAGGACAACTGCATCATCGTTTGCTCGATTGAAAACCTGGACCCGATGGGGGTGCACACGGGTGACTCGATCACGGTGGCGCCGGCGCAGACGCTGACCGACAAGGAATACCAGATCATGCGCAATGCCTCTTTGGCGGTGCTGCGTGAAATCGGCGTGGACACGGGCGGCTCGAACGTGCAGTTTTCCATCAGCCCCAAGGACGGCCGCATGATCGTCATCGAGATGAATCCGCGGGTGTCGCGCTCGTCGGCGCTGGCTTCCAAGGCCACTGGCTTTCCGATCGCCAAAGTCGCGGCCAAGCTGGCCGTCGGCTACACCCTCGACGAACTCAAGAACGAGATCACCGGCGGTGCCACGCCGGCTTCGTTTGAGCCGTCGATTGACTACGTGGTCACCAAGATCCCGCGCTTTGCCTTCGAGAAATTCCCGCAGGCCGACTCGCGCCTGACCACCCAGATGAAGTCTGTCGGCGAGGTCATGGCCATGGGCCGCACCTTCCAGGAGTCTTTCCAGAAAGCCTTGCGCGGCCTTGAAGTGGGTGTCGACGGCATGAACGAGAAAACCCAGGACCGCGAGGTGCTGGAAAAGGAGCTCGGCGCGCCGGGCCCCGATCGCATCTGGTACGTGGGCGACGCCTTTGCGCAGGGCATGAGTGTCGAGCAGGTGCACGAGTTGACCAAGATCGACCCCTGGTTTTTGGTGCAGATCGAGCAGATCGTCAAGATCGAGCTTGAGCTGGAGACCCAGAGCCTCGATGACATCGATGCCGCGACCCTGCGCGCGCTCAAGCAAAAAGGCTTTTCCGACCGGCGCCTGGCCAAGCAACTGCGCACCACCGACACCGCCATCCGTGACAAGCGGCGCGCCCTGGGCGTGCGGCCGGTTTACAAGCGGGTGGACACCTGCGCGGCCGAATTTGCCACCAACACCGCCTACATGTACTCCACCTACGAGGCCCAGGGCAGCGAGTGCGAGGCCCAGCCGAGCCAGCGCAAGAAGATCATGGTGCTCGGCGGCGGCCCCAACCGGATTGGCCAAGGCATCGAATTCGATTACTGCTGCGTGCATGCAGCGCTGGCCATGCGCGAGGACGGCTACGAGACCATCATGGTCAACTGCAATCCCGAGACCGTCTCCACCGACTACGACACCTCCGATCGCCTTTACTTCGAGCCCCTGACGCTCGAAGACGTGCTTGAGATCGTTGACAAGGAAAAGCCTTTGGGCGTGATCGTTCAGTATGGTGGTCAGACCCCGCTGAAGCTGGCCCTCGACCTGGAGCGCAACGGCGTGCCCATCATCGGCACCAGCCCCGACATGATCGATGCGGCCGAAGACCGCGAACGCTTTCAGAAGCTTTTGCACGAACTGGGTTTGCGTCAGCCGCCCAACGCCACGGCCCGCACCGAGGCCGAGGCGATCGACAAGGCGGCGTCGTTGGGCTATCCGCTGGTGGTGCGGCCCAGCTATGTGCTGGGCGGGCGTGCGATGGAGATCGTGCACGAGCAGCGCGACCTCGAGCGCTACATGCGCGAAGCGGTCAAGGTCAGCAACGACTCGCCGGTGCTGCTCGACCGCTTTCTCAACGATGCGATCGAGTGCGATGTGGACTGCCTGCGTGACCCGTCGGGCAAGACCTTCATCGGCGGCGTGATGGAGCACATCGAACAGGCCGGCGTTCACTCGGGTGACTCGGCCTGCTCGCTGCCGCCTTACTCGCTGTCGGCAGCCACGGTCACTGAGATCAAGCGCCAGACGGCAGCCATGGCCGCAGCGCTCAACGTGGTGGGCCTGATGAACGTGCAGTTCGCCATTCAGCATGTGGGTGGCCAGGACGTGATCTACGTGCTCGAGGTCAACCCGCGTGCCTCGCGCACCGTGCCTTTTGTGAGCAAGGCCACCGGCATACAACTGGCCAAGGTGGCGGCGCGCTGCATGGTCGGCCAAAGTCTGCAGGCTCAGGGCATCTCACACGAGGTCACGCCGCCTTATTTCAGCGTCAAAGAGGCGGTGTTTCCCTTCGTCAAGTTTCCGGGTGTCGACACCATCTTGGGCCCCGAGATGAAGTCCACCGGCGAGGTGATGGGGGTGGGCCAGACCTTTGGCGAGGCCTTCGTGAAGTCTCAACTCGGCGCGGGCACCCGGCTGCCTGCCTCGGGGCTGGTGTTCCTGACGGTGAAAAACACCGACAAGCCGCGCGCGGTCGAGGTGGCCCGCGCCTTGCTGGCCATGGGCTTTGAGCTGGTGGCCACCAAGGGCACAGCCGCGGCGATTTCGGCCGCTGGCCTGAGCTGCCGGGTGGTCAACAAGGTCACCGAGGGTCGCCCCCATGTGGTGGACATGATCAAGAACGACGAAATCGCCATGGTCATCAACACGGTGGAGGAGCGGCGCAACGCCATTGCCGATTCGCGCCAGATCCGCACCTCGGCCCTGGCCGCGCGTGTGACCACCTTTACCACGATCGCCGGGGCCGAGGCCGCGGTTGAAGGGATGAAGTACCTGCAGCACCTGTCGGTGCGCTCCTTGCAGGATTTGCACAGCGAGCTCGGCGTCAGCTGAGCCGCCACCTTGAGCCCGTGCAGCCCTGCCCGTGCCAGGGCTGCGGGCTTGCATTACACTCTTTTTATCTTTTAAAAACCCACCGCCCCCAGGCAACTGGCGGCGGTTTGTCTTTTCTCCTGGAGACAATTCATGCCCACCCTTCCGATCACCAAGCGCGGTGCTGAGCAGCTCAAGGCCGAGCTGCACCAGCTCAAGACGGTCGAGCGGCCGGCTGTGATTGCCGCCATTGCCGAGGCGCGCGCGCAAGGCGACCTGAGCGAGAACGCGGAATACGACGCCGCCAAGGATCGCCAGGGCTTTGTCGAGGGGCGCATCCAGGAAATCGAAGGCAAGCTCTCGGCCGCGCAGGTCATCGACCCGACTGAGGTTGACGCCGGCGGCAAGGTGGTGTTTGGCTCGACGGTTGAGCTCGAGGACGAGCACAGCGGCGAGCAGGTGACCTACCAGATCGTGGGCGAGGACGAGGCCGATCTCAAACTCGGCCTGATCAACGTCAGCTCGCCCATTGCGCGCGCGCTCATTGGCAAGGAAGAGGGCGATACCGCTGAGGTGCAGGCGCCCGGTGGCGTGAAGCGCTACGAAATCGTCTCGGTGCGTTACGCCTGATTCCGAGGCCCGGCCGTGGGGCAGTCTGCTCGTCTGCGCTGCGCAGTTTTGGCGGCCGGCCTTTGGTGGGGCAGCCTGAGCGCGCTGATGGTGATCGTGGTGCCGATGCTGTTTTCGCATCTGCCTTCTGCCCAGATCGCCGGCACCATGGCTGCACGGCTTTTTTCGGCCCAGACTTGGCTGTCTTGCGGCTGTGGGCTGCTTTTGCTCATGGCCTTCAACCGGGCGCAGGACGAGACCTTGCTGGCACTCGGGCGCTTGCTGCTGCGTTGGGTGGTCGCCGGCATGCTGGCAGCGCTGCTCGTCGAGTTCGCGCTGGCCCCGCGCATCCTGGCCGCCCGTGGCCAGGGGGATTCCTTGCGGCTGTGGCACAGCCTGGGCAGTGCGCTTTACCTGGTGCAGTGGGGCTGCGCCTTGCGGGTGTTCTGGCTCCTCACGCGCCGGCCCTGAGCGCCCTTGTCGGGCTGCTGCTGAGTCCGTCATCGCGAGGAGCGCAGCGACGTGGCGATCCATAGGCCTGTGCTGAGGCTGCAATGGATTGCTTCGTTCCTCGCAATGACGGGGCCGGGGCGCCATGACGGGGCGGGGCGCCATGAAGGGGCGGGGCGCCATGACAACCCCGTTCGTCATTGCGAGGCGCGCAGCGCCGTGGCAATCCTCGCCAAGACAACCCCCTGCGTCATTGCGAGGCGCACAGCGCCGTGGTAATCCTCGCAATGACAAAGCGGGTTTGTGCAGACCTTCCTCAGACCGCGCTGCGCTCGGCCGCCTCGAGCGTATTGACCAGCAGCATGGTGATGGTCATGGGCCCCACACCGCCGGGCACCGGCGTGATGTAGCTGGCCACCTCCCCCACGCCTGCAAAGTCCACGTCGCCGCAAAGCTTGCCCTCGGGGTTGCGGTTCATGCCCACGTCGAGCACCACCGCCCCGGGCTTGACCATGTCGGCGGTCAGCACATTGCGCCGGCCCACGGCGGCCACGATGACATCGGCTTGCAGGGTCTGTGCCTTCAGGTCCTGGGTGCGCGAATGGCAAATCGTCACGGTCGCGTCTTGTTGCAGCAGCATCAGGGCCATGGGCTTGCCCACGATGTTGCTGCGCCCGATCACCACCGCATGCTTGCCCTTGAGGTCATAGCCGATGGCCTCGAGCATCTTCATACAGCCGTAGGGGGTGCAGGGCCAAAAGCCAGGCAGGCCGGTCATCAAGGCGCCGGCGCTGGCGATGTGAAAGCCATCGACATCCTTGGCCGGGCTGATGGCCTCGATCACCTTTTGCGCGTCGATGTGCGGTGGCAGCGGCAACTGCACCAAGATACCGTGGATGCTGGGATCTCGGTTGAGTGCCTCGACCCGCGCCAGCAACTGCGCTTCGGTCATGCTCGCTTCGTATTTCTCCAGGACCGAGTGCAGGCCGCTGTCCTGGCAGGCCTTGACCTTGTTGCGCACATAGACCTGGCTGGCCGGGTTGTCGCCCACCAGCAGCACCGCCAGGCCAGGCACGATGCCCCGATCTTTGAGGGTTTGGGCGCGCCGGGCCACATCGGCGCGAAGCCGGGCCGACAGTGCATTGCCGTCGATGAGTTGGGCCGTCATGTCAGCGCATTCCTTTCGGGAAGAAAAACGCCCGCATCGAGCGGGCGCCGGATGGGCTCTGGCCTGCTCAGGCCTTTGCTGTGTTGGATCCCAAGGCGATCTTGAGCAGGTCGGCCACGGTGTTGGCACCGAGCTTTTCCATGATGTTGGCACGGTGCGCCTCCACCGTCTTGATGCTGATGCCCAGGTCGTCGGCGATCTGCTTGTTCAAGCGTCCCGCCACGATGCGCTCGAGCACCTGCGCCTCGCGCGAGGTCAGCTTGGCCAACAGCGCCTCACGGCTGGCCGTGTTTTGGTAGGCGTTAAAGCTCTCGCGGGCCTGCTCGAGCATGCGCTCGACCAGACTGAGCAGCGCCTCTTCCTGGAAGGGCTTCTGGATGAAGTCCATCGCGCCTTTTTTCATGGTGCTCACCGCCATCGGCACATCGCCGTGGCCGGTGATGAAGACCACCGGCAAGGGGCTTTTGCGCTCGATCAGGCGGTCTTGCAACTCCAGCCCCGTCATGCCGCCCATGCGGATGTCGACGATCAGGCAGGCAACCTCGCGTGGGTCGTAGCGCGACAAGAAGGTTTCGGCCGAGTCGTAGCAGCGCACCCGGTAGTCTTTGCCTTCGAGCAGCCATTGCAGGGAGTCGCGCACGCCCTCGTCGTCGTCGACGACGTAGACCGTGCCTTTCTTGGGAATCAAGCTCATGAGAACCTTGCGTCAACAAAAGGGTCGGTTACCGCGCGATCGTCGCTGCGCTGCCATTGTCGGCCGCGGGGCGCGTCGCATCCTCAGGGGGCTCGGTGTCGTCGCTGGCCGCTGGCAGCCAGAAGGTGAAGCGACACCCCAAAACCTCTTGGCCATTGTAGAGGTTCTCTGCCTCCAGCCGCCCCTGATGGGACTCGACGATGCTGCGGCACAGTTTGAGGCCGATGCCCATGCCCTCGGGCTTGGTGGAGTAGAAGGCCTCGAACAGGCGCTTGGTGTTTTCTTCGGACAGGCCGCGGCCGGAGTCGAGCACCGAAAACTCAACCATGCTGCCCTGCGCATCGGCGCCCTTGTGGCTCACCCGCAATTCGACGCGCCGCCGGGCGGTGGGGCGAGCGGCCTGTTCAATCGATTCGGCCGCGTTTTTGAGCAGGTTGATCAGCACCTGCTCGATCAAGATGGGATCGACCAGCACCTTGGGCAGCCCGGGCGCCAGGTAGTGCGTCAGGCGCACATGGTGGCGTCGCAACTCAATATCGGCCAACTCCATCGCATTGCTCACGAGCGTGGCCACGTCTGAAGGGGCCCGGTTGGGCTCGCTGCGTTTGACGAAGGAGCGGATGCGGTGAATGATCTGGCCAGCCCGCTGAGCCTGACGGGCGGTCTTCTCAAGCGCGCCGACCAGATCGGCTGTTTCGATATTGCCGCGCTCGAGGCGCGAGACCATGCCCTTGCAATAGTTGCTGATGGCCGTCAGCGGCTGGTTGAGCTCGTGGGCCACCGAAGAGGCCATCTCGCCCATGGTGATGAGTCGGCTGGCCGATTGCGCACGCTCGGCCTGCTGCGCTGCCTGCTCCTCGGCATGCCGCCTTGGTGTGATGTCGGTGGCAATCATCATCTGCGCCAGGCGCCCGTCGACCCAGCTGAGGTAGCGCGAGCGCACCTCGAGCCATTTGCCCAATTCAGGCACAAAGATTTCAGCGTTTTCAGCCGCTGCGGCGGTCAGGCTGTGTGTGGGCAAGCCCACCAAAGAGTCGACCGGGTCGAGCAGGTCATCGCTGGGCGTCACGGGGGGCGTGCCGGCCTGCGTGATCAGCTGCAGGTGGCCGGCCACATCGGCGCCGAACCAGGCGCGGTAGAGGCGATTGGCAAACAGCAGCTCGGCGCTGTCGAGCGGCGCGACCGAGACGGCGGCATCGAGCCCCTCGAGCACGGTCGTGAAGCGCTCGTACGAGTTTGATAGCTCTTCCCGGATGCGCTTGGGCTCGGTGATGTCGGTCATCGACGTCATCCAGCCGGCCTGCTGGCCGCGCGGGTCGATCAGCGGCGAGACATACATGCGGGCATCGAAGAGCGAGCCGTCCTTGCGCTTGACCCGCACCTCGAAGCCGCCCGGGGTCGAGCGCCCGGCCAGCTCTTCTTCGAGCCGGGCCGTTAGCCACTCCACGTCTTCGTCGGGCCAATACGGGAAGGGCGCGGTGCGCCCGACCAGTTCGGCCTCGCTCCAACCGGTCATCTGGCAAAAGGCCGGGTTGACGTAGGTGATGCACCCCCGCAGATCCAGCGCACGCATGCCGGTGAGCATGGAGTTTTCCATGGCCCGCCGGAAATTCGTTTCGGCCACCAAGGCCTCTTGCGCCTGCACGCGTCGGCGGGTGTGGCGCCAGGTCCCCAGCAGCATCCAGACGGTCAGCGCGCTCAGGGCGCTGACCAACCAGAAAAATCCACTGCCCACCACGCCCAGCGAGGCGCGGTAGCTTTGCGCTCGGATGAGCAGGCCGTTGCCCACGGGTGAGACCGGGGTTTCGTAGTCGGCCGCTTCCTCCGACCAGGGCAGCAGCTTGGCCGCCGTGGGCCTGGGCGGGGGCAGGCTGCCGGCCAAGATTTGGCCCTGGTCGTCGATCAGGGCTACCGCATAGCGCGCGCTGACCTCGGGGGGCACGCCAAAGCGCAGCAGCCCATCGATGGAATACTCGCCCAGGATCACCCCGTCAAAGCGCCCCTGGTTGTCCAGCGGCACCTGCAGTTGCACCGTGGGCAGGCCCGCGGCGGTTTCGCTGCCGGCGCTCAGCGGGCGTGAATGCACAGGCTGCCTGAGATCGCGCGCCAGCCCAAAGGTCTGGTCGGTCTCGCCGGCCGCCAGGGTATCGCCGGGTGCGCGCTGCTGGGCCGCGCCCGCGCTAGGCGAAGCATAGGTGGCCCGGATGCGGCGCCGTGCGTCGATCCAGCTGACGGCCATCAATTCCGGGTGCTGGCTGATCATGGATTCGGCCTGGTCCATGAAGCCGTCGACATTGATCTCGCGGTTGGAGATGTCGCGGCCCAGTCGCATCAGTTGCTCCTGGCGCTCGAGCAGTCGCAGGCGAAGCCGCTGCTGCGCATACTCCACATCCCGCCGCACGGCCTCGGCTTCGCGGTCGATCTCCTCGATGCGCAGGTAGCCAAAGGCGGCCACCACGGCCGCCAGAAACAGGGCCACCGCGAGCAGCGGCCCCAGGGTGATGAAGCGGTCCTGCCGGGCAGGCGAGAGGCGTCGCCACCAGCGCCGCCAGGCAGCCGGCAGCGCCGACGGCGCGCGCGTGGATGACGGCGGTTGCGACATGGCCGGTCAAGTGTAGTGCGGCCCTTCCAACCCTTGGGTGCTATGCCGATGGATCGCTTCGTGCCTCGCGATGACGGGGCTGGGGTGGCGATGACGGAGCTGGGTGGCGGTGACGGGGCTGGGTGATGGTCGCTGCCCGCGTAGGTCGTGGTCAGGCCCTCACTTCGTCATCGTGAGTCAGTGGGCGATCGCCATTGCTGTCAGTATTTCTTAATATGAAATATAAAAGCACTATTTGAAAAATGGGGAAAGTGTGCGACACTCCGGTCAGAATCATTGCCTTGCACCTGTGCGATGCCCGATGGCCGCGCCCAGGCGCCAGGTTTACGGCAGAAACCAGCGCAGGAGACTAAGCCATGGCGGCTCAACCCCAAGACATCGGACTTGGCGCCCATGCGGCAGCCCAGGACAAGGACCACCAGGAAACGCGTGAATGGCTCGACGCCCTGGCGGCGGTGATCGAGCGCGAGGGCCCCGAGCGTGCGCACTTTCTACTTGAGCAACTGCTCGAAGAGGCGCGCCAGCACAGCATCGACATGCCGTTTTCGGCCAACACCGGCTACGTCAACACGATCGAGCCCGAACAGGAGGCGCGCTGCCCCGGCAACATCGAGATCGAGGAGCGACTGCGCGCCTACATGCGCTGGAACGCGATGGCCATGGTGGTCAAGGCCAACCGCCACAACCCTGAAGATGGCGGTGACCTGGGCGGCCACATCGGCTCGTTTGCCTCGCTGGCGCATTTGTTTGGCGCTGGCTTCAACCATTTCTGGCACGCCGAGAGCGAGCAGCATGGCGGCGACTGCATCTACATCCAGGGCCATGTCTCGCCGGGCGTCTACGCGCGTGCCTACCTTGAGGGGCGCCTGAGCGAGGAGCAGTTGCTCAATTTTCGGCAGGAAGTCGATGGCAAGGGCCTGTCGAGCTATCCGCATCCCAAGCTCATGCCCGAGTTTTGGCAGTTCCCCACCGTCTCCATGGGCCTGGGCCCCTTGATGGCGATCTATCAGGCGCGCTTTCTCAAGTACCTCCATGCGCGCGGCATTGCCGACACCGCCAACCGCAAGGTCTGGGTGTTTTGCGGTGATGGCGAGATGGACGAGGTTGAGTCACTGGGCGCGATCAGCCTGGCGGCGCGCGAGAACCTGGACAACCTCATCTTCGTGGTCAACTGCAATTTGCAGCGGCTCGACGGCCCGGTGCGCGGCAACGGCAAGATCATCCAGGAGCTCGAAGGCGAGTTCAGGGGCTCGGGCTGGAACGTGATCAAGCTGATCTGGGGCTCGAACTGGGACCCGCTGCTGGCGCGCGACAAGGGCGGCGCCTTGCGCCAGATCATGATGGACACCGTCGACGGGGATTACCAGGCCTTCAAGGCCAACGACGGGGCCTATGTGCGCAAGCATTTCTTTGGTCGTGACCCGCGCACGCTCGAGATGGTGGCGCATCTCAGTGACGACGACATCTGGAACCTGCGCCGCGGCGGCCACGACCCGCAAAAGGTCTATGCCGCCTACCATCAGGCGGTCAACCACAAGGGCCAGCCCACGGTCTTGCTGATCAAGACGGTCAAGGGCTTTGGCATGGGCAAGGCCGGCGAGGGCAAGAACACGGTGCACCAGACCAAGAAGCTGACCGACGAGGACATCAAGATCTTCCGCGA
The DNA here is from genome assembly GCA_027491035.1 of Comamonadaceae bacterium. Classification (GTDB taxonomy): domain Bacteria; phylum Pseudomonadota; class Gammaproteobacteria; order Burkholderiales; family Burkholderiaceae_C; genus Polaromonas. Next base: position 5,333 of record JAIXWZ010000050.1, on the reverse strand, counting down.
CCGGTTCAACATTCCCGTGCCCGACAGCGAGCTGCCCAAGCTGCCGTTCTACAAGCCCGCCGATGACACGCCCGAGATGAAGTACCTGCACGAGCGCCGCCGTGCGCTCGGGGGCTACCTGCCGCACCGCCGCACCCGCGCCGAAGAGAGCTTCACCGTGCCAGCGCTTGAGACCTTCAAGGCGGTGCTCGAGCCCACTGCAGAAGGCCGCGAGATCTCGACCACGCAGGCTTATGTGCGCTTTCTGACCCAGTTGCTGCGCGACAAGGCCTTGGGCCCGCGTGTGGTGCCCATCTTGGTCGATGAGGCGCGCACCTTCGGCATGGAGGGCTTGTTCCGGCAGGTCGGCATCTACAACCCGGCCGGCCAGCAGTACACCCCGGTCGACAAAGACCAGGTCATGTACTACAAGGAAGACAAGGCCGGGCAAATTTTGCAGGAGGGCATCAACGAGGCCGGCGGCATGTCCAGCTGGATCGCAGCGGCCACCAGCTACTCGACCAGCAACCGCATCATGGTGCCGTTTTACGTGTACTACTCGATGTTTGGCTTCCAGCGCATCGGCGATCTGGCTTGGGCGGCGGGCGACATGCAGGCGCGCGGCTTCCTGCTCGGTGGCACCTCGGGGCGCACCACGCTCAACGGCGAAGGCCTGCAGCACGAGGACGGCCACAGCCACATTCTGGCCGGCACGATTCCCAACTGCATCTCTTACGACCCGACCTTTGCGCACGAGGTGGCGGTGATCATGCAGCACGGTCTCAAGCGCATGGTCGAGCGGCAAGACAACGTGTTTTACTACCTCACGCTGCTCAATGAAAACTATGCGATGCCGGGTCTGACTGCGGGCACCGAAGAGCAGATCATCAAGGGCATGTACCTGTGCAAGGCTGGCGCCGACGGCGACAAGCGGGTGCAGCTTCTGGGCTCGGGCTCGATTCTGCGCGAGTCGATTGCGGCGCAGACCCTGCTGGCTGCCCACTGGGGCGTGCAGGCCGACGTCTGGAGTTGCCCGAGCTTTAACGAGTTGGCCCGCGACGGCCAGGCCATTGAGCGGCACAACCTGCTGCATCCCACCGATGCGCCCAAGCTGTCTTTTGTCGAGCAGCAGCTCGCCGGCCAAGTGGGCCCGGTGATCGCCTCGACCGATTACATGAAGAACTACGCCGAGCAGATCCGCCCCTTCATGCCCAAGGGCCGCACCTACAAGGTCTTGGGAACCGACGGGTTCGGCCGCTCCGATTTCCGCAGCAAGCTGCGCGAGCACTTCGAGATCAACCGCCACTACATCGTGGTCGCTGCGCTCAAAGCTCTGAGCGAGGAGGGGGCCTTGCCTGCCAAGAAGGTGGCCGAGGCGATCCAAAAGTACGGCATCAAGGCCGACAAGGTCAACCCCTTGTACGCCTGACAGGAGACAGACAACATGGCATTGGTAGAAGTCAAGGTTCCGGACATCGGTGATTTCGATGAGGTCAGCGTCATTGAATTGCTGGTCAAGCCCGGCGATGCGGTCAAGGCCGAGCAGAGCCTGATCACGGTCGAGTCGGACAAGGCCTCGATGGAAATCCCGTCCTCGCACGCCGGGGTGGTGCAGTCCATCTCGGTGCAACTGGGCGACAAGGTCAAGCAGGGCTCGGTCATCGTGCTGCTCCAGGCGACTGATTCGGCCGCCGCTGTGCCGCCAGAGCAGCCCGCAGCCGTGGCCAGCAGCCCTGCGCTTGCTCCTGTGGCCGCTGCCGCGTCAGCTTCGCCCGCAGCGCCGTCGCCGGTGGGCACGTTGGAGGTGCGGGTGCCCGACATTGGCGACTTCAAGGACGTCACGGTCATTGAGGTCTTCGTCAAGCCTGGCGACGCCGTCAAGCTCGAGCAGTCGCTCGTCACGGTCGAATCGGACAAGGCCTCGATGGAGATCCCTTCAAGTGCAGCGGGCGTGATCAAACAGATGGCGGTCAAGCTCGGTGACAAGATCAATATCGGCGATCTGCTGGCCGTGCTCGAAGGGGTCGCACCGGTTGCCTCTTCGGCTGCATCGCCGGCTTCCGCTGCCTCGCCCGTTGCGCCACCTGCCAGCGCGCCCGCTCCGGTTGCCGCTCCCGCACGGGCCCAGACAGCCCCCGCCCACAGCCCCACGACGGCGGCCTTGGGCTTGCCTCATGCGTCACCCTCGGTGCGCAAGTTCGCCCGCGAACTGGGCGTGCCACTCGAAGAGGTCAAGGGCAGTGGCCCCAAGGGGCGCATCACCCAGGACGACGTCCAGACCTTCACCAAGGCCGTGATGGCCGGCGCAGCGCAGACCCGCGCGCAGGCCGCCAAAGCGCCCGCCGCGGCCTCTGCCGGTGGCGGCTCCGAGCTGGGCCTGATTCCTTGGCCCAAGGTCGACTTTGCCAAATTTGGCCCGATCGAGCGCAAGGAGATGAGCCGCATCAAGAAGATCAGCGGCGCCAACTTGCTGCGCAACGCTGTCTTGATTCCGGCCGTGACCAACCACGACGATGCCGACATCACCGAGCTCGAAGCCTTTCGCGTGGCCACCAACAAGGACAACGAGAAGTCGGGCATCAAGGTCACCATGCTGGCTTTTCTCATCAAAGCCTGCGTGGCCGCGCTCAAGAAATTCCCCGAATTCAACAGCAGCCTCGATGGCGATGCGCTGATTTACAAGCAGTACTGGCACATCGGTTTTGCCGCTGACACACCCAACGGCCTGATGGTTCCGGTCGTCAAAGATGCCGATAAAAAAGGCATCTTGCAGATCAGCCAAGAGATGGGCGAATTGGCCAAGAAGGCGCGCGAGGGCAAACTCAGCCCAGCCGAGATGAGCGGCGCAACCTTCACCATCTCCAGCCTGGGCGGCATTGGTGGGCGCTATTTCACGCCCATCATCAATGCACCGGAGGTGGCGATATTGGGCGTTTGCAAAAGCACCATGGAGCCGGTGTGGAACGGCAAGGAGTTCGTGCCGCGCCTGATGCTGCCGCTGTCGCTGACCTGGGACCACCGGGTCATCGATGGTGCGGCGGCGGCGCGCTTTAATGCCTACCTCGGCCAGATCTTGGGTGACATGCGCCGCGTTTTGCTTTGAGCACGATCGCGCATTCAACCGGCCAGAGCCCAAGCTCAGCTGTACCGAGCGGTTAACCTACGCACTTTAGATGCGACGCGAGGGGAGCAGCACATGACCACATTGGTGATCGTCAAAAAAGCAGGGCAGGTGGCCATCGCCGCCGACACGTTGGTGACCTTTGGCGACACCCGCCTGGGCAGCCGTTTTGAAGCCAACAGCAAGATTTTGCGGCTGGCCACGCCGCAGGGCGTGAACTACATCGGCATGGCCGGCTCTGTTGCGCATTTTCCGGTGCTGCGCAAGGCCATGGCCGCCTTGCCCCCCGAGCAGGTGCTGCTGGGCAGCAAGGACGAAATTTTCGATACCTTCACCCGCCTGCACCCGGTGCTCAAGGACCAGTTTTATCTGCAGACCAAGGAAGACGAGAACGACCCTTACGAGTCGAGCCAGTTCAGCGTGGTCATCGCCAACTCGAGCGGCATCTTTGGTCTGTACAGCTACCGCGAGATTTTTGAATTCAAGCAGTTCTGGGGCATCGGCTCCGGTCGCAGCTTTGCCCTGGGCGCGATGCATGCCAGCTGGGACCGGGCCCGCACCGCGCGCGAGGTGGCGCTCATCGGTGTGCAGGCCGGCTGCGAATTTGACAAGAACTCCGCCGCGCCGGTGGAGTTGTACACCCTGAAGATGAAGGTCAAAGACACATGAACGCGCCATCCCTTATCGACGTCCAAGTTCCCGACATCGGCGACTTCAGCGAAGTCACGGTCATCGAGTTGCTCGTCAAACCCGGCGACACCGTCAAGGCCGAGCAATCGCTGATCACGGTCGAGTCGGACAAGGCCTCGATGGAAATCCCCTCATCCCACGCGGGCGTGGTCAAAGAGTTGAAGGTCAAGCTTGGCGACAAGGTCAAGCAGGGCTCGGTGGTGTTGGCGCTTGAAGGCGAGGGGGCAGCGGCTGCCCCCGGCGCTGCGACTGCCACGCCCGCAAGCGGGCTCGCAGTGACACAAGCGCGGCAATCCACGGCTGGCATCGTCCCTCCCGATGCCACACCAGCGCCAACGGCCGCCAGCTACAGCGGCACCGCCGACCTCGACTGCGATGTGCTCGTTCTCGGCGGCGGCCCCGGTGGCTATTCGGCCGCCTTCCGCGCCGCCGATTTGGGCCTGAAGGTCGTCATCGTCGAGCGTTACGCCTCGCTCGGTGGCGTGTGCCTCAATGTGGGCTGCATTCCCTCGAAGGCGCTTCTGCACGTCGCAGCTGTGATGGACGAGGTCAGCCACATGGCCGATCTGGGTGTGGACTTTGGCGCGCCCAAGCTCAACATCGACAAGCTGCGCGGCCACAAAGACAAGGTGATCGGCAAACTCACCGGCGGCCTGGCCGCCATGGCCAAGATGCGCAAGGTCACCACCGTGCGCGGTTACGGCGGCTTTGTGGGCGCCAACCACCTGGAGGTTGAAGAAACCACCGGCAGCGGGCAGCAGAAAACCGGCAGCAAAAAAGTCATCGCCTTCAAGCGCGCCATCATCGCCGCCGGCTCACAAGCCGTGCGCCTGCCCTTCATGCCCGACGATCCGCGTGTGGTCGACTCCACTGGCGCCCTGGGCCTGGCCAGCGTGCCCAAGAAAATGCTCATCGTTGGCGGCGGCATCATTGGCCTGGAGATGGGCACGGTCTACAGCACGCTCGGCGCAAGGCTTGAGGTGGTCGAGATGATGGACGGTCTGATGCAAGGCGCCGACCGCGATCTGGTCAAGGTCTGGGAAAAGATGAACGCCAAGCGTTTTGACAAGATCATGCTCAAGACCAAGACCGTGGGCGCGCAGGCCACGCCCGAAGGCATCAAGGTGCAGTTTGAAGGGCTCGACGGCAGCAAGAGCGAAGGCATCTACGACCTGGTGCTGCAAGCCGTGGGCCGCAGCCCCAACGGCAAGAAACTCGCCGCGGAAAAAGCAGGTGTGGCGGTCACCGATCGCGGCTTCATCAACGTCGATATTCAGATGCGCACCAACGTGCCGCACATCTTTGCCATCGGCGACATCGTGGGCCAGCCCATGCTCGCGCACAAAGCGGTGCACGAGGCCCATGTGGCCGCGGAAGTGATTGCGGGCGAGTTGCAAGGCAACAAGGAACTGGCCGCTGCCGCATTCAACGCCCGCGTGATCCCCAGCGTGGCCTACACCGACCCTGAAGTGGCCTGGGTGGGCCTGACCGAAGAGCAGGCCAAGGCCCAAGGCATCAAGGTCAAGAAGGGCTTGTTCCCCTG